>JBGPVE010000040.1:0-17321 GCA_041491545.1 Gemmatimonadota bacterium | reverse complement strand
GAGCGCCGCGAACGGCACGTGGTGGAGAGCGTCGTCCGGCAGGAGCACCAGTCGAGTGACGGCCGCCGGCAGCTCGGCCGCCGCCTGAGCGAGGAGCAACTCCCCCAAGCGAGCGCCGGCCGCCGAGTCGGGAAGGCCTCCGTCCACCAGCGCGACGAATCGGCCGATCGGCTCGATCAGGCTATCGAGCGGTGCCAGGCGATAGGCCCGACTCCATCCCCGGGCCAAGGCGAACAGCACCGTGGGTTGCTCCCCGCGCCCGGTCACATACTCGAGCACTGCCGTGCGATCGTCGGGAAGCGCGGCCGTGAACGCGGAAAACGACAGCGGTCTGGGCGCGCGCGGCACCGACCTGTGGGTCGGCGCCGTCAGCCTGAGGAGCTGATCGCGCAGGTCTCGGGCGCGGCGCCGCTCGGCGATCTCGAACGCGGGGGCCAGGCGGCCGCTCGTCGCCATCGCGGCCAGCACGGACGCCGTGCCCAGGTCCTCCCCGCCGAAGCGGTCACTCACTTGGAAGGCCAGCACCCGCAGCGTGCTGTCGCTCAAGGTCGCGCGCCAGCCGTCGAGCTCGTCGCTCGCGTGCACCAGGCGGCGCTCGGCCTCGACCGTGTCGCCAAGCCGGAGATGGACCTCCGCCAGGCGCGACTCCGCGAGGTAACGGGTGATGCGATGCGCCGAGTCGGCGCCCGCGAGCGCCGCCAGCAGCGAGGTGCGCGCGGTCTTGGGGTCGTTGCGCCGGAGCGCGAGCACACCGTGCTCGTAAGGCAGCGCCGCCGCCTCCGCCGAGCGGCCGGCCCGAAGCAGCGCCGCGCGCGCCCGATCGAGCCCGCGCGCGGCACCGAGCCAGTCTCGCGCCCGCACGGCGAGCGCCGCGAGACTGGTCTCCACCTCCGCCTCGGCCGGCGCGTCTCCGGTGCCGATCGCGTGCTCGGCCACTTCGTTGAACAGCGCGTGTGCCCGCGCGGTGTCGCCGGTGGTGAAGGCCAAGTCGCCCTGGAGCCCGAGCGCGGTCGTCACGCCCCATTGATCGCCGAGGCCCCGGAGCAGCGCCAAGGCGCGATCGGTCTCCGCCGCGGCCGAGATCGGATCGGAGAGAGCGATCGACACCTGCGCCAGGTTGAGGAGCGACCAGGCCAGGACCGACACGTTGCCGGACGTCTCGGCCTCGAGGATCGCGGTGCCCAGAAGCCGCTGAGCTTCGTCGACGTGTTCCTGGGTGAATGCGACATACCCATGCCACTGGAGCACGGTGGCGAGACCGGCGTGCTCGTGCAGGCGCCGAAGCCGGAGAGCGAGATCGCTGAAGAGCGCGCTCGCCTCCTTCAGCCGGCTGAGGCGCGCCAGGCCGTTCGCGGCGATGAGCAGGCAGGCCGCTTCCTGTCGGGCGTCTCCGGCGCGGCGCGCGGCGGCGGCGCCCGAACGAGCCTCGGTCACGGCCTCCGGGCGCGCGGTGCGAGCGAGCAGCGCGGCCCGGCCGCAGCGATAGGCTGCCTGCAGCTGGAAATCGCCTGCGGGCACCAGGCGCCCGGCGGAGTCGAACGTGGCGCCGGCGACGGCGGCATCGGTGGTCCGAAGCTGCTGGCCCGCGAGTCCGACCAGGCCGAGGACTTGAGCCGCCGTGTCCCCCCCGGCGCGACCCTGCTCGACGGCGGCGGCAAAGCGGGTTCCCGCCTCGGCGTACCGGCCCGTGACCCAGAGGACCTGCGCCGCCCCGAGCGACGCGAACGCGGCAAACCGGCCGGTTTGCGCGGCCGGCAACGCGCTCACCGCCGCGTAACCATCGATCGCGCTCGGGTACCGGTACGTCAGCCGGTCGAGCGAGGCCAAGGCGAACCGCACGGACGGGTCGCCGGGACTCTGGGCCAGCCGGCGCCGCCACTCAGCCCCGGCCGGCCCGGTGGTACCGGTCTCCACTGCCCGCACCACCTCGCGGAGGACGGCGCGGGGGTCCGAGGCGCCCGGCTGTCGCACGCGCGGCCCGAGCTGGGCGGCGACCAGCAGAATGGCGAGGAGCATTCGGGGAAGTTGTCCCGGGCTGGGCGAGGGAGCAAATGGGGGGTGAGAAGGAATGACCGTCCCCGGCGTTCCTCGAATGACCGCACCCGCGTTCACACTCAGAGCCGAACAAGAACCGGAGACGCGTACCGCCTATGCGCCGCTCGTCCCTGCTGCTCGCGTCCGTCATCCTGGCTTGCGCCCTGGCCGTTCCCGCCGCCGGTCAGACGCCGGCACCCACGACCACGACCCCAGCGCCCAAGGCCAAGAAGAAGGCGAAGAAGCCGGCCACGGCGCCCGCCGCGCCGCTCGAAACCGCGGCCGCGCCGGCCCCGGTCGTGGCCGACAGCACCTCGCGGGTCCAGCCCGATACCACCCCGGCGACGGCCGCGGCCACCGCGCAACCGGAGCCCCCGGCCAAGAAGGGCGGATTCTTCGGCAAGGCCAAGGGGCTCGCCCACAACAAGGTGGTGCGGCAGGTGGCCAAGGTCGCCGCGTGCACGATGGTGCCTGGCGGTCAGATCATCGCGGGCGCGATCGACGCCGGATCCAATACTAGCGTGGGCGGCGTCGCCGCCGGCGCCGCGGGCGCCGCGACTGGAACGAGCTGCATGGGGGCCATGGGGCAGATGGGGATGACCAACGCCGCGATGCAGGCCGCGCAGCCCAACCCCGCCATGATGGGCGGCGGCGGCTCGCAAGCGGCGATGATGCAGCAGGCGGCCGGCCCTATCGGGATCGTGCCGAACCTGTCCATCCAACTCGCCAATGGGAAGACCACGCTTACCAATCTGCCGTGGATGCCGGGTACGGCCACGCTCTTTCCCGAGTCCGCCTCCGACTACGAGCAGGCGATGACGCGGCTGGCCGAAGCCATGAAAGAGACGCCGGGTACCTACAAGATCACGGTCTGGGCCAAGGACGCGGGGACCAAGGACGCGAACAAGCAGATCGCCGCGACACGGGGGCAGACGATCCAGGCGGCGTTGATCCACGACGGGGTGGAGGAGTCGCACTTTGCGCCGCAGGTGGAGGGCAAGCAGGGCGATCCCAAGATGGAAATCTCCCGGTCCAAATAGCGAGAGGCGTCGAAATGACCGATCGAACGTCGCGGGTTCGGGCGCTGCTGCTGGTGCCGCTCACGGCGCCGACCCAACCCGCGGGGAGTCCGGCGCCGAGCGATGCGGGAACCGATGTGCGCGAGATCCAGCCGGTACCGGACCGCGCACTATCCGCATAAGCGGGACCCGATCGGGGGCGGCAGGTCCCGCTGACCGATCGGCGTATTTATGTTAGAGCCATGCCTCGAATCGTCGCCCTTCTGGCCTCCCTCGTCATCGCCGCCAGCGTACCGGCGGCCGCACAGGCCCCTGCCGTTCTCGGCACCTGGAAATTCGACATCAAGCAAGGCAAGAAAGACGGTCCGCGCGTCGTGGTGGTGCGCCCGGACAGCAGCGCCAGCTACGGCACGGAGACCGTCCGTTGGCGGATCAAGCCCGACAGCCTGCTGCTGGCGCTGGGCGGAGAGTGGGTGAGTTACCGGCTGAAGGTCGGCAAGGAGCGGCTCACGCTGTCGGGTGGGGATCTCAACGAGCCGGTGGACTTCGATCGGGTGGGGCCGCCCACGCCCCGGCCCGACAGCATTCCGGTTCCGGCGGATCCGGACAAGACGCCCAGTTGAACCAGAGCGGCTGACCGGGCTCTACCTGCCTCGAGTCACAAGGACAGTCCGAGCTGCGGCTGTAAGGGAGGCGCGACGCTGAGCGGCGGGAGCGGGACGTCTTGGTCCGCGACGTGAAGCTCGCCGGTGAATCCGGCACGATCGAGGGCGGGTTGCACCGTCCGGCGTGCCTCGTCCGCCGTGTTGCAGCGCTGGCTCAGGTGGGCGAGCACCACGACGCCCAGGCCGGGGTGATGCACCTCGGCGAGCAGCTCGGCCGCCGCCCGATTCGATAGGTGCCCCCCCGATCCCGCGATCCGCTGCTGCACCGATGGCGGATAGCCGCTCGTTCGCAGCAGCACCTCGTCGTGATTCGCCTCCAGCACAATCGCCGTCAACTCCCGCAATAGATACCGGACCGCGGCCGTGGGCCGGCCGAGATCGTAGGCGACGCCGATGCGCGCGCCGTAGGAGACGTGCACGGCGATGGCCAGGGGTTCGGCTGCGTCGTGGCTGGTGGGGCACGCGACCACGGTGAACGGCCCGATCTCGACCCGGGCGCAGAGTCCCAGCGGGCGGTGCTGCGCCGACCGGCAGTCGGCCTCGAGTCGCGTCCAGGTGCCGGGAGCCGTGAGGACGGGGACGCCGAACCGCTGGGCCAGCCTGGCCGCACCGCAGGCGTGGTCGCCGTGCTCGTGCGTCAGCGCGATGCCGATGAGGCGGGAGAGGTCGAGTCCCGCGGCGGCCGCGCGGCGTTCGATCTCACGCGCGCTGAATCCCGCGTCGATCAGCAGCACCGCGTCGCCGCTCTCCACCGCGCAGCAGTTGCCGCGCGAGCCGGAGCCGAGCACGAAGAGCCGCATCACGCGCGAGCCGCCCGCCGGTAGATGCCGCGGAGGGATTCCCGTCGCTCTTCCGTGAAGGCCACCTCGCGCCGCGCCATCACGCGCTCGGCGATCCGGAGGAATCCCTCCTCGTGCATCTGCTCCCCGCCGATGCCCCAGGCGAACGGCGGCACGTACTTCGGCGCCGACGGCGCGCCGAACACGTTGGCGCCGGCGGAAACCACCGTGCCGGTGCCGAGCATGGTGCCGATGGCTGTTTTGGCGTGATCGCCGAAGAGCGTGCCGAGATTGAGGCGCCCGGTCTCGATGCGGCCGGCGCCAACATCCAGGCGGATCGGACCGTAGGTGTTCTTGAGATTCGACGTGGTGGTGCCGGCGCCGAGATTCACCCATCGGCCCACCACGCTGTGGCCCACGAACCCGTCGTGCGCCTTGTTGCCGTAGCCCAGGAATATCGTGGCGGCGATCTCGCCTCTCACCCGGCACTCGGGCCCGAACACCGCGTGCCGGATGAAGCCTCCGAGCAGCCGGGTGCCGCGTCCCACGTAGACCGGCCCCTCGAGCCGAGTGCCGTGCCGCACCTCGGCGCCCGCCTCGAGCACGATCGCGCCATGGCGGACATCGAATACCACCCCGGGCTCGACGGTGGCGCCACGGCAGACGACCGCAGCCGGGTCGCCCAGCACGACGGAGCCGGCGGGCAGGGCGTCACGCGGTCCGCGGGCGAGCGCGGCGCAGTCTTGGGGTAGATAGCGATCGAGGGCGTCGAGCAGCGCATAGGTACCAGGGAGCAGCATCCCTTCGACCGAAACGGCGGGGCCTCGGTCGCCGACCGAGGCGAGCTCCCCACGCTCGGGAACAATCCAGCCGATGGTCGTGCCCTCATGCACCAGGCGGCGGGTATCGGCCCCGAGCCGGATCGGCTCGCCGGTGGGCGCGAACCAACTGGCCACCACCACCGCGGGTCCGCCGACCGATCGGGCTGGCAGGCAGGGCGGCTCGTCGTCTTCGTGGAAGCCGGCGACGTGATCGCCGAGAATGGCGGTGGTCTTGAGCCCGAGGGCGTGTTCCCAGCGTTCGCGAATGCGCCAGATTCCCGCGCGAAGCTCGGCGACTGGGCGTACCCCGCCGAACGGCGCCCACGCCGCGCCGGGCGTGGGAGGCTCGAGGAGATAGAGTGCGGTCACTCGGGGAGGTCGCGCACCTCTGGCGGGAGCGCGTCGAGCAGTTGTTTCATCGCCGCGGCGCGGTCCCGCGACATGACGAGCACGCGGCCGTGGGCCTGGACCACGATCAGATCCCGCACGCCGCTCAACACCACGATGTCTTCGTCCGCCCAGACCACGCAATCGGCGGACTCGTGCGCCACGGCTCGCCCGGCCACCACGTTGCCGCGCTGGTCCTTGGGCCGAACCCGCGCCAGGGCCTCCCAGGTGCCGACGTCATCCCAGTCGAAGGCGCCGCTCACCACCGCCACGGCCGCGCTCCGCTCGAGCACGCCGATGTCGATGGAGACCGCCGTGACGTCACGAAAGAATCCGGCGACGTCGCCCGCTTGGAGTTTGGCGATATGCGGCGCGATCTCGGGCGTATGCTTCTCGACTTCGGTCAGCAGCGTGGCCGCGGTCCAAGCGAAGAGGCCGCTGTTCCAGAGCGCTCCGTTCGCCATGAGATCGAGCGCCGTGGCGGCGTCCGGCTTTTCCAGGAAGCGCTCGACGTTCCAGGCGGACTGATCGAGCGGCTCACCGGGCACGATGTAGCCGTAGCCGGTTTCGGGGCGGGACGGGACCATACCCACGGTGACCAATCGATTGTGCTGGCGGGCGGTGTGAAACGCGAGATCGGCGGTGTGGCGAAACCCGGCGGGATCGGCCACCGACCAATCGGCGTGCATCGAGAGCACCTCGGCGTCGGGGTCGCGGCGGAGGGCCTCCCAGCTTGCCCAGACGAGGGCCGGGCCGGTCGACGCGGCGCGCGGCTCCACCAGGACGTTGGCGCTATCGAGCTCGAGTCGCTGCTGGAGCCGAGGCGCGAGGGCGGGCCCCGTGACGACGAGGATGCGCTCCCGCGGGACCAGTCCGCCCAGCCGGTCCACCGCCTCCTCGGCGGTGGAGCGCGCGCCGGCGAGCGGCAGGAGTTGCTTGGGATTGTTGGGAGTGCTGAGCGGCCAAAAACGCGTGCCGGACCCGCCGGCAAGAATGACCGCCCACCTCATGCGCGAACCGGAGGCTGAATTTGAGACATGTTACAGCAGGGCCGTGAGCGCCGAGCGATGGCGTCTCAGATCGTAGAGAAGGGCGCCGACCTCGGCGCCATCGACCGGGAGCACCACGAGCCAGTCGGCCCCCACCCGGGCGACGATCGCGAGACCGCGATCGGACTCGAGCACCATGGTCCCAAGCGCACCGCGGGCGAGAGTATCGGCGAGCAGGTTGGCGTCGCGGACCATGGTCGCGGTGAGCGCCGCGATCGCGTCAGCGTCGACCTCGCGACCCGCGTGGTGGATGGGAAGGCCGTCGGCGCTGAGCAGGACGACGCTCGCCACCGCGTCGCGCTCCGCCAGGGCCCGCACGACGTCACCCAGACCGGCCATTTTGACTCCCGTCGCCGATGGTGGAAAAGTTGAGGGCAACGTAGAGGCCGTCGATGCCGAAGTCAAGCAAAGACGGCGGGTTGACCCCTCTCGTTACGACACTTAACCTTCCGGTCTCATGCGCCAACTCATCTTTCTCGTCGCGCTCGTCCCGGTGGGGCTCGCCGCCGCCTGCAGCAACAACCCGCTGGGCAGCGCCGTGCTGCCCAACGTGGTCGACACCGTCGTGCTCGGGGCGCTGGTCGGCACGCCGATCGTCGTGCCCAGTGCGTTCTCGGTCAACGCGGGGCAACCGGTGCGCACCGACCAGACGTCGCAATTCGACTTCGCGTACAACATCGACCCGGCGGGTCGCCACGTCTTCCTCACGCCCACCGTGCTCGGACTTCCGTCGAGCAGCGCGCCCCCCGGGCTCTTGGCCACGACCGACGCCTTCAGCAGCATCGATCAGGCGCCCCTCAACGGATACGTCACCGCCGACACGATCCCGATCAGCGTGGGAGATCGGTACATCATCCGGGGTCAGGTGGTGTGCACCACGCTCGGCGTGCCGCAGTACGGCAAGTTGCAGGTGCTCTCGTTTGACGACGCCGATCGCAAGGTCACCTTCGAGGTACTGTCGAATCGAAACTGCGGCTTCCGAAATCTTCAGCCCGGCACCCCGACGGACTGACCCGCCGTGATCGACCTGAAGCGGCTGCGGCAGGATCCAGAGGCGAGCCGCGCGAGCCTGGCCCGGCGGCTCGACCCATCGCTCGACGTCCAGCTCGATCGCGTTCTCGAGCTGGACCAGCGGCGGCGCGAGCTGCTCGTGCGCGTCGAGACGCTCAAGTCGGAGCGCAACGCGGCGAGCGACGAGGTGGCGCGAAGAAAACGGGGCAAAGAGCCGGCCGACGATCTGCTCGCGCAGCTCAAGGTATCAGGTGAAGAGGTGAAAGGACTCGACGCCGAGCTGCGGTACGTCGAGACCTCGCTCGAAGAAGCGCTGCTCCTGCTGCCGAATTTTCCGCTCGATGAAATCCCCGATGGCGACGCCTCCGCCAATCGCGTGGTGCGCACCTGGGGTGAGCCGCGCCGATTCGACGTCACGCCCAAGCCGCACTGGGAGCTGGGCACCGCGCTGGGATTGTTGGATCTTCCCACCGGCGCGAAGATCGCGGGGTCGGGGTTCGTGCTCTTTCGCGGGGCGGGCGCGCGCCTGGTGCGGGCGCTGGCCAATTTCATGCTCGACCTCCACACGCGCGAGCACGGCTACGTCGAGGTCGCGCCGCCGTATCTGGTCAATCGCGCCTCGCTGACCGGCACCGGCCAGTTGCCGAAGTTCATCGAGGAGGTCTATGCGGCGACGGACGACCTCTTTCTGATCCCGACCGCCGAGGTGCCGCTTACCAACATTCACCGCGACGAGATCCTCGACGGGGCGACGCTTCCCGTCACATACGTCGCCTGCACGCCGTGCTTCCGGCGCGAGGCGGGCGCGCACGGCAAAGACACTCGCGGGCTCATCCGGGTCCACCAGTTCGACAAGGTGGAGCTGGTGCGGCTGGTGCGGCCGGAAGACTCCGCGCCGGAGCATGAGCTGATCACCGCCCACGCCGAGGCGGTGTTGCGCCGACTGGAGCTGCCGTACCGGGTCGTGGACCTCGCCGCCGGCGATACCGGCAGCGCGAGCGCCCGCACCTTCGATCTCGAGGTGTGGGCGCCGGGTGTGGGAGCCTGGCTCGAGGTGTCCAGCGCGAGCACGTTCACCGACTACCAGGCGCGACGTGCCAACATTCGCTACCGCCCGGAACCCAAGGGAAAACCCGAATTCGTGCATACGCTCAACGCGTCGGGCGTCGCCTTTCCGCGCGTGATCATCGCGCTGCTCGAGCACAACCAGGAGGCAGACGGAGGCGTCCGCATCCCGGAGGCCCTGGTGCCGTATGTCGGCGTCTCACGCCTCGCGCCGCGCGCCTAGGAGGCGGCTCGAGCGCCTGGCGCCGGTGGTGGTTGTGGTGCTTGTCGCGCTGCTCACCGGTCTGAGCCTTGGCACGGGCTATCTCGTCGTCCGCCACTTCCAGGACGACGCCGACGTCACCAGCCGCTTCTACTCCGAAATCTTCGGCGGACTCAATAACCCCCGGCCCGGGGCCGAACAGGAGGCGTTGCTCGCGCTCGGCGAGCAGGTGCGCCGCCTCGGTATCCCGCTCGTGGTGACGGACGCCGCGGGCCGGGTGACGGCGTACGACAATCTGCCGTTCGAGGGCTCGCTCGAAGATCCACGGCTCAAGGCGTTCATCGAGCGGCTGGACCGCGAGAACCCGCCGATCGTCGATTCGCTGATCGGCACGGTGCACTACGGCGCGCTGCCGGCTCGATTCCAGTTGACGGCGATGGTGGTGCTCCAGGCGCTCACCATCTTGGTGATGGTGAGTGTGGCCGTATTCGCCTATCGAAGCGCGATGGAGGCGCAACGCGATCGCCTCTGGGTGGCGATGGCGCGCGAGGCGGCGCACCAGATGGGCACGCCGCTCACCAGCTTGCAGGGCTGGATCGAGCGGATTCGGTCGCTGCCCGATCCACCGCCCGGGATGGCGGAATATCTCGCGGCCGATGCGGAGCGGCTGGACCGGGTGGCCCGGCGCTTCGAGCGAATCGGAAACCCCGCCGCACGCGAGCCCATCGGGCTGGGGGCGCTCACCGATCGGGTCGCCGGCTACTTTCGACCGCGTCTTCCCAAGTGGCACAATCAGATCGAGCTGAGGGTCGAGGCGCCGGGCGCCGGCCCCACGGTCCTGGGCGATCCGGTGCTGCTCGAATGGGCGCTCGAGGCACTGGTGAAAAACGCGATCGACGCGCTGCAAGGGCGACCGGGGACGATTATTCTCCGGGTAGGGAGCGATGAGAAGGGCGCCGCGATCCGAGTGCTGGACGATGGACCCGGCGTTCCCAAGGAAATCCGTCGCGACATCTTCGAGCCGGGGATCACCACCAAGCGCGGGGGCTGGGGGATCGGGCTCGCGCTGTCGCGCCGAGTGGTGGAAGAGGCCCATCAGGGCGAGCTGACCTTGGAGGCGGTGGAGAAGGGGACCTGTTTCTTGATACGCATTCCATTGGCGCCGGCGCCGGCGTGAGCGTCGTGCCCGAGTCACCGGTCATGTTGGAGCACTCGCTCAATCCGGAGCAGCGCTCCGCCGTGGAGCACGTCGAGGGGCCGATGCTCGTCCTCGCCGGTGCCGGCTCGGGCAAGACCCGGGTGCTCACGGCCCGCATCGTCAACCTGATCGACCGCCATGGAGTGCCGCCGGACCGGATCTTCGCGGTCACCTTCACCAACAAGGCGGCGGGCGAGATGAAGGAGCGGATCGCCCGGCTCCTCGCGCGCGACCCATCCGGACTCTGGATCGGCACCTTCCACTCCCTCTCGGCCCGGCTGCTGCGCCGCGAGGCGGAGCTGCTCGGCTTCACCCGCCGGTTCACCATCTACGACGAGGACGATCGCCAGAGCCTGGTGAAGCGACTCATGGAGCAGCGGGGCCACTCGACGAAGCTGTTCTCGCCCCGCGCCGTCGCCGGTGTCATCTCGAGCGCCAAGAACCGGATGGTCCCGGTGGGTGAGCTGGTGCAGGCCTCGCCGTTCGATCGTCTCACCCAGGTCGCCGCCGACATCTACGGCGCGTTGGGGCCGGCGCTCAAGGGTGCGAACGCGATGGACTTCGACGACTTGTTGCTGCACCCGCTCACGCTGTTCGATCAGCATCCCGATCGCCTGGCGGCCTATCAGCGGAAGTTCAGCTTCGTGTTGGTCGACGAGTTCCAGGATACCAACAAGGCGCAGTATCAGCTCATCCGGCGGATCGGCGCGCACGGGAACGTCTTCGCGGTGGGCGACGACGACCAGTCGATCTATGGTTGGCGCGGTGCCGACGTCCGCAACATGCGGGATTTCCAGCGGGATTTTCCGGCAGCCAAGCTCGTCCGGCTGGAGGAGAATTACCGGTCGACGCGCGTCGTGCTCGACGCCGCGAACAGCGTGATCGCCGAGAACGCGGGCCGGATCGGCAAGACGCTCCGGACCCGGCGCCAGGGCGGGGAATCGGTGACGCTGGTGGCCGCGGCCGACGAGCGTGACGAAGCGGAATGGGTGGTCCGCGAGCTGGAGCGGCGCGCCGCGGCGGCGGACTGGACCTACGGCGAGATGGCCGTGCTCTATCGGACCAACGCGCAATCGCGCGCGTTCGAGGAGGCGTTTCGCCGGGCCGGTCTTCCATATCGACTGGTGGGCGCGATCAGCTTCTACCAGCGTCGTGAGGTGAAGGATCTGCTCGCGTATCTGCGTCTGATCGCCAATCCCTCGGACGACGAGGCGTTTCTCCGCGCGGTCGGCATCCCCCGCCGCGGACTCGGCGACACCAGTCTCGCGGCGCTCGGCCGCGCGGCGGCTCAGTGGCAGAAGTCGTTGCTCGAGACCGCGCGCACGGCGGACGGAGTGCCCGATCTCCGCCCCAACATGCGGGAGGCATTTCGCCGGTTCGCCGACTTCGTCGACACGTTGAGCACCCGCACCCGGCAGCTCGCCCCGGCCGAGGTGCTGGAGCAGCTCACCCGCTCGCTCGACTACGAGGCGCTCCTCGCCGCCGAAGGGCCGGAAGGCATCGAGCGCTGGGAAAACGTTCGCGAGCTGATCGCCAGCGCGGCCGAGTGGTCCGAGGTGGTCGTGCCCGACGGGGACGAGGAATCGACGCCGCTGGAGCGGTTCCTGTCTGAGGCGGCGCTCCTCTCCTCCCAGGACACGGTGACCGGCGAGGGGGAGGAGGGCGTCACCCTGATGACGCTGCACACGGCGAAGGGACTCGAGTGGCCGTTCGTGGTGCTGGCGGGGCTGGAGCACGGGCTCTTTCCGCTCGCCCGGGCGGAGGAGCAGCCCGATGGACTCGAGGAAGAGCGGCGCCTTTGCTACGTCGGGCTCACCCGCGCCAAGGACAAGCTGTACCTCACCTGGGCGCGGGCGCGCCGCCGCGGCGGGGAGCTCCGGCCCGGTATCGCATCGGCGTTCCTTCGCGCGCTGCCGCCCGCGCTCATCGACGAGCGCCGCACCAATGCGCTCTGGGCTCCCGGGTGGGGAGCCTCGACGACTCGGCGGTGGAATGCACCGCAAACGCGGGCGCCAGCGCCGGCTCCGGCCGCTGCGGCGGAAGAGGCGTCCCAGGATTCGCCGCGCTACGTAAAGGGCGAACGGGTGCGCCATCGCCGCTTCGGAAGCGGCACGATTCGAGGACTGAGCGGCGGCGGCCGCGATCTCAAGGTAGAGGTGGCATTCGACGACGCCGAGGTCGGCGTCAAACAGTTGCTCGTGGCCTACGCGGGCCTCGAGCGCGATTGGGAGAGCGCATGAGCATCGGTCGCGATGAGGTCCTGCACGTGGCGAAGCTGGCGGAGATCGGGGTGGACGATCACGAGCTGCCGAAGCTGGTGGAGCAGCTCAACCGCATCGTGGACTACGTGGCCCAGCTCGATCAGATACCCAGCGACGCGACGGCGGAGCCGTTTCTGGCGGGGCCGGCGATGACGCCGCTGCGCGAGGACGAGGTGCGTCCCGTGCCGCTCGCGCGACCGCCCGCCGCGATGGCCCCCGAATTCGCCGACGGCTTCTTTCTCGTGCCGCGCCACGGCGCGATGGAGGACCTGTGACCGCCGCCGCCGTCGCCAAGGAAGCGGGGACCCGCCTCACCAAGGCCGGCGCCGCGGGCCTCAACGCAACGCTCCACTGGTCGCAGGCGCTGCTGGATCAGGAGGCGGCACGGGTCGACGCCATGCCCAAGCTCGGACCCCTGGCGGCGATGCCGATCGCGATCAAGGACAACATCGTCACCATCGAGCAGCCGACGACCTGTGGGTCGCGGATTCTCGACGGGTACATCTCGCCCTACAACGCGACGGCCGTCGAGCGGCTGCGCGCCGCCGGCGCCATGATCGCGTGCAAGGCGAACATGGACGAGTTCGCCATGGGCTCCTCGACCGAGCACTCCGCGTTCGGGCGGGTCAAGCACCCGCTCGATCCCAGCCGGGTGCCCGGCGGCTCGTCGGGAGGATCGGCGGCGCTGGTCGCCGCCGGCGTCGTTCCCGCGGCGCTCGGCTCCGAGACCGGCGGCTCGGTGCGCCAGCCGGCCAGCTTCTGCGGCGTGGTGGGCGTCAAGCCCACGTACGGCCGCGTGAGTCGCTACGGGCTCGTGGCCTTCGGCTCGTCGCTCGACTGCATTTCGGTGTTCGGGCGGACGGTGGAATATGCCGCGCGCGTGCTGAGCGTACTCGGCGGGGTCGACCGGCTCGATGCGACCACGGTCGATCGTCCGCCGATGGCGGATCCGACGCCGCTCAAGGATCTCGCGGGCCTCACGGTGGGGCTGCCCCGCGAGTACTTCCCGGCCGATCTCCATCCCGGCGTGCGCGCGGCGCTCGATCGGGTGATCGCACGGGTCAAGGAGCTCGGCGCCACGGTGCGCGAGGTCTCGCTGCCCAACTCCGCCTACGCGGTGCCGACCTACTACATCATCGCGCCCGCCGAGGCCGCGGCCAATCTCGCGCGCTTCGACGGCGTCCGCTACGGCCCGCGGAGAGTGGGTCCCGAGGGCGACATCCGGGCGCTCTATCGCACGACGCGGGGCGAAGGCTTCGGCGCGGAGGTGCGGCGCCGAGTGCTGATCGGCACCTACGTGTTGAGCGCGGGATACTACGACGCATACTACCGAAAGGCGCAGCTGGTCCGCGCGCTCATCGCCCAGGACTTCGAGCGGGCGCTCGGCCCCGGCGGCGTGGATCTCCTGCTCACGCCCACCACGCCCACGCCGGCGTTCAAGGCCGGCGAGAAGACCGCCGATCCGGTGTCGATGTACCTCGCCGACATCTTCGTGTCCGCGATCAATCTCGCGGGGCTGCCGGCGCTGAGCATGCCGGTGGGACGCACCGAGGGGCTGCCCATCGGGGCGCAGCTCATCGCGCCGGCCTTCGACGAGGGGCGAATGCTGGCCGTGGCCGGAACGTTGGAGCGGGCGATCTCGGCGATCGAGGAGGTGCGCTGATGACCTGGGAGACCGTCATCGGGCTCGAGGTGCACGTGCAGCTCCGCACCCGGAGCAAGATGTTCTGCGGCTGCGCCACGACCTTCGGCGATCCGCCGAACAGCAACGTCTGCCCGGTCTGTCTCGGTTTGCCGGGCGCGTTGCCGGTGCCGAACGCGGAAGCGATGCGCCTGGCCGCCCGCGCGGCGCTCGCGCTGGGCTGCACCGTGCACCAGCGGAGCATCTTCGCCCGCAAGAATTACTTCTATCCCGACCTGCCCAAAGGCTACCAGATCTCGCAGTTCGACGAGCCGCTGGCGACCCGCGGGTCCGTCACGTTCGAGTCGCCGGAGCGCGGGCGGATCGCGGTCGGCATCACCCGGTTGCACGTCGAGGAAGACGCCGGAAAGCTGGTGCACGATCGCTTCCCGGGACGGACGGCCGTCGATCTCAATCGGGCGGGGACGCCGCTCGCCGAAATCGTGAGCGAGCCGGACCTCCGCACTCCGGCCGAGGCGCGCGCGTATCTCACGACGCTCCGGCAGATTCTCCTCTACGCGGGCGTGAGCGATTGCAGCATGGAGCAGGGAAGTCTGCGGGTGGACGCGAACATCTCCATCCGGCGCGTCGGCGAGACGCTGCTCGGCACCAAGTGCGAGGTGAAGAACCTCAACAGCTTCGCCAACGTCGAGCGGGCGCTGGAGGCGGAGCGGGCGCGACAGATCGCGCTGGTCGAGGCGGGGCAGCGCGTCACGCAGGTCACGCTGCTCTTCAACGCCGTGGCCGGCCAGGTGAAGCCGCTGCGGTCGAAGGAGGAGAGCCACGACTATCGCTACTTCCCCGATCCCGATCTCCCACCACTCGTACTGAGCCCCGCCTGGGTCGAGGCGCAGCGCCGCGCGCTGCCCGAGCTGCCCGATGCCAAGCGCGAGCGGTTGATCTCGGCGTACGGGCTTCCGGCCTACGATGCCCGGGTAATCGCCGGGGAGCGCGCGATCGTCGATTACTTCGAGGCCGTCGCCGCGGCGGGCGCGGATCCCAAGGCCGCGGCTCATTGGGTCATGGGCGAGGTGATGACGGGCTACAACGAGAGCGGCAGTTTTGCCGTGCCGCCGGCGCGGCTGGCCGAGCTGATTGGCCTGGTGGCGCAGAACGTGGTGAGTCTGCAGGCGGCGAAGCGCATTTATCCGGAGCTGGCTGCCGACGGCGCGGGCTCGGTGCGCGCCGTGGCCGACCGCTTGGGCCTAGTGCAGGTGAGCGACGAAGGCGCGCTCGCCAAATGGGTGGACGAGGTGCTCACCGCCCACCCCGCCGAAGTCCAGCGCTACAAGGGTGGCGAGGGCAAGCTCATGGGCTTCTTCGTCGGGCAGGTGATGAAGCGCAGCCAGGGGAAGGCCGACCCCAAAGGCGTGCAGCCCGTGCTCGCGGATAAGCTGCGCTAGGCCAACCCGTCGACCGAGTCTCCGGTTGTTCCTGGGACTCAAGACTCATTTCCGCTCGCCCGCCAACCGCGGCAGTGCGCCAAGCCGGACGAGGCTCATCGGATCGACGGTGATTCCCCCATACCGGGCGATCCAATGCAGGTGCGGGCCGGTCACGCGACCGCTCTTCCCCACGCGGCCGATGATCTGCCCGCGTGCCACGACATCCCCTTCAGCGACGGCCGCGCGGCTCAAATGGAAGTACCCGGTGATGAGCCCGCCGCCGTGATCGACGTACACCGCGCTGCCCGCCAGATAGAAGCTCGCCACCAGCGCCACCCGGCCGCGGTTTGCCGCGCGGACCGGCGCGCCCACCGCGCCGGCGAAGTCGGTACCCAGATGCCGGCTCGCGATCGCGCCGTTGAATTCGCGGCCGGTGCCGAACCGGCTGGTGATCCGGCCCGGTCGCGGCGGGGCAAACGGCGCCGACCACATTCGCCCGCTCTCATGTGACTGCCGCGACACCGCCCGTGCCTGCTCGATCTCGCCGGCGATCCGCGCCGCCGCGGCGCTGTCCGGCTTCACGTACTTCTCGGCGACGCGGAGTCGCTCGCGCGGATAGCTCCCCGGCGCGAGTCGAACCGCGAGCGAGAGACTCTCGGCCGCCTCGCCCGCGCGGTCCAAGACGAGCGATACCGGCAGCGAATCACTGCCTTCGATCGGCACGCCGACGATCGCGGTAAATGCCCCGTGCGGGCCTCGCTCGAAGTGAAGCGGCTCGCCTGCCGCGGTACCCAGGACGTCCGTGAGCGTGGCGCGGCCCGAGCCCGATGCCGATCGGACAAGCAACAGACCCACGGTGCCGCGGACGATGGCGGCGGGCCGAGTGGTGAGCGTGACGGAAGGCGGCGGTGCGGGCTTGAGTGATGCCGACGTCTGGGCGGGGAGCGGCGCAGCGATGACCGCTGCTAGGACGATGGCGCCGCGAGCGCGGGCGGCGATCACCCGTCGGAGGCGGCCAGCAGCCGCGGCGACGGCGCGACGTTGGCCGGCACCCGCCACGGAAGCCGGACAGCGATCGCGGGCCAGTGCACCAGCTCCCCCTTGGGAAGACCGAACTGCCCCTCCGCCACCTCGTGCAGCCGCTCGCGATTCCGCCGGCCCCACTCGCGCAGTACATCGCGGCGATGCTCCTTGGCCGTGGTAAGGGCCACTTCGCCCGACGGATCGAGCTGGCGGGCGGCGGCGGCCTCCTGCGCCAGTACGCCCACGATGTGGTCGTAGGAGAGCGCCAGGTGGCGGCCCACGTCGTCGTCGGTGAGGTCCCAGCGGCTCACCTCCCGCGCGGCCTGGGCGGCGCGCTGCCAACTGTCGCTCTCGGTGAGCCGGACCATTCCGCGGAACAGGCGGCGATTGGTGCGGACGCTGAAGATGGTGGGCGAGATGATCTGGTCGAGATGGGAATCGGCCTGCCCGTGATCCAGGAGGATCACGTCCTTCGCGGCCTTGGCATACGCGTCGCCCAGATGCGTCTCGACCCGGGTCTCCCAATAGGAGTGCCCGAACGACGCCGTGCTGCTGGTCAGCAAGAGCTGGCGGGGCACGAAGTAGTTGTGGGCGACGGTGTCCGCGGCGAGGTGGGCCAGGTAACCCAGCCCGAACGCCCGCAGCGCGTCGGTCGGGGCAAGGTCGTAAATCTCCTGGCCGACGTGCCAGAAGTGACAATGACGGCCGACGGGCGCGTATTTCTTGGCGATGGACGAGTCG
>JBGPVE010000039.1:0-17365 GCA_041491545.1 Gemmatimonadota bacterium | reverse complement strand
CCCGGACGGCCGGCCGGAGCTGTCAGCGCTTGCGGAGGCGGCGGGTGTCGAGCCGGTCCTCAACGCCGACTCCTCGGCCGGCCTCTCGGGATCGCTTCGCTTGGGCTTCGCCTGGCTGGAGCGGATCGCGCCACCGGTTGGTCCCGCCGCGGCGCTGGTCCTCCTGGGCGACGAGCCGCATGTCCGGGCCGACGTGCTCCGCCGATTGGTCAACGCGTGGAACCGTGGGAACCGGACGTTCGTCCGACCGCGCTACGCCGACCAGCCGGCCGATCCCGGTCACCCGACGCTGGTCGACCGGTCGCTGTGGCCGCTGGCTCGGGAGCTCACCGGCGACGCGGGCTTCGGCGCAGCGGTCGCGCGGCGCGGCGGGCTCATCACGTTGGTCGACGTGCCCGGCCATAACCCCGACGTGGACACCCGAGCGGATCTGCTCAATCTCGAGGAACCGACACGATGAAGCTGCAGTTCTCAGGTGCTCCGGAGATCGCCGCCAGCCGCGATCAGGTCTGGAAGCGCCTCATGGATCCGAACTTCGTCGCGCGATCGGCGCCGGGCGTCGAATCGGTGGAGACGATCGATCCGACCCATTTCAAGGTCGTATCCGCTTTCGGTGTCGGCGCGGTGAAGCTGAGGTTCACGCTCAACGTGGAGCTGTTCGATGTCGTGGAGTCGGAAGCCGCCAAGATGCGGGCCCGCGGCAGGGCACCGGGCTCCAATGTCGACATGGTGGCCGCGATCCGCGTGGAAGAGCTGGCGCCCGGCAGGGTACGCCTCAGCTGGACCGCCGACAGCGACGTGAGCGGAACAGTGGCGAGCGTGGGCGCGCGACTGCTCGAGGGTACGGCGCGGAAGCTGACGGAGCAGTTTTGGCTGGATTTTGCGCAGCGGGTACAGGAGGGCGGCAGAGCGTGAAGGGTGAAATCTCCGCCCTCCAACAAGACTTCGCCGCCCACGGTTACGTAGCCGATCGCGACCTCGCCACCGCGCTCTATCTCGCGCTCACGCTCGGTCGCCCGCTCTTGCTCGAGGGGGAAGCGGGGGTCGGCAAGACGGAGGTCGCGCGGACGCTGGCGCTCGTCCTCGATACCGAGCTGATCCGGCTTCAGTGTTACGAGGGCATCGACGTCAATACCGCCGTTTACGAGTGGGACTATCCGCGCCAGATGCTCGAGATCAGGCTGCTCGAGGCGCGCGGCGAGGCGAAGTCGGCGGCCACGCGAGATATCTTCAGTAAGGAGTTTCTGATCCGGCGCCCGCTGCTGCGAGCGCTGGAGGCACGGGGGGAACCGCCCGTCCTGCTAATCGACGAGATCGATCGGGCCGACGAGGAGTTCGAGGCGTTTCTGCTCGAGATCCTGAGTGACTTCGCCGTCACCATCCCGGAGATCGGTACACTCCGAGCGGAACGGCCGCCGCGAGTCATCCTCACGAGCAACCGCACCCGCGAAGTGCACGACGCCCTCAAGCGGCGCTGCCTCTACCACTGGATCGACTACCCCACGGCCGAGCGAGAGCTGGCGATCCTGCACGCTCGCATGCCGGCGGTTCCGGAGACGCTGGCGGAGGAGGTCGTCGCGTTCGTTCAGCGACTCCGCTCCGCCGATCTCACCAAGGTGCCGGGCGTGGCCGAGACGCTGGATTGGGCGGCGGCGCTGGTGGCGCTCGGAGCTCGGCGACTCGAGCCGGAGCAGGTCGAGCAAACACTGGGGGTGCTACTCAAGTATCAGGAAGACATCAGCGCGATGCGAGGCGGGGGGGCACGTACGGCGCTCGCGGAGTCGCGCATTCGGCCGCCAATTCGAGAGTGAAGCGGCTTCCCGATTGAGGATCGGCGGCACCGAGGTGAATTGCGGTGAGTGAAGGAGCGAGAACCGTGGCGGCGTGCAGCTCGAGCGCCGGATGAGTCGTCGTGACCGCGATCACCCGCATTCCCGCGGCGCGCGCCGCCTCGACGCCCGCCGGAGCGTCTTCGATCACGATGGACTCGTTCGGCGCGCGACCGAGCAGGCCGGCGGCGCAGAGGTAGCCCTCAGGACTCGGCTTACCTTGTCGGACATCCTCCGCCGACACCAACACGGCCGGCACCGGAAGCCCGGCATCGACCAGGCGCCGCCGGGCCACCGCGCGCGATCCCGAGGTCACGACCGCCCAGCCGTCGGGCGGCAGCGCGGTCAGCAGCTCTTGAGCACCGGGAAATCGCGCGGGGCGCTCTTCGTCCGGCACCGCGACATCCCGGAACCGCGCCACCTCGGCCTCCGCATCCAACTCCGGTGCCGCGAGCCGTATGGTCTCAACCGCGCGGCGTCCGTGGCAATACCGGAGGAAGGCTTCCGCATGGAGCCCGCGCGACGCGGCCCATTCACGCCACTGGCGCTCGATGTACGCCGAGGAGTCCACCAACACGCCGTCGAGATCGAACAGGACCGCAGAACCGTGCAGCTGCATCATCTCGCTTATACCCGGCAACATGGACGAGGTGGGGGGTGACGACCGACCCGACGGCCCTGGCTGCCAACGTCATGCTCTTCGGCCGACTACTTCGTCGGGCCGGACTCGGGGTCGATCCCGAGCAGACTCGACAGTTCTTGCGCGCCATGCTGATGGTCGGATTGGACCGAAAAGCAGACATCAAGGCGGCAGGGCGCGCGATCTTCGTGCGGCGCCGCGAGGAGCGTGCCACGTACGATACGGCGTTCGAGCTGTTTTGGCGGAGACCCGGCGAGGACGGCAATCTGGCGAAACAGCTCCCGCAGATTCGGCAGGGGGAGCGCCGCGAGACCGGTGCCGATGCCGGCGGCGGCGAGTCGGGGCGCGAGGAGCTGGAGATCGTCTCACCGATTCACGTCCGGAGCCCGAGCGCGCGGGAAGAGTTGCGCAGGGCCGACTTCGCGAGCCTCACGCCGGACGAAGCGCGGGACGCCCAGGCAATGCTGGAGGCGCTCCGGCCGCGGCTCCCGCGGAGACGAAGTCGGCGGAGCCGCATCGGCAGGCGAGGTCACCGGCCCGCGGGACGGGCGATGCTTCGGCGCGCACTCGCGACGGGCGGCGAAGCGCTCGGCTGGCGCTGGCTCAGTCGCGCCACGCAGCCGAGGCCGATCGTGTTGATTTGCGACATCAGTGGGTCGATGGAGCGCTACAGTCGCTTCATGCTCCGCTTTGCGCACGTGCTCGAGCGAACCGGGGCACCGATCGAGGTATTCGTGTTCGGCACCCGGCTCACCCGGATCACCCGCGAGCTCAAGGTGCGAAGCCCGGACGTCGCGCTCCGGCGGGTGGGCGACCGGGTGGTGGACTGGAGCGGCGGCACCCGGATCGGTGAGAGCCTGCACACGCTCAACCGGCGGTGGGTGCGACGGACCATTCGCAGCAGCGCCGTCGTCTTGATCGTGTCGGACGGGTGGGAGCGAGGCGATGCGACACTGCTCGAGCGCGAGATGGTGACGCTCCGCCGATCCTGTCACCGTCTCCTCTGGCTCGACCCGCTGGCGAGCCGACCCGGCTTCGAGCCCGCGACCGTGGGCTTAAGAGCAGCGCTTCCCCATGTCGACGAGCTGGTGCCGTGCGCCTCCGTGGCATCACTCGAGGCGCTGGCGGTGCGACTCGGACATCTGTCTTGAGGTAATATTCATCTATGCGAGACTTGATGCAGGATTACGAGCGGCTGGTCGCGGGCGGAGCGCGCTTCGGGCGCGCGGTCGTGACCAGCGTGTGGGGATCGGCGCCCCGCGCCGAGGGTTCATGCATGCTCGCCACGGCGGAAGGACAGCTCGCCGGCTCCGTGTCGGGCGGCTGCGTGGAAGGCGCCACCGCGGTCGAGATCGCCGGCGCGATCGCGCGGGGCGCTCCCAAGATGATCACCTTCGGGGTGAGCAACGAGCAGGCGTGGGAGGTCGGGCTCGCCTGCGGCGGAACGATCAAGGTGTTCGTCGAGCCCTCGGTGCGGCCCGAGATTCTCAGCGCGGCGCGGGGACCCGGCGGCCTCGTCGTCGCCACCATCGTCGAAGGCGAGGGTCTGGGTACCTCGATGACGGTGCGGGACGACGGCTCGACCGAAGGCACGCTCCCGGGAGTGGATACGTCGCTCGTCTGGGATGGCGCGCTCGGCGCCCTGGCCCGCGAGGCGAGCACGACCATCGAGCTGCCGGGGGCATCCGGCGTCCGATCGATCTTTCTGGAAGTGTTTCCCCGCCAGCCCAAGCTCGTCATCTTCGGCGGCGTGCACATCGCCGTGGCGCTCGTGCCCCTGGCCAAGACGCTTGGCTATCGCGTCGTGGTCGCGGACGGTCGGGAGGCGTTCCTGTCCCGCGAACGATTCCCCCAAGCCGACGAGTTGATTCTGGGATGGCCGGACGCTGCGTTCGCCAAGGTGGGACTGGATCGTGCGACGTACGTGTGCATCCTGTCGCACGATCCCAAGTTCGATGAGCCGGCGCTGGAGATCGCGCTGCGCTCACCAGCGGCCTATGTCGGGGCCATCGGCTCGAAGAAAACCCAGGCCGGCCGGCGCGAGCGCCTCCGTGGACTCGGCTTTACGGAGGAGCAACTCGCCCGCCTGCACGGCCCCATCGGTCTGGATCTGGGGGGCCGGCAGCCGGCCGAGACCGCGCTCGCCATCCTGGCGGAGATGACGGCGACACGGTACGGACGCGGACCACGGCTGCCCGCAGCCTGGGATGGCTCCCGCCACCCCGAAAAGGTATAATCACCTTCTTCCCTTCCCCCTTCTGAGGCACCGGTGACCGATCCGCTGGTGATCGATACGCTGGAACGGCTCCGCGCCGGCGTGGCCGGTCGGTACGCCGTCGAGCGCGAGATCGGCCGGGGCGGGATGGCCACCGTGTACCTGGCGGTGGACATCCGCCACGAGCGGCGCGTCGCCCTCAAGGTCCTCAGACCCGAACTGTCCGCCTCGCTTGGCGCCGACCGTTTCCTCCGCGAGATCAAGCTGGCCGCCCAGCTCCAGCACCCGAACATCCTGGCGGTGTACGACTCGGGCGAGGTCGGCGGCCTTCTCTATTATGTGATGCCCTTCGTCGAGGGCGAATCGCTGCGGGACAAGCTCAACCGGGAAAAGCAGCTCTCACTGGAGGACACGCTCCAGATCGTGCGCGAAGCCGCCGACGCGCTCGGCTACGCCCACAGTCAGGGCGTCGTGCACCGCGACATCAAGCCGGAGAACATCTTGCTCATGGGCGGGCACGCGCTGGTGGCCGACTTCGGCATCGCGCGCGCGGTGAGCGTGGCTGGCGGCGCCAAGCTCACCGAAACAGGCATGGCGGTGGGCACGCCCTACTATATGAGTCCCGAGCAGGCGATGGGTGGCGATGAGGTCGACGGCCGGGCCGACATCTACAGCCTGGGCTGCGTGCTCTACGAGCTCCTGGCCGGGCAGCCGCCGTTCACGGGGCCGACGGCGATGGCGATCCTGGCGCGGCACTCGCTCGAGGCCGTGCCCAGCCTGCAGATCGTCCGGCAGTCGGTGCCGGACGCGATCGAAGAGGTGGTGATGCGGGCGCTCGGCAAGCTCCCGGCCGACCGCTATCGCACGATGGCCGAGCTCGCCGACGCGCTGCGGGGCGCCGACATCTCGCGCGTCACCCGCCGGACGGTGGCACGGGCAATCCCCACCCGCGAGATGGCGGTGTATCGCGGGGTGCAGACCCCGGCGCGGAGACTCCTGCCCTGGGCCGTCGGCGGCGCGCTGGCCCTAGCGGTCGGCGTGGGGGCCGTTGTCGCCTGGCGCGCCAGGACCCACCGGACGGTGGTTGCCGCGGCCGGTGGCGGTGAGTTCGACCCCAAGCGCATCGCCGTGCTCTACTTCAAGGATCTGGGCGGGAACGACTCGCTCAAGTATCTCGCCGACGGTCTCACCGAAGGGCTCATCCATGAGCTGTCCCAGGTTCGGACGCTCGACGTCATCTCGCGGAACGGTGTCGCGCAGTTCCGTGGCGAAGGCGTACCGCGCGACAGCGTCGCCCGCGCCCTGAAGGTCGGGACGCTGGTGGACGGAACCGTCGAGAAGGACGGCGGCCGTCTCCGCGCGACGGTCCGCCTGATCGATGCGGCCAGCGGCGCGGAGTTCGAGCGCGCGAGCTTCGTGCAGCCGGCGGGCAATTATCTCGCGCTCGGCGATTCCCTCTCCCGGGAGGTGGCGAGCTTCCTTCGCAAGCGGTTGGGTATCGAAGTGAAGCTTCGAGAACAGCAGCAGGGCGCCCGCAACCCGGACGCGTGGGCGCTGGTTCAACGCGCCGAGCAGGCGCGGAAGCAGGCCGACTCACTGGTCGCGGCGGGCGACACGGCGGGCGGCATCACGCGCGCGTTCGATCGGGCCGATACGCTGCTGGCGCAGTCGGCGGCGCTGGACCCGACGTGGGTGGATCCGGTGGTGCTTCGCGGAACCGTCGCCTACCGCCGGTCGCGGCTGGAGCGGGACGATCCGGCCAAGGCGGCGCCCTGGATCGCCAGGGGCATGGGCTTCGCCAACCAAGCCCTCACGGCGGATCCGCAGAACCCGGACGCCCTCGAGCTCAGAGGCAATCTCCAGTACTGGCGCTGGCTGCTCGGTCTCGCTCCCGACAAGGACGAGCAGACGAAGCTGCTGCGCGCCGCGCAGGAGGACCTGGAGACGGCGACCAGGATCAACCCATCCCAGGCGGGCGCTTGGGGATCTCTCAGCCATCTGTACTACAACAGCCAAACGGCGACGCCGACCGACGTGGCCCTCGCTGCTCGCCGAGCATACGAGGAGGACGCCTATCTCAGCAATGCGGACGTGATCCTCTCGCGCCTCTTTTACGCCTCGTACGACCTCGGACAGTCGGCCGACGCCCAGCACTGGTGCGCCGAGGGCCAGCGCCGGTTCCCGTCGAACAGCGGGTTCACCGAATGCCGGATCTGGCTGATGACCCTCAAGTCCGGGGCGCCTGATCCCGCGCTCGCCTGGCGGCTCCTCGATACGCTGCTCACGCGCGTACCCCCGCCGCAGCGCGCCTACCAGAAGCTCAACGGGCAGCTCATCGTCGCGGCGGTGATCGCTCGCGCGGGGCTCAAGGATAGCGCGCGGCAGGTGGTCTCGCGGTCGCACGGAGGCCCCGACGTGGATCCCTCCATGGATCTGCCGTACGTCGAGGCGTTCGTCTACACGCTCACCGGCGACAAGGACGATGCGATCAAGGCGCTCAAACGCCATCTCGTGGCGAATCCGGGCCGCGCCGCATCCCTGGCGACCGATCCCGGCTGGTGGTTCCGCGACCTGGAGTCGGATCCGCGGTTCAAGCAATTGGTGAACGTGCCTCGCTGACGGAGGTGCGCCGACCTGTGGGCCGGATTCCTCATCTGGGGTTCGGACGCGACAGTTCGAGGCTGATCCGTGGGCCCGGCGAGCGTGCCCATCGCTCTCGCCGTCAACGAGTTCGGCCCTGAGTCCGCCCGACTCGAAGGCAGGTACGGTTGTTGCGCAACGGGCGAACCTTGGTTATTACCATTCCGCTACAACACCGAAAAACCCCGCTCCACCCTTGCTCGCCTGCGTGAGAGGTCCCGATGCGCCGCTTTGCCCTCGTGTACGTTTTCGCCGCCGCAGCGCTCGTGGCTGCCTGCTCCTCCGACCAGCCAAAACCGGCGCCCACGGAGCCGTCCGCCCCGTCGAGCCCGAAGCTCCAGCCGAGCCTTAGCCTGGGCCAGTGTCGGCAGAACGGGCTGATCGTGGTCCAACTTGCCGCGATCCTGCCGGCGGGCCCACCGCTTCGACTGCTGACGAAGGCGCTCGAGAAGTTCGGGTCGGTGGAAGCCGCGCTCTTCCTCGGCAAGAAGTCGCTGGCGCAGACGCGGGCGCTCGATCTGATCAACTTCATCTTCACGAACCGGAACAACTTGATCGGCGGGAACAGCCAAGCGACGCTCACCAAACTCGGGAACGTGACGGACGCGATTCTTTGCGAGGTCGGTCTTCCGCCAACCGGCGTGACCATCACCCCGACCACCGGCATCGGCGTCGTTACGCCCACCACCGCTCCGGTCATCGTGGCGACTCCGCAGGGCGACGCCGGGATCAACATCCCCCCGGGCGGCCTGCCGGCGACGGACGTGAACGGCGCGCCGGTTCCCGGTCTGGTCGTCACCGTGACCAAGATCTCGGACGTGGCGCTCAACACGCCGCTCGACAAGTACGGTCAGGCCATCGAGCTGACCGCGAGCCAGGAGGTTCTCTGGCAGCAGGGTGGGGTGACTGTCGCCGTCTGCGTCACAGGTGTCGACGACCAGGTATTCAACCGGCTCCGCGTGGGCCACGAGGGGGGCACGCCTAACTTCGGCGCGATCGAGATTCTTCCGCCCGCGTCGGCCCAGAATATCGCCGCGGTCCTCGGCACTGCCTGCGGCGCGACGAGCAACCAGGGCGGTTTCGACGGGCTCAAGGAGTTCGCCAAGAGAGTCCTATTGCCTGACCCGCTCTACGCCTTTGCCGCCCCGCCGACGTCGGGCGGTGTCGGCGGGTTGGCAGGGAAGTTCAGCAAGTTCCAGGCGGTCGATCCTCAGCTCGATGTGGTCGCGAATCCGGGCGTGAGCACCGACGGCCTCGCCGGGGCCCCGGTGTCGAATCCGCCTTCGGTCCTCGTCAGGACGAAGACCCAGCTGACATCCATTCCGGGGATTCCGATCAAGTTCAAGGTCACCGCGGGCACAGGGTCCATCGTGCCGGCGGATCCGAATGCCGTTGTCACAAGCAACCTGGGCGTCGCCACCGCGACATCGTGGACGCTGGGTTTCGGCTCGAATACGGCCACCGGGACGGCCTCAGCGCCTGCCGGCGTGACCGAGCTTACGTTCACCGCGCCGGGAGCCGTTACGTTCAACGCTCAGGGCGCGCCTCCACCGCCGGCGTTCGGTGCATCGGACTGGAGTTATCTGGTGGTGCCGAGCGCCCCGTCGACGACTGACTGGACGGCGCTTCAGTGGCCCGTCACGGCAACGGGATGGGCACGGGCACCCGCCCCGTTCGGGAGCGTGCCGATCGAGGGTACGTCACCGTCGGGTTGCTCGGACCAGGCCCCGACCCCTTGGGGCGTGAACCAATCGATTCTGCTCCGCCGCAACTTCTTCGTTCCGGCCGGCTTCACGACGGGCACGATCACCGTCCGGATCGACAACGACATCCAAGTTTTCGTCAACGGTAGCGACGCAACCGCCGGCCTGCAGCGCCACGGCGGGTGTGCCGACGTAGGCACCTGGTTCAAGACCGGTGGGAACGTCGCTGGACCGCCGGGACCCTTCACGTTCACCGTCAATCAGGGCAAGGTGAACACTCTGGCGATCCTTGGTGTCGATGAGGGAGTCGAGAGCTTCGTGGATGCGCAGGTGACACTCAGTCCGTGATTGGGGTGTGATAGTAGACAACGGGGGCGGCTCGGTGATCGGGCCGCCCCCGTTGTCGTGCGCCTCGGGTCAGCGGGAGGCCGTCAGCCTGCGAATCTCGCGGAGCACCCGGCGCTGGGCGGATTGGTCCCGGAGCGCGATGAAGATCGTGTCGTCGCCCGCGATCGTGCCAACCACCTCGGGCCACGCCAGCCGGTCCATCGCCACCGCGACCCGATTGGCTTCACCCGGGGCGGTGTGCACCACGAGCAGATTGTCACCCACCGGATCGAGCGTCAGCGCCCCCTCGGCGATGCGCTGCTCGTCAGGATCGGCGGCCCGCGTCCGCTCGGGCGGCGGGCGGCGGTAGGCGCCGTCCACCTTCACGAGCCGGAGCGCCGCGATATCGCGGCTCACGGAGGACTGGGTCACATCCCAGCCATCCGCGTTGAGGATGTCGACCAGCTCCTCTTGGGTATGAATCGCCCGCGTGCTGACCAGCTCGAGAATCTGCAGGTGCCGCTTCTTCCGGTCGGCGGTCACGGCGGCGTCCGACGCTTCGCGGCTGGGCGGCCGGCCAATCGCGCCATCGCGCGGTCGAAGCGTGTCCGCTCGCGCGCGCCCCAGCGCCCCGCGGAGCGGACTCTCGCCCGGGCGGCCCTGAGACCGAGATTGCCGATGCCGCCGGTCGAGCGCCGCCGAGCCACCAGCTCCCGGCGCGTCGGCTGGGGAAAACGCTCGCCGGCCTTGAACGCCTCCGCCACCTCGCGATAGGCGAGCCGGAAGGGGCGGCCCAGCCCCACCCGCCGCATGATTTCGTCGGTAGCCAGCGTGCCGCCCGCGACGGCGGCCGACGCGCGGGCGCGATCGACGCCGAGCCGCGGAACCGCACGGGCCATCATCCGCAGCATCTCCCCGGTGCGATCGAGGCCCCGCATGAGCGGCTCCTTGAGCAGCTGGAAGTCGCGGTGGTATCCACCCGGCAGCTTGGCTTTGACGTGGAGGACCGTCGCAAGGTCACCCTCGACGGCCGCGGCGCGCGCCCGCGTGAGCTCGAAGAGATCGGGATTCCGCTTGTGCGGCATGATGCTCGATCCGGTGGCGAGGCTCGACGGCAACGTGAGATAGCCGAATTCCTCGCTGCTCAGCAACACGACGTCCTGCGCCAGCTTGCCCACGTCGTGCCCGAGCTGGGTGCACCAGAAGAGTACCGCGGCCTCGAGCTTGCCACGGCCGTTCTGTACGGCGGTGACCGCGTGATCGAGTCCCGCGAAGCCGAGCGCGCGGGCGGTCGCTTCGCGGCGAAGGGGCAGCGGCACGCCATATCCGGCCGCGCTCCCGAGCGGCGAGCGATCGACCTGCACCCACACCGCCCCCAGTGCCTCGACGGTATCGAGGATGCCCTCGGCGTATGCCAATGCCCAGAGGCCCACCGAGGAGGGCATGGCGCGTCGCTGATGCGTGTACCCCGGCCACAACGCGGTGCGATGCCGCGCCGCAAAGGCCACCAGTGCATCGGCGAGCGCGATGGCGTCCGCGTGCACCGAGAGCAGGCGATCCTTGAGGTAGAGCCGGAGATCGCACGCGACCTGATCGTTCCGCGAGCGACCGGTGTGCAATCGTTCGCCGGCATCGGGCGAGCGGCGGGTGAGCCACGCCTCGACCGCAGTGTGAACGTCCTCCTGGTTTCGCCCCACGGTGAGTCGCCGCCGGGCAGCGGCGTCGAGCGCTCCGCGAAGCGCCGCCCGCAGTTTCCGATGCTCAGCGATCGAGAGCAGGCGGGCGGCGCGAAGGCCTTCGACGTGTCCCAAGCTTCCGAGCACGTCCCAGCGCAGCAGTCGCGCATCCCACACACGATCCTCGCCGACGGTGTAGTCCAGCATGCGGCGGTCGAGATCGGCATCGGCCGACCAGAGCGTGCGGGACTTCGAGGTGCGTCTCATGAGTCGCCGAGGTAAGTGAGGGCGAGTTCAGCATAGAAGGCGCGGGCGGCCGCCACTTCGGGCACGTCGACATACTCGTCCGGCGTGTGCGACCGGCGGCTGGTGCCGGGACCACACTTGATCGCATCGGCGTCGCGGAGGAAAACCCAGTCGGAGCACGTCGGGCTGCCGAAGGACCGAGCGTGGGGCCGAAGCCGCGCCGCGGCGGCGGCGAGCCGCGAACCGGCCGGAGTCTCGCACGAGACGAGTCGCTGGGAGGTGACGATCACCTCGGACTCGAGCGCCTGCCGTAGGCGATCGGCCAGCTCCGCATGGGTCCAGGCCGGCGTGCTGCGCACATCGAGGATCGCTTTGGCGACGGGGGGCGTCACGTTGCGGCTCACGCCGGCCTCGAGCATCGTCGGCGTGGCCATCGCGAATCCGAGCACCGGGTGCGGCCGATCGTCGAAGAGCGCGTCGAGCTTGAGCAGATCGCGGGCGAGCACGGTCACGGCGTTGGTAAACGCGCCATCGGCACTCGCGTAGCCCGCGTGACGCTGGTCGCCGTGGGCAACGAGGTCTACCATCATGAGCCCGCGCTGCGCGATGGCGAGGTCGAGGTTGGTCGGCTCGCCGATCACCGCGGCATCGATCGGACCGGTGCGCTCGACGGCCCGCTCCATCGAGGTGTGCTTGGTCTCCTCGCCGTACCCCAACCCGCCCACGAGTCGGCCGTGCGTCGGTCCGCCGCGGCCGGCGACGTCCCGCGCCGCGCACAGCATCGCCGCCACCGAGGCCTTGGCATCGCCGGAGCCGCGGCCATAGAGCTTCGAGCCCTCGACGGTCGGCGTGAACGGATCGCGAGTCCAGCCGGCGCCGGGCGGCACGGTGTCGAGGTGGGAAACCAACGCGAGCGTGGAGCCCGGACCTCGCCCGCCCACCTCGATGCGCACTGACGTATCGTCCCGCGTTACATCCAGGCCCCAGCCCCGCGCCGTCTCCTCGACAAAGCGCGCGATCGCCTCCTCCGTGCCGCTGACCGAAGGAATCGCGACCAACCGTTCGAGGAGATCCAGCTCAGCCGGCAAGATCCACTCCCAAATACGTCGCTTTCTCTTTCCGGCCCACGATCATCGTGCCGCAGCCCGCTCCCGTGAAAACCTCGAGCAAGAGCGCGTCGGGCGCGCGGCCATCGATGATGTGGGTGCGCTCCACGCCGCCCGTGGCGGCGCGGATGCAGGCTTCCACCTTGGGCCGCATGCCGCCGGCCAAGGCGCCGCTCGCCATGAGTCCCGCCAGATCGTCGGGATCGGCGAAGGTGACGAGGGTCGACGGGTCATTCCGGTCCCGAAGCACACCCGGAGCGCCGGTGAGAAAGATCAGCTTCTGCGCGCCGAGCGCGACGGCGAGCGCCTCCGCGACCGTATCGGCGTTGACGTTGTAGACGCCGCCGTCCTCATCGCCGGCGAGACTCGCGACGACCGGGACGAATCGCGCTTCCATGAGGGTGGTGAGCACCCGAGGATCGACCCGATCGATGTCGCCGACGTGGCCATAGTCCACTCGGACGGTCTGCCCCGAGTCATCCACGACCGAGACCGGCGGCCGGCGGTGCGCCGTGATGAGGTCGGCGTCCACTCCGCTCAGGCCCACCGGCTGCACCTTGTGCTCCCGGAGCGCCGCGAGCAGATCGACGTTGAGCTGGCCGGCGTATACCATCTTGGCCACGTCGAGCGCCTGGTCGTCCGTCACCCGCCGACCCGCCACCATCTTCGGCTCGTGGCCCAGCCGCCGACTGAGCGCCGTCGCCTGCGGCCCGCCGCCATGCACCACGACGAGCCGGATGCTGAGCGAGGAGAGCAGCGCGAGCTGCGCCGCGACCTGATCGCGGATCGCCGGATCGCTCAGGACGTCACCGCCGAGCTTCACGACGAAGACCTGATCCCGATAGGCGCGGACATAGCGCAGCGCGCCCTTCAAGCCGGCGATACCTTTGGTGGTGTCAATCGACAAGGGAGCTCCAGAAGCGGTAAAGGGTGAAGGGTGAAGCGGCGACAACTTACCGGCCCTTCGCTCCCCCGATCAACTCCAGCAACAGCGCGCGCTGCACATGCAGTCGATTCTCCGCCTCATCGACAACGACGGAATTCGGGCCGTCGAGCACGGCGTCGTCGATCTCGACGTTCCGTCGCACCGGCAGACAGTGCATCACGATGCCCTTGCCGCCGCGGGTGGAGCGCAGGCGCCGCTCGGTGACGCGCCAGTCCCGAAGCGATGCGCGAAGCTCCTGCTCCTCGGCGGGCCGCCCGAAAAACTTGACCGCGCCCCACGACTTGGCGTACACCGCGTCCGCCCCGACCAATGCCTCGTCGGGATCGTTGATGATGTGCACGCACTCGCCGCCCCGCTCCTGGCAGAGACGCCGCACGAGCGCGGTGTCATCGGGGTCGAGCTCGTATCCGTCCGGCCGCGCGATCACGATCTCCATGCCGAGCGACGCCGCGGCGATCGCGGCGCTGGCGGGCACGGCGGTGGGGAGCGGCTTGGGGTGCCAGGCCCACGTCAGCACGAAGCGTTTGCCTTCGGTGCGACCGAGCTTCTCCTTGAGCGTCATCGCGTCGGCCATACCCTGACAGGGGTGCCGCCGCGTCGACTCCAGATTGATGACGGGCTTGTCCGAGTACCGGGCGAAGCTTCGGATCACGTCGTCGCGCCGAGCCACTGCCCAATCGTCGCCCCGAGGAAAGGCGCGCACGGCGATCGCGTCGGCGTAGCGCGCGAGCACCCGGGCGGCATCGACGATGTGCTCCACCGTGCTCCCGTCCATCACGGCGCCGGGCTCGGTCTCGAGGCTCCAGCTCCCCTTCCCCGGCTCCAGCACCACCGCATGGCCGCCGTGCAGGAACATCGCCGTCTCGAAGCTGGTGCGGGTGCGGAGGCTCGGGTCCATGAAGACCATGGCGAGCACCTTCCGCTCGAGCCCGCCCGCGATCTCGCCGAGCTTCACCCGCCGCGCGAGGTCGAGCAGCGCGTCGAACTCCTCGAAGGTCAAGTCTTCCGTCGCAAGAAAATCGCGCTTGGTCATGCGAGCACCTCACGCAACGCGGTGAGCAGGAGATCGGCCTCGCGCCGGCTGAAGGAGAGCGGCGGCATCAGGCGGAGCGTCTCGGGATCGCTGGCGGTGCCGGTCAGCACACGATGCCCGAACAGGGCCCGCTGTACCGGGGTCGCGGCGCGACCCAAGCGGAGGCCGATCAAGAGCCCGCGGCCGGTGACGGAGGGTACGCCGGCGGCAAGCGCTCCGAGCCGGATATGCTCGCCCACATCGATGGCGTTTTGAATCAACCCCTCGCGCTCGATGACCTCGAGCGTGGCGAGTGCCGCGGCGCAGGGCACCGGGCCACCGCCGAAGGTACTGCCGAGATCGCCCAGCCCCAGTCGGTCGCCGACGGCCGGCGTGGTGACGACGGCGCCGATGGGAAGCCCCGAGCCGAGTCCTTTGGCCATGGTGAGCAGATCGGGCACGACGCCGTACGCCTCCGCCGCGGTGAACGCGCCGCAGCGGCCGACGCCGCACTGCACCTCGTCGAAGATGAGCAGCGCGCCGCGGGCGTCGCAGATCCGGCGCGCTGTCGCGACGAAGGCCGGAGCGCAGTCGCGCGCGCCGGAGAGGCCCTGCACCGGCTCGAGAATGACCGCGGCGATGGTATCGTCGACGGCGACCTCGAGCGCGGCGATGTCGTCGAACGGCACCTTGCGCGAGAGCGGCACGCCCGCGCGCCGCGCGCCGTCCTCGTACTTGGCGCCATCGGTGACCGCGAGCGTGGCCGCGGTGCGGCCGTGCCACCCGCCGCGCAGCGAGACGATGCCCTGCCGCCCGGTATGCCGCCGCGCGAGGCCGAGCGCATTCTCGTTCGCCTCCGCACCGGAGTTACAGAAGAAGAGCCGGCCCAGCGGATCGGGACACCACTCGGCCAGCCGTTCGGCCAGCCGCTCGCGGTTCGGATGCGGCACGGCCGTCGAATAGAACAGGAGCTTGGCGGCCTGCACCGCGATCGCCTGCACCACGTGCGGGTGGCTGTGCCCGGTGGCGGCGACCGCGTGTCCGCCGTAGGCATCGAGCCATTCCTGTCCATCCTCATCCACCAGCCACGAGCCGTGCCCGGAGACCGGCCGCACCGGCATCTGAGCATAGACCGGCAGGAGCGCGGCGGAGTGGGCGGCGGTCAGCATGGATACATCCCTCCGGCCTCGAGTCCAGCCCGCTCCGGCAGTCCGAGCGCCAGGTTCATCGCCTGAATCGCCTGGCCGCCGGCACCTTTGATCAAGTTGTCGATCACGGCCATGACCTGCAGCTCCGCGCCATCCGGCGATTGCGCGACGTGCAGCAACGCGTAGTTGGTGCCTACGACGTGGGTGAGCTCCGGCGGCGCGCTGAGCAGCCGTACGAACGGGCGGCCGGCATACGCCGCGCGGTATGCGGCGGCGACATCGCCGGCGCCCGGTCCGAGCCAGGCATGGAGCGTGAGATGAATGCCGCGGACGAAGGGCCCGGAGTGGACCATCAGCCGGGACGCCGCGTCGGCCCTGCCGGTCCACTCGCGCCAGCGCAACTGGATCTCCGCCTCGTGGCGGTGACCGAGGATCGAGTAGGCGAAGAGATTGTTGGCCCGCATCGGATGATGCGTCGTCGGCTTGGGATGGACGCCCGAACCGCTCGAGCCGGTGATCGCGAAGAGCGTCGGTGGCGAGGCGAGCGGGAGCGGCGCGAGCGGATAGAGAGCGAGTTGCGCCGCGGTCGCGAAGCACCCAGGCACCGCGATGGCCCGCGCGCCCAGCAGGCGCTCGCCAAGCACGTCGGCGAGACCGTACGTGAAATGGGGCACCAGCGGGGCGGCCGCATGGTGGCCGTAGTACCGCTCGTATAGGGAGAGATCGGCCACCCGAAAATCGGCGGCCAGATCGACCACGAGCCGGGGCCCCGCGTCAATCACTTCCGCGGCGATCTTGGACGACTCGCCGTGCTCGAGGCAGAGAAAGACAACCTCGCGCCCCCGCGCCGCTTCACCGGGGGCGAGCCCGGCGAAACGAGCCTGGGTCAGCGTGGCGAGAGCCGGGTGCGTGTCGGCGATGGGCTTGCCCGCCTGACTGCGGCTCGTGGCCACACATTCCCCCACCTCGGGATGGGCGAGGAGGAGACGGAGAAGCTCGCCGCCGACGTACCCGCCGGCGCCGACGACAGCGACCTTCATGCGAGAACGGGAGTCGCGCCCGCCCAGGCGGCCACCGCGGCGTGCACCGCGTTGACCAACCCCTCCGCATCCCGTCGCGCGTTGTGCGCCGCGAGCCCGAGCTCCGCGGTGATATACACCTGACCCACCTCGTTGTCGGTCGCGGGGCCGGTGATCGCCGTGATCGGGAGCCCGTAGTCCCGCTGCATGAGCATCGCGGCCCCCCAGCAAGCAACCGGATCCGGCGCCGCCATCACATACGCCGCGCCGACGCTCATCAGCTCGGCATCGCGCAAAATGTCCTGCACGCCGTATTCGCCGAGGATGCCGTCGCCCAGCTCGGCCACGATCACGTCGGGCTTGGACTGCGCGAGACGGTTGAAGATCCCCTTGGCCGTCGTCACTGTGACGCCCGCATGGGTGCTCGCGATGCCGACGTCGTTGAACGTGAGCGCGGAGACGGCCCCCGCATCCTGCATCGAGAGGGCGTCCCGCATGAGCGAAACGCCGGTCAACTTGGCGGCGGCAACCCGAAGGCCGGCCCGACTGAGCCCGCGCACGATCTCGGTGGCGGCAACGGTCTTCCCGGCGTTCATGCACGTGCCCGCGACGTACACGACCGGCACCGCGCCATCGAGCCGGTCCGCGGGCGGCACCGCGAGATCCTTGATGTGCGCCGGCCGCCCAACGCGATCTCCCAGCGCGGGAAAGGTGAGAATGGCCCCCAGCACCTCGGCCCGGAACGGCGCGCCGTTGTCCGGGTTGCCCGAGGTGAAGCGACCGAGGATGCCGCCGAGATTGAGCACCTCGATGGTGTCGCCGGCCGCGATCGAAGACGGCACGACGCCGGCGTAGCCT
>JBGPVE010000038.1:0-17365 GCA_041491545.1 Gemmatimonadota bacterium | reverse complement strand
GTGGACTCCGCACGCTGTCCGATTCGCTCCGGGCCGACCGGCGGGTTCGGGATGTACGAAGCTTGGTGGACGTGAAGCCGGGTACCTCGCTCCTCGGCTACTCCGTGTTGTACAGCGACCTCGGCGCCGCCCGGAACGACCTGGGCGATTTTCTCGACGCTTACTTGAGCCGGGATCGGCGCGCCACCCTGCTGGACGTGGTGCTCGCCGACACGACGTCGCTGACCACGGCGCTCGACGTGGTTCAGCACATCCGGAATCTTCGCGACGCCAATCTCCGAGGCACCAAGGGATTCACGGTGCGGGTCGGCGGCTATGTCGCCGCCAGCCTCGACTTCCAGCGGGATCTCCTGGCGCGCTTCCCGCTGCTCATCGCCCTCATTCTCACAGCGACCGGCGTCATGCTCGCCATAGCATTCCGATCGGTGCTGGTGCCGATCAAGGCGATCATCATGAACACGCTCTCGGTGAGTGCCACGTTCGGGCTCATCGTGCTGGTCTTCCAGCGCGGCATTGGCGGGCAGCTCTTCGGCGTGGACGGACCCACGTCCGCCATCTTCGTCGTCGTCCCCGTGCTCGTCTTCGCCGTGGTCTTCGGCCTCAGCATGGACTACGAGGTATTTCTGCTCAGCCGGATCAAGGAGGCCTTCGACCGCACCGGCCAGAACGCCGAGGCGACCATGGAAGGCTTGAGCGCGACGGCCTCGGTGATCACGTCCGCCGCGCTCATCATGGTGCTCGTATTCGGCGTCTTCGCCTTTGCGCGGGTGCTTGTGATGCAGTTCCTGGGCTTCGGGCTCGCGGTCGCCGTCCTGCTCGACGCCACCGTGATCCGGATGGTGCTCGTGCCGGCCTTCATGCAGCTCGCCGGGCGCTGGAACTGGTGGCCGGGAGTGCCGATTCCGAAGAACGACAAGGCCCCCCCAAAGACGGCGAGCTAGTGCTTGGCCTCGAGCCAATTGGGACCCACGCCGATGTCGACCACCAGCGGGACCTTGAGCTTCACCACGCTCTCCATGTAGCTCCGCACCAACTCCCGCATGAGATCCGTCTCCGCGGCCGGCACCTCGAACAGCAGCTCGTCGTGGACCTGGAGCAGCATTCGGCTGCCGAGCTTGCGCTCCTCCAGTGCGCCGTGGATGCGCACCATCGCCAGCTTGATAAGATCCGCCGCGGAGCCTTGCAGGGGCGAATTCTGGGCGTTGCGCTCGCCGTAGGCGCGGAGGTTGAAGTTGCGGTCCTTGATCTCGGGGATGTAGCGCCGGCGTCCGAAGATGGTTTCGACGTAGCCCTGCTTGCGCGCGAGCTCGACCTGGCGGTCGAGAAACGCGCGCACCCCCGCGAAGCGCTCGAAGTACCGTCCGATGAACGTCTTCGCGTCCTCCTGCGAAATGCCCAACTGGCGAGAGAGCGCGAACGGCCCCTGCCCGTAGATCGTGGCGAAGTTGATCGTTTTGGCCCGGGCTCGCATTTCGGCCGTCACTTTGTCAGCCGGTACGCCGAAGATGAGCGCCGCAGTCTGCCGATGGATGTCGCCCCCTTGGCGGAAGGCTTCGATGAAAGCCGGATCGCCCGAGAGGTGGGCCATCAGCCTCAACTCGATCTGACTGTAATCGGCTACGAGAAAGACGCAGCCCGGGGCCGGCACGAAACCGCGTCGAATCTCCTCACCCCGCGGCGTTCGCACCGGGATGTTTTGAAGATTGGGCTCCGAGGAGGAGAGCCGGCCGGTTGCAGCCCCGGCCTGATTGTAACTGGTGTGGATCCGGCCGGTCTTCGCATTCACCCGCGTGGGCAACGCGTCGACGTAGGTGGACCGCAGCTTCTGGAGCTCGCGTTAGTCGAGGATGAGCTGGGGGAGCCTGTGGCCCATGGCGGCGAGCTGCTCCAGCACGTCGGCATCGGTGGACGGTCCGGTCTTGCTCTTCTTGAGCACGGGCAGCTGCTGCTTCTCGAAGAGCACCGTGGCCAGTTGCTTCGGCGAGTTCAGGTTGAGCTCGGTGCCGGCAACACGCGCGATCTCTCCCTCCAACCGCATCAGGTCCGCTACCAACTCCGCCGAGAGCCGAGCGAAGAGCGCGCGATCGATCGCGATTCCGTCCCACTCCATGTCCACCAAGACCCGCACCAACGGCGTTTCGATGTCGTGGAGCAGCGGCTCGAGCGCGGTGTCACGAAGCCTCGGCGCGAAGTAGTCGTGCAGGGCGAGCACCGCGGCGCTGTCGGTCCCGCAATAGGTTGCGGCCCGCGCCGCCGCTACCTCGGCGAAGGGGATCTCGGCCTTACCCTTGCCGGTCAAGTCGCTGTAGATCTCCATCGTGCGGCCGAGATGCTCGAGGACCAGCGTATCGATGGCGTGCGAGCGGCGGCCCGGATCGAGCACGAAGCTGGTGAGCATCGAATCGTAGACGACGCCGGCGAGCTCGACCCCCGCACCGCGCAGCACTTGCCAGTCGTACTTGATGTTGTGCCCCGCCTTGGGCACGGCCGCGTCGCGGAGCAAGGCGGCCAGGGAGGCGCACGCGGCGCTCCCGAGCGGTGGAAGATTCTTGACGGGCGGCGGCGCCGCCAGCGCACCCACGGGCGCCCGGTGACCGAACGGCAGATACCACGCCTCGGTGGCGCTCGCCGCGAGCGAGAGACCGATCAACTCGGCGTCGCGGGGCTCCATCGAGCTGGTCTCAGTATCGAGTGCCACGAGCGGGGCCCGCCGCAGGCGATCCACCAAGGCGGGGAGCTGGGCAGGATCGTCGATCACGGAGATCGACAGCGCTGCCTCGCTCAGGGACAGCCAATCCGAGGCCGTGAAGCTGGCCGCCGGAACCGTGCCGGCCGATACCACATCGGCTTCCTCGGGCGCGGTCCCCTGCTCCGCCGCCGGCTCTGCTACGGCAGGCGCCCCGCCACCGCTCGCCAGCCCGCCGCCAGCCGGCGGCGGCGTCAACTTCCGCACCAACGAATAGAACTCGAGCTCCGACAGTATCCGGACGAGGGCCTCGCGATCCCAGTCGTGGAGCGCGAATCGATCCAGCTCGAGCTTCACCGGCACGTCTCGCCGAATCGTCACGAGCTCACGCGAGAGGCGAGCGGCATCGGCCTGTTCCAGAAGCGCCTCGCGCGCCCGCTTCGCTGTCACCTCGGGTGCGCGAGCCAGCAGCGTCTCGAGATCGCCGAACTCGGCGAGGAGCTTCTGCGCGCCTTTTTCACCGATCCCTTTGACCCCGGGAATGTTGTCGGAGCTGTCGCCGACCAGCGCGAGAAAGTCGACCACCTTGCTCGGCGGCACCCCGAGCCGATCGGCGGCGTTCGACTCGTCGACCCACAGCTCGTCGACGGCGGCGGGCCCCCCGCGCCCGGGATTGAGCAGCGCCACACGGGCTCCGATGAGCTGGTAGAAATCCTTGTCGCCCGACACGATGACCGCCTGTATCCCTGCGGCCGCGGCGTCGGTCGCCAGCGTGCCGATCACATCGTCGGCCTCGTAGCCCGGGATGGTGATGCCGGGGATTCGAAACGCGTCGAGGAGCTGGCCGATGCGGTCGACCGATCGATCGAAGTCGGCCTGCAGCTCGTCGTCGAGTTTTTCACGGGTGGACTTGTAGTCCGGATAGCGCTCTTCGCGGAACGAGGTGCCGGCGTCGTTAACCCAAACGAGGTAGTCGGGCCGGTACTTCTCCTGCAGGCGGAGAATGAAGTTGGCGACGCCCCACGCCGCCGAGGTGTTTTCCCCTCGCGCGGTGCGCAAGGGGCGGGAGATCATCGCGAAGAACGCTCGGTAAATGAGCGCGTAGCCATCGAGGAGAAAGAGTTGCGGCGGCGCGTGGTTGGCCACCGCTCATCCCTGACGTCGGAGCCGAGCGACCAGACGCTCGAATTCCACCCGCGATTGCGGCGTCAGCTTGTAACGCCCGAAGCCGGACTCGTCCACGAAGAAGAGGGTGAGTCGGAAGTTCTGATAGGTCCAGTGGACCAGGCGGCTCTGGCCAGGCGCGGCGTTGTCGCTGACATCGTCCGGCGGCCCGAGAACGATGAACACCTCCCCTCGGTCAGTCCGCCAGCCGGGTGTTCCCTCCTCTTTGATCTGCGCGTTGGCGGTCGCCACTCGGGCGAAGTATTCGTCGAGCTGCTCGTTTTCCGGCGTGCGGGTGTTCGGGTCGGTGGCCCGCCAGAACGCCCGCCACAACCGCGCCCGGTCGGCCGCCGGCGCCCTGCGGAGCGAATCGAGCCAGACATTCGGCCCAAAGTAACGCAAGAGGCTCAGCATCTGATCGTAGTTCGTAAGCAACAAGCCCGGAGTAAACGAGACCAAGGCCGTCACCCGCTGCACCCGCGCACCCGAGCCCACGACAAGGCGCATCTGGCCCAGCACGAGACTGTCGGGTGCCACCCGGATCACCTGGCTCTCCACCGGCCGGCCGCCGCGGAACCGCAGTGAATCGCGATAGACCAGGCTGTCCTGCTCGTTGCGGACCTCGAAGGGCACCGTCTGCGACTGCGCAAAATCGTACCCCTCGACGTAGGCCAACAGCGTGTCGCCGCCGAAGCCGACGACCCCGCGCGGGTTGAGCACGAGCTGCAGCGATTCGCCGCGCCGTCCCCTGCCCTTCGCCTGGTACGCGAGGATCGGCTCGCTGGTCATCGCCGGACCGAACTTGGGCGCCGTGTAGTCACCCTCGGCGTGTCCCTCGACGCCCGACGTCACGTCGCGCAGGTTCACGATCACGTGCTGGCGGCCGGGCAGCAGCTTGAAATTCTGTTGGAACAGCACGCTCTCGTCGGTGCGACCGGTCTCCGCCAGCGTGGCGACCCGCACGACCTCTTCCCGCCCAACCTGGATCGGCGATCCGGAATCGGAGCGGATGGTGATGTCGACGCGGTAGTGCGCGGTGAAGCCGTTCGGCTCCCGCTGGAAGTTGAGCGACTTGTTGTCGAGAGAGAGCCCCAGAATGGCGAGCGCGGTGTCACCCGAGCCGGCGGCGAACACAACGGTGCCGACGAAGGGAAGCGGATCGCCCGCCGCGAGGCGCCCGATCTGGCGATAAAGCGGCGGATTGACGCCCGGGACCGGCGTGTCGTCGACCTGGGGTCCGGTCTGACCCGGTGCCCTACCCTGCCCCCCGCTACATCCCAGCGCGGCTCCCACGATGATCAGACCGAGCGTGAGCCGGCGCATCGATGCACCCTCCTCATATCCTGTAGGTTGTCCCATCGACAAGCGACGGTTACGGCGAGCGAAGGTTAGCGGCGGCGGCCGAAAAGCGTCAAGCAGAGGCACGGCGACCTCCGGCGGGTTTAGCTTGCTGGGCAATTGACGATCCGCTAGCTTGGCTCACTCGATGAATCCAGACAACCTCGTCGGTCGCACCGTGGCGGGATACCGCCTCGTCAAGCACATCGGCGAGGGGGGTACGGCCAGCGTCTACAAGGCGGAGCATCCCGAGCGCGGCCTCGCGGCAGTCAAGATCCTCATCCCCCGTCTCAGCAAGGATCCGATCGCGGTCAAGCGCTTCCTGCGTGAGGCCGAGTACGGTGGGCGACTCACCCATCCCAGCATCGTTCGCACGTACGATTACGGCGAGGCCGAAGGTCTGCATTATCTCGCGCTCGAGTGGGCTCCGGGCGAGCCGCTGGCGAGCTTCGTGTCGCGCTCGGGCACGCTGGCCCCCGCTGTGGTCGCGACGATCGTCGAGCAGATCGGCGCCGCCCTCGCGGCCGCCCATCGTGAGGGCATCATCCATCGCGATCTCAAGCCCGCCAACATCATGTACGACCCCGCGACCCGGACGGCCAGGCTGCTCGACTTTGGCATCGCGCGTGATGCGGAGCTCAACCCGGAGGAGCGCCTCACCCGGGCCGGCTTCTTCGTCGGCACGCTCCAATATGTGGCACCCGAGACCCTCAGCGGCGAGCTCGTGGGCGAGCAGGCGGACGTGTACAGCCTGGCGACCATAACTTACCACCTGCTGACCGAATGCCTGCCGTTCTCGGGCAAGAATCCGAGAGAGTTGTTCAGACAACTACTCTCACAGGATCCTATTCCGCTCAGCCAGGCGAAGCGCGGCCTACGATTCTCGCCGGCGATCGAGGCCGCCGTCATGGCCGGCCTCCAGCGGGATTTGACTAAGCGTAGTAAGACGGTGGACGAATTTGCCCGCGGCTTCTGCACGGCGGTGCGTCAGGAGGACAGAGAGAAGGGCGGCTTTCTGGCGGGCCTCTTTCGAAAGGGGCCCCGGTGAGCCGACGCCTCGAGGAGTTGCTCCTCGCGCGTTCGGTTCGTCATGGCGATTTCGTGTTGGCATCCGGGCAGCACTCCACCTACTACATCGACTGCCGCCTTACGACCATGTCCGCCGAGGGCATGGTCGTCGTCGGTCGTGCCGGTCTCGCGGCGATTCGGGACGCCGGATGGGCACCCAACGTGCTCGGCGGGCTCACGCTTGGGGCGGATCCGGTGGCCTATGCGATTGCGGCAGCGAGTTTTCTTGCGGGGACGCCAATCGACGCGTTCACGGTGCGCAAGACAGCCAAGGACCACGGGACGAAGCGGCTGATCGAGGGAAACTTCGGGGCGGGCGCACGCGTGGTCGTAGTGGAGGACGTGATTACCTCGGGCGGCTCGGCGCAGCGAGCGATTGCAGCCGTGGAAGCAGAGGGCGGGCGGGTCACGGGCGTTCTGGCCGTGGTTGACCGCGAGCAAGGGGGCAGGGAACTGTTAGAGAAGGCTGGCTATCCCGTCCGGGTGCTCACCACCGCGACGGGCCTGGGGCTGCGATAGGGAGTAGTTTCGGTCGCTACCCCTGAAGAGAGCGGGTGAAAATCCTGCCAGATCGGGCCATAGGGTCGGATCATCCGATCCACGAACCGGTCGACCGCCTTGGGGAACGGGAACCGGTGCCGAAATTCCGACGCGGTGATGCCCAACATCGCCCGGAGATGCCGACCGAAGCTCTGCGGGGACGAATACTCCAGCCGATACGCCACATCCGCCACCGAAAGGCCCGTCGTCTCGAAAAGCAGCGATGCGTGCAAGAGCCGGATGGCTGACAGATAGTTCTTGGGCGACGGCAGCCCCGCTCGTACGAACCGGGACATCAGCGTGCTCGGCCGCACGCAAAGTCGCTCGGCGAAGCGCCGCACGGTGGGCGTATCGGGGGCTACGCGTATCAGCACCTCGATGAAGAGCCTGGCATCGAGCGGCGCTTCGGGCAGGGCCGAAAGGATGGGGGCCTGAATCCGCGCGACGGCCCGGGTGGCGGGTTGCCCCACGAGCCGGCGCAGGCGGGCCCACCCGTTGGGCGAGGTGACATCGACTACCTGCCGAATGCCCGAGGCTCCGAGGCGAAGAAGCATATCCGTGGCGTCGGGGTCGTGCCGCGAGAGGAGGGCGACAGTCGGAATCGCGGGGAACTCGCGCACCAGATGGCCCAGCGCCTCCACCTGCTCCGGGACGCAGCGGTGGACCGAGACCAGAACCGCGTCCACCGGGCGCTCCCGCACGACCCGCATGGCGTCGCGGATGGTGTCCCGATGGAGGACCGCGAAGCAGCCGTTGCCGGCGGCATCGACCCGAGTGCGTTCGGCGGGCAGAAGCACCGTGGCGACGGTGGGCGGAGCGGACTCGAGTGCGGCGTGCGGCATGGTGACCCCTCAGTGTCGCGGCCAACCTAAGCGAGGCCTCTCAACGCGAGGTCAACCGCAGGATCCCACGGCGGCGACGCAGACCCTCCCGCCATAGCCCAACAGGCGTCCCGGTCGCCGGCTCAAAGCGGCAGTCTCGGGTTATATTTGGGTGCGGGTCGAGCGGGATGGTCGCGGGCGTCTTCGGGCGCCCGAGGAAAGTCCGAGCTCCGCCGGGTAGACTGCCAGGTAACGCCTGGGCGCCGTAAGGCGACGGATAGGGCCACAGAAAACAAACCGCCCTGCGGACGCCGCGAGGCCGAAGCGGGGTAAGGGTGAAACGGTGGGGTAAGAGCCCACCGCACCGCCGGCAACGGTCGGTGGCACGGTAACCCCCAGTCGGAGCAAGGCCAAATAAGCGGCGAGGTGTGACCCACACCGCCCATCCCGATCCTGAGCGTTGCGAGGGGGAGGGAAGCCGCGGGTAGGCTGCTCGAGGTGGTTGGTGACAACCATCCCAGACAGATGACCATCCTCCCACGTGCAAGCGGGGGAGAACAGAACTCGGCTTACGGCTCGGCCCGTCACAGCGCCCTTCGGAGATATCCGGGGGCGCTTTGGCTACCAAGGGTCCGGGCAACGGGATAGACTTCCCAGACGATCTTTTCGAGGTAAACGATGCGGCTTCGGGCTTTGGGAGTAATCGCGCTTGGGCTGAGCGCGCTCGGGATGACCCGAGCGCCCACCAAGAGCCGGTTTCGCGTGGACCAGACGATCGAGCAGGTGCTGGATGCGTCCGCGGTTGGAGGGAAAGAGGAGCACCAGCGATTCTCGGTATCTACGTTCCTCACGGTCACGCTCACCGACTCGACCGGCGGCAAGGTCGTTCAGGCCGTGGTCGATTCGATGCGCGCGGACAGCGCGGCCCCGGTCCCGCCGGCGCAACTCGACAGCGCGCGTGGCACCCGGCTCCAAGGCTTCATGGCCGTGGGCGGTCGTATCGGGAACGTCAAACCGCTTCGCAATACGCCACTTGCTCCGCAGCTGACCGACGTGCTGTTGCAGTTGTATCCGGCGCTTAAGATCGGGGCCAAGGTGGGTGACGGTTGGGCCGATACCACGGAGACGACGAATCCCGCATCCGGCGGGTCGATGAGCGTTCGCCGGGTCACGACCTACAAAGCCACGACGAGCGAGCCCCGCGATGGCGCGAAAGCCCTCAAGATCGAGGCGGCGTTCACGTCATCGGTGATGGGCACGCAGGAGACGCCGAGCGGGCCAGCGACGGTCGAGGGCTCGGGGCAGGGCACCGGCGCGTACTACGTGGCGAGCGACGGACACTACTTGGGCGGGATCTCGAATCAAGTATCCAAGCTCACGGTTTCCGGTACGTTCGCGCCCAAGCCGTTGCCGATCAGTCTGACCGAAACGTTCTCCGTCAGCGAGCTCCGGTGAGGCCGGGATGCCGCCCCGGATGAAACGCACCGCCGCCCTGCTGGGCGCGCTCGTGGCCCTGGGATGCAGCAGCGCCCAAGCGCCCACCGTGCGACCCGAGCCCAAGCCGGCGTCCGGCCCCGCGGCGACCACCCCGCAGCCACCGCCAAGCCGGACGGGCTCGCTCCTCTACCGACCGGTTGCGGCCGCCGCATATGCCTTCGAGCGGCGTGACAGCCTGACGCTGCAGCTCCCGGGCGGGGCGACGCAGGTCCAGCAGTTCGATCGCACGGCCTATCTCACGATCTCGATCGCCGGCGGATCCGGCAGCTATCGCACGGCGATCCACCTCGACTCGCTTCGGCAAGAGGCTGGAGGCACCGTGCCGACCGATTCGCTGCTCCGGGCGGAAGGGACCAACTGGACCGCGACGTTGAGCCCTGAAGGCCGCCTGAGCGATCTGCGAGCCGACCGGCCCACCGGAGTCGGCGATCAGCTGGGCGCCAACCTGGTAGCCCTCTTTCCCGTGCTCCCGCCGACGGGCCTTCAGGAAGGCGTCAGCTGGACCGACACGACGCAGCGCACGCTAAGAGCCGATGCGTTCGACGCCACGGAAAGGGCGGTGACGGGTTACCGCGCCGCAAAAAGCGAAGGCCGCGCGATCACGATCGAGAGCAACACCGCGTTTCAGCGGTCAGGGAAGGGCGGGGAGGCGGGACAGGCAATGGAGATGGCCTCGCAAGGAACCCGGCGAGGCAACTACCGATTCGGGACCGACGGGATGGTGCTGGCGGGGGAAGGTGCCGATTCGTCCGAGATGACGATCAGCGTGCCGGCGGTCGGCCAATCCGTGCCGGTGAGTCAGCGGGCGAGCTGGCGGATTGCGGCGCTCGGCAAGCGCTGAGCGCGTCAGTCCACCAACCTGAGAGGCATGACCAGCGTCAGGTAGCTGGCGGAGTCGTCCCAACCCACCGGCTCACACGTCGCTGCACGCTCCGGTGCCTTGAACGTCATCCGGACCTCGTCGGTCGGGATGTACTTGAGGATCTCCAGCAAGTACGAGGCGTTGAAGCCGATCTCGAGTGGATCCCCGTCGTAGGTAACGGTGACCTCCTCCTGGGCCTCGCCGAGGTCGGGCGTCTGGACCGACAGCTTGCACGAGCCACTGGCGAAACCCATGCGGATCCGGTGGGTCTGGTCGCTCGCGACAATGCTCATCCTCCGCAGCGCGGCGGTGATGGCGGCCTTGTCCGCCGTCGCCGCTTTGTCGTTTTCCCTCGGGATGACCTGCTCGTAGTTGGGGTACGGGCCCTCGATGAGCCGGGTGAAGATCTGGGTCGTCGCGGAGCGGAATCCCAGGTGATTGTCGCTCCGCGCAATCTCCAGCTCCTCTTCGGTCCCGAAGAGCCGTCGAATCTGCTCCAGCGCCTTCGGCGGCACGATGAGATCCGCCTGACCGGCCGCGGCGCTAGCCGCCGTCGTCGGCACATCCATGCGAGCCAGACGGTGGCCGTTGGTCGCGACCATGCGCATCCGCTCCGGTCTGAGCTCCCAGAGTACGCCGTTCAGGATGGGCCGGCTCTCTTCCGTGCTCGCGGCGAACGCCACATGGCTGATGAGCTTCTGCAGGTCCTTGGCCGCGGCGCGCCAGCCGCTCTCGAACTTGACCGATGGGAACGCGGGAAACTCCTCGCGGGGAAGTCCGAGGAGCCGGAATTTGGAGCGACCGCACTCGATCGTGACCCGTTGCTCACCGCTCGCCACCAGACGGATCGGTGCACTGGGTAGCTCGCGAACGATCTCGACCAGCTTCCGCGCGGGAAGCGTGATCGCACCCTCCTGATCGACGGACGCCGGCACGCTGGTACTGACCGCGATGTCGAGATCGGTGCCCGACAATCGCAGTCCGTCCCGGGTTGCCTCCAGGAGGATATTGGCCAGGACTGGTAAGGTCGTCTTGGTCGGCACGCTGGCAGCGACCGCAACCAAACCCTCCTGCAGTTGCTCTCGGGTAATCGTGAGCTTCATGCGCTCCTCAAGGCGCTAAAATCAAATACTTCTAGACCATTTATAATCTTAGCAGCAGTAGTAGAGGGTATGGAAATGTGGACCCATCCCACAACCCCGCAGTAGATCAGTGCCTAGCCGCATTTCTTCATGTCGGTCATGTGTGCACGGTGCGGATGACTCGACTGTTTTTCGGCACTGTCCAGACTCCCCACACATCGGGCGTGCACACGGGGATTATTGTGCGCACAACTCCTGTCGCGCGTACTCAATCTTCTCACGGAAGCCTCGATCGCGGGACATCTGTCGCTGCACTTTGTCCACGCTGTGGATCACGGTCGAGTGGTCGCGGCCCCCAAACGCCTGACCGATTTCGACCAACTGCATCTGCAGCAACTCGCGGGCGAGATACATCGCGATTTGGCGCGGCACCGTGAGCGTCTTGATCCGGGCCTTGGAGCGAAGTCCCTCGGGCGTCACGCCCCAACGGCGGGCCACCACTTCCTGAACCCGGTGGACGGTCGGGAGCGGCTTCGCCGCCGACTGTCCCCCATCTTCACCAGGCTTGATCTTGTCGGAGAGCGCCTCGCGCGCCAGCTCGATGGAGATCTCCTTGTGCTTGAGCGAGGCGAAGAGCAGCAGCTTGATGATACAGCCCTCCAGCTCGCGCACGTTCGAGCGCACGTGCTCGGCGATGAAGCGGAGCACGTCGTCCGGAATGGTGAGCTCGAGGTGATCCTGTTCCTGCTTCTTCCGTAAAATCGCGATGCGATGCTCCAAGTCGGGCTGGCCGATGTCGGCCACCATGCCGGACTCGAATCGGCTCACCAACCGGGCCTCGAGCCCCGGGATCTCCTTAGGCGCCCGGTCGGAGGTGAGGACGATCTGCTTGTTCCCTTGGTGGAGCGCGTTGAAGGTGTGAAAGAACTCCTCCTGGGTTTGCTCCTTGCCTTCGAGGAAATGGACGTCGTCCACCAGGAAGAGGTCTACGTCGTTGCGATAGCGACGCCGGAATTCGGGCATCGTTCGGCTGTGGATGCTCTCGATTACCTCGTTCAGGAACTGCTCGGCGCCGACATAGAGGACCCGGGTGTCCGCCGAGCGGCTACAACGCGCATGCGCAATCGCCTGCATGAGATGCGTCTTGCCCAGACCGGTGGCGCCGTAAATGAACAGCGGGTTGTAGGTCTTGCCGGGCGCCTCGGCGATGGCGTGCGCGGCGGCCGCGGCCAACTCGTTCGACTTACCGATGACGAACGTCTCGAACGTGTAGCGCTCATTGAGCGGCTGCGTGCTCGGATTGGCTGCGGTCGCGCCCGGGGCCGCAGCCGGCGAGGGCGTGACGAAAAAATCCATTTGGGGCCGCCGCTGCCGCTCTTCCTGGACTCGGAAGACGACCGACGTAGGATGCCCCACGACCGGCTCGGCGAGTCGGCTCAAAATCGACGCGTGCTTTGTTTCATTCCATTCCGCGGCGAATTGGTCCGGCGTACCGACAATAAGATGGCCCTCATCGAGAGCGATGGCCTCCGTCGGCTCGAGCCAGTTACGAATGATGTCGACTGGAAGTTCGCGCTGGGCCTCATCGAGGATGCGCTTCCATGCTTCTTTGGCGGACAGCTGCATCGGTACTCGGAAAACGGTAGGAGATTTTTCAAGGGCAGCCGATTCTACGGATCGGTTGTGGAAAAGTCAACCTTGACGCACTGGCCGTTGCGAAGGTAGCTTCCCGGGCTCATTGGGAGGAATGCACGAGCTATGAAGCCTTCATATCGCCCACGGAACAGGCGGCGGGTCAACCGCCATGGCTTCCGCGCGCGGATGGCCACGCGCTGGGGGCGTGCCGTGTTGTCGCGCCGCCGGAAAAAGGGGCGGAACCAACTCACGGTCTCGCTCCCGTCGAAGCACGGAGGCTCCTGACGGCGGAGGCACGCCTCCCGCGGGCCGCCCGGCTCGCGCGGGCGTCGGATATTCGCCGGTGCCTCGCTCAGGGGCGCCGCCGTCGGACCGAACACCTCGACATGATCTGGATGACAAGCCCGACGGGCCCCTCGCGGATTGGACTGATCGTTCCCAAGTTTCAGTCCACGGCGGTGGCCCGTAACCGTTTGCGGCGTCGGCTGCGGGAGATTTGGCGCCGGGAGCTGCAAAGCGTCCTGCCGGCGGGCGATCTGCTGATTCGAGCGCGCCGCGAGGCGTATGGCGCAAGCTTCCCGGCACTCAAAGACCAACTGGTCGCGTGGAGCCGCCAGGCGGTAGGACCAGCGGTGAAAGACGAGCGACCGGCCGTGAAGGGTCAAGGACGAGCCGTGAAGGGAGAGGAACGGGCAGTGAAAGGTGAAGGGTGAAGGGGAAACAGGAGAGACGCCTCGGCTTCGAAGGAGCTCTCGCGGACCCTTCTCGGATCCGCCGCTTCCCGTTGCCCAGTGCTCGGTCCAGCCTGTCGCTCGTGTCAGGGTTCCCGCGGCGGAGCCTCGGCGCGCTCATTCGCGCGTACCAGTTTCTCGTCTCGCCTCTCTTGCCACCCGTCTGTCGGTTTACCCCCTCTTGCTCGCACTACGCCCTCGAAGCGGTGATGCAGCACGGCGCTCTCAAAGGCGCCTGGCTCGCCGCCCGGCGCTTGGTGCGCTGCCATCCGTTCCATCCGGGCGGGTTCGATCCCGTTCCCTGACCCAATGATCTGATCCATGGACCGACGTGCCGTTTGGGCCATCATTCTCATGATGGTGATCGCGATTGTGCCGGCTTTCTTTTTGAAGAAGCCCCCCGCTTCGCGCGGCGGTGCGGCAGGGGCATTGGCCGGCAAGGACTCGGCCGCCCAGGTCGGAACCGGAGCCCCGCCCAGCGGCGCCGCGAGTGGCGCGCCGAGCGGACCCCCACGGGCTGAAGGCCAGCCCTCGGCGCCACGAGACACGGCGGCGGCGCTCGGTGAAGACACCGTGCTCGTCAGCTCCGATCTGTACCAATACGCGTTCAGCACGCGGGGCGGGCGGTTGATCGCGGCCAAGTTGCCGCGCTACAAGTCGCTGGCGCCGGCGGACAGCGGACGGATCGTCGATCTCGTACCGCCTCGAGGCTCGATGCTGGGAGCCGCGGTGGTCATCGGACGCGATACACTGCACCTGGACCAGTGGCAATTCACGCCCTCGGCCACGTCGCTCACGGTGCGCGGGCCGGCCACGCTCACGCTCAACGCCAGCCGTGGCGCGTACCATGCTGAGCTGGCATACACCTTTACGCCGGCCGACTACACGATCGGAGTGTCGGGCCGCCTGACCGAGGTGGGCCCCAATGGCGGCCTCCTGCTGGTGAGCCTGGGTAACGGACTTCGCCACACCGAAAATGAAGGCACGTCGGGTCGAGGGACCCACCCTCAGAGCGCGCTCGTCGTCAAGAAGAACGAGACCGAGCGCACCGACTTCTCCAGCCTCAAGCCGGGCGTAACCGAAAGCCAAAGCGGCCCGTTCGAATGGGTTGCGGTCAAGTCGAAGTACTTCGTGAGCGGGCTGCTTGCCTTCGACAGCACCAGCGGCGGCATCAGCGGCGTTACAGCCACCCCGCTGGCCACGGAGGAAAAGCACCCCACCAGTGCCGACGTCGCGGTGACGCTGCCGGTGGGGCCGAACGGCGCGTTCCACTATACGGTCTACGCAGGCCCCCTGGAGTACGATCGGCTACGTCGGATCGGGCACGACTTCGACGATGTGAATCCCTACGGTTGGCCCGGCGTCCGTACGCTGATCCGCTTCTTCGCGGCGCCGATCCGTTGGATGCTGGTCTGGATGCACGAGCATTTGGGCCTCGCCTACGGCGTGGGGTTGATCGTGTTCGGGATCCTGGTACGGCTGCTGCTCTGGCCGCTCAACCAGAAGGCGATGCGCGCCAGCATGCAGATGCAGGCGGTCCAGCCCCTCATGAAGGAGATTCAGGAGCGGTACAAGAACGATCCGCCGAGGCTGCAGCAGGAGATGTTCAAGCTCTACAAAGAGCACAACGTCAATCCGTTCGGCGGCTGCTGGCCGATGCTGGTGCCGATGCCGATTCTGTTCGCCCTGTTCTTCGTGTTCCAGAACTCGATTGAGCTCAGGGGGACGGCTTTCCTCTGGCTTCCCGACCTCTCGCGGCCGGATCCGCTCTATATCATTCCGGTGATCATGGGCCTGTCCATGTTCGCGCTGAGCAAGGTGGGGCAGATGGGGATGGAGCCGAATCCCCAGATGAAGACGATGCTCTACGTGATGCCGGGGATGATGACGTTCCTGTTCTTGAATTTCGCGTCGGGCCTCAATCTCTACTACGCGATCAGCAACATCGCCAGCATTCCCCAGCAGTACATGCTGGCCCGCGAGCGGATGAAGAAGAACCCTGGCCAGGCCCCGGCCGTGGAGGTTCGAACCCGCACCGACTCCGGCAGAAACCGACCTAAGAAAGCCTAGGGTCCGGCGCTCCAGCCGGGCCCTCGGCGCCCTGGCGCCTTCCCGATGTAGCTTTTCGTCATGCTTTCCGATCCCATCGTGGCCCTCGCCACCCCACCCGGCCGCTCGGCCTTGGCGGTCGTCCGGTTGAGCGGGGCGGGGGCGTTCGACGTCGCCGCGCGGGTGATCGCCGGCTTCACGCCGGTGCCCCCGCGCCGCGCGACGCTGGCCACCTTTCGCGCGGGCGACGGGAGCTCGGTCGACCGCGGACTGTACACGGCCTTTCCGGCTCCCGAGAGTTACACCGGCGAGGATCTGGTCGAGCTGTCTTGCCATGGCGGGTTGGCGGTGCCAGCCCAACTGGTGGCGGCGCTGCAAGCCGCCGGCGCCCGTCCGGCGCATCCCGGCGAGTTCACCCGCCGGGCCGTGCTCAACGGCAAGCTCGATCTACTGCAGGCGGAAGCGGTGGGCGATCTAATCGACGCCACGGCGCCAGCGCAGGCGCGAGCCGCCCTACATCAACTCGACGGCGGCCTCTCCCGGCGACTCCTGGCACTTCGGGAGGGCTTGATCGAGCTCGAAGCTCTTCTGGGTTACAGCATCGACTTTCCGGAAGAGGACGACGGGCCGGTGCCGATCGAGCGGCTGGAGCGGGAGCTCGGCGAAGTGGCACATCAGGTGGATCGGCTCCTGGACACCGCTCCTTCCGGCGAGCGGCTCCGAGAAGGCGCGCTGCTGGTCCTCGCGGGGCGGCCCAACGCCGGCAAGTCCTCGCTCTTCAACGCGCTTCTCGGCGCCGACCGGGCGCTCGTAACCGAGATTCCGGGCACCACGCGGGACGCCATCGAAGCCCACACTGAGTTTCTCGGTTGGCCGGTCCGGCTGGTGGACACCGCAGGGCTCCGGGTTACGACGGAGCGAATCGAGCGGCTCGGCGTCGAGGTGAGCCGCCGTTACCGCTCCGCCGCCGATCTCATTCTGTTTTGCGTCGAGTCCGGCCGGCCGATCGAGCCGGACGAGGCCGCCATCGCGAGCGAACGTCCCGGGCTCATGGTGCGCACCAAAGTCGATCTCGTTCCGGCGGCGCCGGAGGAGCTTGGTGTTTCAGCCGTCACCGGCGCCGGGCTCGATCGGCTCCGCCGCGTGGCGGCGGAGCAGATCTTTGGCGAGCGGCTGGGGCTCCCGGATCTCGAACCGACCCTCACCCGGGAACGGCACCGGAGCGCGCTCAGGCGGGCCCAGGAAGCCCTGACCGACGCGCGACCGCATCTGGGCCCAACCGGCGATCCCGTGTTGACGGCGCACCACGTGCGCGCCGCCGTCACCGCGCTGGATGAGCTCATCGGGGCTGTGGACGTGGAGGAGGTGCTGGACCGGGTGTTCGGGAGATTCTGCGTGGGAAAGTAGCGGGCCTGCTTACCGCTTGTGGCTGCCATCGCAAAACGGCTTCGTCTTGGAGCAGCCACAGCCGCACAGCTTTACCTGACCCGGAACCTTGGTGGGCGGCGGTGTGAGCTCGGTGCCCGCATTGTCGCGAACTACGACCGGTCCCTCGATCAGAATTGGACCCGCGGGCTTCCAGGTGATGACGACCGGCGGTGCATCGCTCACGCCGACTGAATTCCCCGCGCCGCGTCCTCGGCGGCTTGGAACTCGGCCCCGCTCGCGCGGAGTGCCGACGCTATACCGCGCTCCGCGACGAGCGCTTCGGCCATGCGGAATCCCATGTAATATCCAGACCGCTCGGGAATGACCCGGCCAGCCACGAGGCGCGCGGCGGGGCTCATGCCACCGGAAAGATAACGGAGCCTGAGCCCCAAGCCGCTTCGGTCGAGCTCGGGCTCGACCGCCCGTCGAAGGAACGCTTCCAGCTCCCGGAGTCGATGGTATTG
>JBGPVE010000037.1:0-17455 GCA_041491545.1 Gemmatimonadota bacterium | reverse complement strand
TCAGCAAGACGCTCCGCGACGAGTTCGCGCACGGGGTGCGAGACCAGTACCGGGAGATTCGGGATCGCCGGGCCGACCGCCAGCCGGCGGAGCGGCGCCAGCCGATCGCCGCCGCCCGGGCGAACCGACTCGCGATCGATTGGACCAGCGCGCCGGCGCCGCGGCCCTGCTCGGTCGGCGTGACCGTGCTGACGGACTATCCGCTCGAGGAGCTGGTCCCGCGGATCGACTGGACGCCGTTCTTCCAGACGTGGGAGTTGGCCGGTCACTATCCGGCGATTCTGCAGGACCCGGCCGTCGGCGCGGCAGCGCGGAGCCTGTTCGCCGATGCCGAGCGCATGCTGAGCACGATCGTCTCCGAGCGACTGCTGGGCGCGCGGGCGGCGTTCGGCTTCTGGCCGGCCAACAGCGTGGGCGATGACATCGAGGTGTACGCCGACGAGAGCCGGACGGGCGTATTGACCGTGATCCACACGCTCCGGCAACAGATGCTCAAGCCGCCAGGGCGGCCGAATCTCGCGTTGGCCGACTTTGTGGCTCCCAAGGAGAGCGGGGTCCGCGACTACGTCGGCGGCTTCGCGGTGACCGCCGGTCACGGGCTCGAGCCGCTGGTGGCCGCCCACGAGGGGGCGCACGACGACTACAGCGCGATCCTGGCCAAGGCGCTCGCCGACCGCCTGGCCGAAGCGTTCGCGGAGCGCCTGCACGAGCGGGTGCGGAAGGAGTTCTGGGGTTACGCGCGAGACGAAACGCTCGACAACGCGGCGCTCGTCAAGGAGCAGTACCAAGGCATTCGCCCGGCGCCGGGATATCCCGCGTGTCCCGACCACACCGAAAAGCGAGCGCTCTTCGACCTGCTCGAGGCCGAGTCGAACGCGGGCATCCATTTAACGGAGAGCTTCGCGATGACGCCACCGTCTTCGGTGAGCGGCTACTACTTCTGGCGCCCGGAGGCCCAATACTTCGGGGTCGGCAAGATCGAGCGTGACCAGGTGGAGGATTACGCGCGGCGCAAGGGGCTGGATGTGGCGACCGTGGAGCGATGGCTGGCTCCCAACCTCAACTACGATCGGTGATCTCCCGTTGCCTACGCTTCGCGATCTGCTGAACGATGGCCGTGTGCACGTCTTCGACGGCGCGATGGGGACGATGCTGTACGGTCGGGGCGTCTTCCTCAATATCTGCTACGACGAGCTGAGTCTCAAGCAGCCGGATTTGGTGCGTGAGATTCACCGGGAGTACGTAAAGGCCGGAGCCGAGCTGATCGAGACGAACACGTTCGGCGCCAACCCCATCAAGCTGGCGCACTACGGACTCACCGCGGACACCGAGCGGATCAACGCCGCCGCCGCACGCTTGGCGCGGGAGGCGGTCGAGGGCCGTGCCGCCGTCCTGGGTGCGATCGGTCCGCTGGGCATTCGGATCGAGCCCTACGGCGAGACGTCGGTGGGCGAGGCCCGCGCCGCGTTCAGCCGGCAGGTCGCCGGGCTCCTCGAAGGCGGCGTCGACGGCTTCGTGCTCGAGACCTTTAGCGACGTGAGCGAGCTCAGAGCGGCCGTCGAGGCGGTCAAGAGCCGGTGCGATCTCCCTATCGTGGCGCAGATGACGGTCGGCACCGACGGCAAGACCCATTACGGCACCGATCCGCAGGTGTTCGGGCCCCGGATCGAGGCGATGGGCGTCGACGTCATCGGCGTCAACTGCTCGGTGGGGCCGCACGGCGTGCTCGAGGCGATCGAGAAGCTCGCCAAGGTTGTGTCGGTCCCGCTCTCGGCGCAACCCAACGCCGGGCTGCCGCGCGAGGTGGGTGACCGGAAGATCTACATGGCGAGCCCCGAGTACATGGGCACGTACGCCAAGCGCATCGTCGAAGCGGGCGCCCGATTCGTCGGCGGCTGCTGTGGGACGACACCGGAGCACATCAAGGCGATCGCGGCCTTCGTGCAGAGCGTCTCCCCCCGCCACCATCATGCGGTCGCCACGGCGCCGCTCCCAGCCACGGCACTCGAGCCGGTGCCGCTCGCGGAGCGGTCTCGGCTGGCGGCCAAGATCGCCACGGGTCAGTTCATCACGACCGTCGAGATCGTGCCGCCGAAAGGGGTGAACCCGGCGCCGATGTTCGAGCAGGTGCGTCAGCTCAAGGCCGCCGGAGTCGACGCCGTCAACGTCCCCGATGGCCCGCGCGCGCAGAGCCGGATGGGTGCATTGCTCTCCGGACTCATGATTCAACGAGAAGTGGGCATGGAAGCGGTGGTGCACTACGCCTGCCGGGACCGTAACCTGCTCGGCATGCTCTCCGACCTGCTCGGTGCGGCCGCGGCCGGATTGAACAACCTGTTGATCGTCACCGGCGATCCGCCGAAGATGGGGCCCTACCCCGACGCAACGGCGGTCTTCGACATCGACAGCATCGGGCTGACGAATCTCGTGGCTCGGCTCAATCGCGGACTCGATCCCGGCGGCAACGCGCTGGGCGAGCCGACCCGCTTTCTCATCAGTGTCGGCGTCAACCCGGCCGCGCCCGACCGCGACCGCGAGCTTCGCCGCTTCGCCTGGAAGGTCGAGGCCGGCGCCGAGATGGCGATCACGCAACCAGTGTTCGATTTGGAGCAGCTCGACCGATTCCTCAAGGAGGTCGAGCACTTGCGAATCCCGATCGTCGCCGGGCTCTGGCCCTTGGTTTCGCTCAGAAACGCCGAATTTCTCGCGAACGAAGTGCCCGGCGTGACGGTGCCGCCTTACGTGCTCGATCGGATGCGGAAAGCCAGCGTCAAGGGCAAGGAGGAGGCGCTGCAGGAAGGCGTGTCGATCGCCCAGGAGATGCTCGCCGCGATTCGCACGCGCGTCCAGGGGGTTCAGGTGGCCGCGCCGCTCGGGCGCGTGTCAGTGGCATTGGACGTGCTTACCGGAAATCTGGTGCCGGTCCCGTGACCAAGCCCGGGACTCAGAAGCCGAACATGAGTCCCGTGGTCAGCTCCCCGTTGGAGTAAAAGGTTCGGTTGTAGGTGAAGCAATTCCCCGAGCTGTCACAGAAGGTGCTGCTCCCCGGGCTCGTCTTGGTGCCGCGAATGCGAAGGTCGGCCCGGAAACCCAGGATGGATGTGAGCCATCGCTTGTACCCAAGTCCGGCGTTGAGCGCGAACTTGGTCTGTTGCGCCACCTTGAGACCGGTCAGCTCGGGTTTGATCGCCGTCGCGCCGCCGCCGACCGCGAAGTAGATCGCCTCCTTCGGCGACGAGTAGGCGAAGATCATGTCGAGGTCCATTTGATCGAGTGTGACCCGACCGAGTAGATGGCTGGTGGGCGGACTCGAATCGACCAAGCCGACGTCGGGCCTCGTCCGCGCATAGCTGGCCTCGACCGCAAACCCCGGCGACAGGTTGTAGGTGAGTCGTCCGCCGAAGGTGAACTGGCCGGAGACTCTCCCGGTCCGCCCGGCGATGGCGGGCACGGCGTAGAGGGTGCCGCCGATGTACCGGCCGGCAAAGCCGGATAGCTCCAGTCTCGAGTGCAGCTGGTCCGCGTCTTGCGCGCAGAGTGGAGCGCTCAGAACCAGGGCGCCGGTCACGAACAGCGCGAGCGATCGGCCGAGATGTCTCAGAGGGTGTCGCGACATAGTCCGGGGTGCGAATGGACCGGGAATCTACCTATTCCCACCTCAACGGGTAGGGAAGGACTCGGCGCCCGATCTGGCGGATTGAAACCGCGTACGTTGAACGCCTAGGCAGAGGGGGGTATTATCTCGCCAACACACGCCACGCTCCAGCCGATGCGAGCCGACCGATGACCCACCCGACTGCGACCCTGCCAACCGGCCTCACCGTACTCAGCGAAGAAGAGGAGCTCTTCCGGACGACCGTCCGCGAGTTCGCCGAGAGCGAGGTGCGTCCCCACGTGAGCGAAATGGACGAGGCGGCGCGGTTCCGGCCGGAGCTCATTCGGCAGTTCTTCGAGTTGGGCCTCATGGGCATCGAGGTTCCGGAGCGCTTCGACGGCGCCGGCGGCACCATTTTCATGGCGACGCTCGCCATCGAGGAGCTGGCGCGCGTCGACGCCTCGGCGGCCATCTACGTCGACGTGCACAATACGCTGGTGAACAACGCCCTCGGCCGCTGGGGCAGCGAGGAACAGAAGGCCCGATACTATCCGCGGCTCACCACCGATCTCCTGGGCGCCTTCGCGCTGTCCGAGCCCGCGAGCGGGAGCGATGCGTTCGCGCTCGAGACCAAGGCCGAGCGGGCGGGCGATGGCTGGGTCTTGAGTGGGCGCAAGTTCTGGATCACGAACGGCGCCGAAGCGGGGCTGTTCGTGGTCTTTGCGAACACCGACTTCGCGAAGGGCTACAAAGGGATCACGGCCTTTCTGGTGCAGCGGGACTTCCCCGGCTTCGGCATCGGCAAGAAGGAGAACAAGCTCGGCATTCGCGCCTCGAGCACGGTCGAGCTGATTCTCGAGGGCTGCCGCGTGCCCGAGGCGAACGTGCTGGGCCCGCCGGGCCAGGGCTACAAGATCGCGATCGAAACGTTGAACGAGGGGCGCATCGGTATCGGGGCGCAGATGATCGGCGTCGCCACCGGCGCGCTCGAGGCGGCCACGACATACGTCAAGGAGCGGAAGCAGTTCGGGAAGGCGATCGCGGATTTCCAGGGCGTTCAGTTCCAGCTCGCCCAGATGGCCACCGATCTCGAGGCGGCGCGGCTCATGGTCTACAATGCCGCGCGACTCAAGGATGCGGGGCGGCCGTTCGCGAGGGAAGCGGCGATGGCCAAGCTGTTCAGCTCGCAGGTGGCCGACCGGATCACGTCGAAGTGCCTCGAGTTGTTCGGCGGATACGGATATTCGAAAGAGTATCCCGCCGAGAAATATTATCGCGACGCCAAGATCGGAACGATCTATGAGGGAACGAGTAACATGCAGCTGCAGACTATCGCAAAAATGTTGCTGAAGTAGGCTATGCGCCGACATTCGATGTTTCGCTGGCGCCGCGCGGCTCAGCTTGCCAAGCTGCTCGTCGTCGCGCCGATGGTCCCCGTCACCGGTGCCGTCGCCCAAACCGATCCCACGTGGCTGGCCCAGCAAATGGGAACGTGGTATCGGAGCGCCGCCCGGTCGGCGCCGGGCCACTGGGGCATTGCCGTCGCGGACCAGGCCGGCAAGATCCTGTGGAGTCTCAATCCCGACGATCCACTGATTCCCGCCTCGACCGTGAAGGTGTTCACCACGGGTTTCGCGCGCACCGTGCTGGGCGGGACGGCGCGGCGGCCGACCCGCGTGATCGGTGCCGGGGCGGTCGATCCCAAGACCGGCGAATGGATCGGGAGTTGGGGACTCGAGTTGAACGGCGATCCTACGCTGGAGCGCGGCCAAGGCGCGGGCCCGACGCTCTACGATCTCACGCTTCAGCTCGCCAGTGCCGGAATCCGAAAGCTCACCGGTCCGCTCAACGTCCAGAGCGCCGACGGCCCGGCGACCGCCGCCTATCCGGCCGCCTGGTCACGGCACCATTGGGGGCGGCTCTTCGCCCCGCTCATCGGACCGCTCACGGTCAACGAGAACATCGTCTGGGTCACGGTCGTGCCGGGGGCGCGGCCGGGAGCGCGGCCGCGCCTGGTGGGCGAGTCGCCGGAGGGCATCGGCTCGCTCATGCGGATGGAGGCGTCCACCCGCGCCGGCCGACGCGCCAAGATTTCCTTACGCGCCAGAGGCGAGGGGGGCTGGACGATCTCGGGGTGGATCGGTTCGCACGCCCGGCCGCGGGTGCTGACCGCGGTGGCCGGGGACCCCAGGATCGTCCTCAATGCGGCATGGGGACATGCGCTCAGGCGGGCCGGAATCGCCTGGAACCCATCGGCCTACATCGGTGCGCCACCCACCGCGGCGCCGCGCGTGCTGGCCGAGGTCTCGTCCGCGCCGCTCGACTCGCTGGCGAGCGAGATCAACCGCCGCAGCCTCAACTATGGTGCCGAGCTGCTCTTGCAGTGGGCTGCGGGACGCGAGACGGGCGCCGAGCGGCTCACGGCGCACGTCAAGGAGATCACCGGCATCGGCAGCGGCATCGAGCTGTCCGACGGGAGCGGCCTTTCATACGCCGATCGAGTGACGCCCGCCATGTTCATCTCCTACTTGGCGAAGTTTCCCAATACCGCCGCGGGGCGGAATTTTCCTCAATTGCTGCCGGCCAACGGCACGGGAACCCTGCACCGCCTCAATTCCGGCTTTCCCGGCGAGGGTGTGGTCCGCGCGAAGACGGGCACGCTCGGTCAAGTCTCCAACGTCGTGGGTTACCTCGGCCGGTCGGAGGGCACCCTCCTGGTGGCCCTCATGTACAACGGATCCAGGCCGTGGGCGGCGCGGCAGGCGCAGTGGCGGCTCTTCCGCATGCTCGGTGCGCACGGCGTGGTCATCCCGAACGACAGTCTTCCGGAGGGCTTGGTGCCTCATTTCGGGGGTGAAGAGGCGGATTCGGACGTCGTGTGGCCGACGGCGGCCGACAGCATGGCAGATGACACCGTGGAAGCGCCGGCGGATTCGAGTCGGTAGCCACGCCCTCAGAACTGCACGTGCATCAGCTCGACCCCTTTCGGCTCGTCTGAGCGGCTGATCGCGGACTCCACGGTGAGCGCCGCACCCATGATCGCGGCGGGCGTCTTGGGCATGGAGACCGTCGCGAACGCCGGGCGATTCGAGTCACAGGCCAGCTCCACCGACCGCACCATCCCGCCGTCGGTGATGAACCAGAACTGATATACCGAGCCCGCCGGCGCTGCCGGCAACCCGTGCATCACGACGTTCCACCGATGGGACGTCATATCCTGGAAGATCAGCAGGCCACCCTGATGCCCGCCCATGGCGATCTCTCGCTGAATCACATGCTGGGCATCCCGCATCACCGAGATCGTGTCATGCAGAGCCACGAGCTGCCGCTCTCGCTCGGCGAGAAGCCGCTCGAGCTGGGCGCGCTGCCCGCGCTCGTTGAGCCCGAGCCCGGTTGCGAGCACGATCATCGCCGCCGCGGCCAGCGCCGGCGCCACCCGGCGCCAGCGCGCCTGGCGCCGGACCACACCCTCGAGCAGCTGTTGCGTGAGCCCGGGCCTCGGGAGCGCCGGCCGCACGGCCATCGGGAGCCAACCGAGCTCCCGCTCCAACCGCTCGACCTCACGCGTGCATTCCTCGCAGCGAGCCAAATGGTCGGCGAAGAGTCGCTCCTCGCGCGGCTCGAGTGCGCGGGCGACATAGGCGGCGCGGTGTTCCACGTACCAATCGTGCACGGTCATAGCACCCAATCCCGGATCGGACCCAGACTGGTTCGCAGCTTGTCAAACGCAAGCCGGAGGCGGGTCTTGACGGTCCCCATCGGCACTCCGAGCTCCTTCGCGATCTCCGAGTGGTGAGGCCGCTGAAATAGGCCAGCCGCACGACGGCCTGCTGCTCATCGGGGAGGCCCCGAAGCGCCGTGTGGACGGACTCGTGGACGTGCCAGCCCGGTTGCGCGGTTTCATCCGGTTCGCGGAACGGAACCGAGCTCGACCCGACGGCGCTCCGGGCTTCGGCCCGCGCGAGCTTCCGGGTCCAGCGGTTCCGGCGGCGCAGTCGATCGATGGCGCGGTTCCGGGTGACGCGCAGCAGCCAGGGCATGAGCGCCTCGTGCCGGTCGCCCAGCGAGCCGATGCGGTCCCACACGGTGGTGAAGACGTCAAGCACCACTTCCTCGGCCTCATCTTGATCGTGCAGCATGCTCTGCGTGAGGCCGAGCAGCCACGGTGTCGCCGCCTCGATCAGCTCGGCCAGGGCGCGCTCGTCTCGCGCGATCAGACGCGCGCGAAGCGAGGCCTGTCCGGCAAGGCCGAGCGGGGATCGTGCGGCAGGCGCCGGCGGGTCCGACGCCGGCGTGGAATCCGGTTTGAGCACGCTTACCTGCGCATCACTGGTGCGTCATGGCCGAGTGATGGCCAGAGTACGTTCTAACAACGCCAGGCGCCGGCAATCGGTTCTACCCGGCTCGGCTGGACGCCGCTTGCGGGCCCCTCTACACTTCGAATCCGCTGTCCAGCCCAAGCCTTCTCTCCACCATCCGGGATACGGCATGACGACCGTCGCATCTTCGGGACCCTCTGCGCGAGGCATCGTCACGCTGCTGCCGGCGGCGACCGAAATCGTGACCGCGCTGGGCGGCATCGACGACCTCGTCGGCATCTCGCACGAATGCGACTACCCCGAGGCCGTGCGCGGACTCCCGCGCGTGACCGCGACGCCCATCGATCCGTCCCTCCCAGGGGCCCGCATCGATATCGAGGTGCGCCGGCTTCAGATGGAGGGACGGCCGGTCATCGGCATCGACGCCGCTCTGCTCCGGCAGCTCGCTCCGGACCTGGTCGTGACGCAGGGACTTTGCGAGGTCTGCGCCGTGGTAGACGGCGAGGTGCACCGCCTCGCGGCGCTGCTCGATCCCGCGCCGCGCGTCGTCTCGCTTTCCGCCACGTCCATCGAAGGCATTTGGCGGGACATCTCCACGATAGGTGAGGCGCTCGGACGAAGTAAGGAGGCCGAGCGCTTGGTGCGGCGGCTGCGCGGCCGCTTGGATCGACTCCGCCAGCGGGCTCGTTCCGATCGGTCGGCCGCCCGCGTGGTCTGTATCGAATGGCTCGACCCGCTGTATCTGGCTGGCCATTGGGTGCCCGAGCTGGTCGCCGCCGCGGGTGCCGTCGACGTCGGCGCGGAGGCGGGATCGCATTCGACGCGGCGCTCCTGGGAGGCGGTCGCGGCCCTCGAGCCGGACCTCATTCTCATCATGCTCTGCGGCTTCGGGGTAGAGCGTGCGCGGCAGGAGCTTGCGGCGCTGAGTCACCCGCTCGGACAGGCCTTCCTCCGCTCGGCACCGGTGTGGATCGTGGATGGAAACGCATATACCTCGCGTCCGGGCCCGCGGGTCGTCGAGGGGGCCGAGCGAATCGGCGCGGCACTCGAAGGCCGGGAGCTACCCGGACTGGCGCGCTGGACGCCCGAGGGAGAGTGCTAATGATCGGCGGGTTCCGCAACGTGGAGCTCGTGGTTCTCCTCTTCATCGCCGTTATCGCCCTCGGCACGCTCGCGCGGCGGCTGGTGGTGCCGTATCCGATCCTGCTGGTGGTCGGCGGGCTCGCGCTCGGGTTCATCCCCGGCTTGCCCGCCGTCCGGCTCGATCCGGACCTCGTCTTCTTCGTGTTCCTGCCGCCGATTCTCTGGGCGGCAGCGTACTTTACGTCGCTCCGCGACTTTCGGCGGAATGCCCGCCCGATCACCCTCCTCGCCGTGGGGCTGGTGCTCGCGACGACGGGCGTCGTGGCGGCCGTCGCCCATCACATGATTCCCGGCATGAGCTGGGCGGGCGCCGTGGTGCTGGGCGCGATCGTCTCTCCGCCGGACGCCGTGGCCGCCGTGGCCATCCTGCGCCGGCTCCACATTCCACATCGCGTCGTCGTCATACTCGAGGGCGAGAGCCTGGTCAATGACGCCATGGCGCTCGTGCTCTATCGTACCGCGGTCGCCGCGGTGGTGACCGGGGCGTTCAGCCTGAATGCCGCGGTCGGCCAGTTCTTCGTCAGCGCGCTCGGCGGGGTTGTGGTCGGGCTCGCGGTGGGGTGGCTCGCGCTGGTCTCGCTGCGGTCGCTGCACGACAGCATGACCGAGATCGCCGTCACTCTCATCGCCCCGTACGTCGCGTGGTCGATGGCCGACCGCATACATGCGTCGGCGGTGTTGGCCTGCGTTGTCGGCGGGATCTTTCTCCGCCGGTCGTTTAGCTCGATCGTGGCCCCGAGCACGCGACTGCAGGCTCGCGCCGTGTGGGATCTGCTCGTATTTGCGCTGAACGGCGCGATCTTCTTCCTGATCGGCCTCCAACTGCGCACGTTGATCGAGGCGGTGCCGTCGACCGATCTACTCCGGCTCGGCGCGGAAGGCTTGGTGGTGAGCGCCGCCGCGATCGCCACGCGACTCCTGTGGGTGCCCGTCGCGACGGCCGCGCCGCGCCTCATTCCGGGCGTCCGGGCACGGGATCCGCTCCCGCCCTGGCAAAGCACGGTGTTGGTCGCTTGGACCGGGATGCGCGGGGTCGTCTCACTCGCCGCGGCGCTCGGGCTCCCGTTCGTGATCGCGGATGGGCGGCCCTTCCCGTTGCGGGAGACGGTCATCCTCCTCACCTTCGTCGTGATCCTGGTGACCCTCGTCGTGCAGGGCTTGACGCTCGCCCCGCTCACCCGCCGCCTCCGGCCGCCGGAGGATCCGACCCTGGAGCGGGAGGAGCGACATGCACGCGAACGCGCGACTCAGGCCGCGCTTCAGCGCCTCGAGGAGATCGAGCGGGCGCCGTGGGCCGATCCGGAGCAGCTGGTCGGGCTCCGGCGCTGGTACGAGAAGCGGGCGCGGACCATCGCCGAACAGCATGACGGGAGCGCCCCGCCGAGCTCCTCGCTCGAGCAAGCCGTCTTCAAGCGTGCCCGGCACCAGACGCTCGCGGCGGAGCGACAGGCTCTGATTCAGTTGCGCGACGAAGGCACAATCAGCGACGAGGTGCTGCTCGATCTCGAGCGGGAGCTGGATGTCGAGGCTGCCCGCCACGGGCTCGCCGAATCGCGTCACACAGCGGACTAGCGCCATGGCGACACGGGATGACAATCGCGATCTCGGGTTCGGCAGCGTCGTCTCGGAGGAGAGCCGCCGCCGCCTCCTGAACCGGGACGGGACCTTCAACGTCACCCGGGACGGGCTGCCGTTCTGGTCGTCCCTGAGTCTCTATCACTGGCTCCTCGGGCTCTCCTGGCCCGGCTTTCTGGGCCTGGCGGGAGCCGCCTACCTCACGATCAACGCGCTGTTCGCCGTCCTCTATCTGCTCTGCGGGCCGATGGCCCTCCGGGGGCCGGCGGCGGCTCCCATCGAAGGCGCGTTCTTCCAGGCGTTCTTCTTCAGCATCGAGACCTTCGCCACCATCGGGTACGGCAACATCTACCCCGTGGGCCTCCTGGCCAATCTGTTGATGACGGTGGAGTCGTTCTGCGGGCTTGCGAGCGTCGCGCTGACGACCGGGATCATCTTCGCCCGCTTCTCCCGCCCCACGGCCAAGATCATCTTCAGCCGGACCGCGATCGTCGCGCCATACCGCGGCAGCCGCGCTTTCGAGTTTCGGATCGTCAACCAGCGCACCAGTCAGATCATCGAGCTCGAGTGCAAGGTGTTCCTGAGCCGGATCGAGCGGCGTGACGGCACGCCGTTCCGGAATTACTATGCGCTGCCGCTCGAGCGAACCCGAGTATCCTTCTTCCCGCTGGCCTGGACCATCGTGCATCCGATCGATCGCACGAGCCCGCTGTTCGCCGCGACACGGGAATCCCTGCTCCGCGAGGACGCCGAGTTCCTGGTAATGCTCACGGGTTTCGACGACACCTTTTCGACGAACGTCCACACCCGCTCGTCCTACAAGGTCGACGAGATCGAGTGGGGCGCGAAATTCGCCGACCTCTTCAACCACGACGATCCGCGCGGTCTCCTGAGCATCGATATCGGACGCCTGCACCGGACCGACCCGGCTCCGCTGCCGGAGCCCGAGGCCGTCCCCTCCTGAGATGACAGAACGCCGCGACTCCGCCATCATTCACGCCTCCGTGCACTCAAAGGAAGACGTCGCATGCTGAACGATTTGCCCGACCACCACGATGCCGATCTGATCATCAAGCTCTACGACCTCCGGCGCGAAGGCGTCATGCGGGAGTCGCGCACCCAGATCAACTCCAAGTACTGGCCGACGACCGTCGAAGAGGCGGTGGCGGTCACCAAGCTCGATCATCCGCTCAACGCCGCCTTTCGCCAGACGGTCGGCTATTGGGAGATGGTGTTTGGGATGGCGCGGCACGGGATCGTGCACGCGGACTACCTGATCGAAAACAGCGGTGAAGGACTTTTTCTCTTTTCGCGGGTCGAACCGTACCTGGCCCAGCTCCGCGAAGCCTCTTCCCAACGCGCCTTCCGCAACGCCGAATGGGTCAGCAAGAATTGCGAGATGGGGCGAGTCCTGATGGAGGGGTTCCGGGCCCGTATCGCGAAAGCGGCCGAGGTGAGGGCACGTTCGTGAACCAGAGCTCGCTCGCCTTTCTCAAGTCGCTGCTCGATGCCCCGGGGCCGAGCGGCTTCGAGACCGGGCCGGCGCGGGTGTGGCGAGCCGAGGCTGAGCGCTTCGCGGATGAGGTCAAGGCGGATGTGGGCGGAAACTCGCTCGCGAGCGTGAACGCGGCGGGGTCACCCCGACTCATGTTGGCCGGTCACATCGACGAGATCGGCCTCATGGTCGTTCACATCGATGACGAGGGCTTCGCGCACTTCGACACGATCGGCGGGTGGGACTCCCAGGTCTTCGTGGGTCAGCGTGTCGTGCTGCTGGGCCGCCAGGGCCCGGTGCCCGGCGTGATCGGCAAGCACGCGATCCACCTCATGGAGAAGGACGACCGAGAGAAGGTCTCCAAGCCCTCGGATCTCTGGATCGACATCGGCGCGGCCAACCGGGCGGACGCCGAGGCCCGTCTCCGGGTGGGCGACGCCGGCGTGCTGGCCGCCCTGGTGCAAGAGCTTCCCAACGGCCGCATCGTGAGCCGGAGTCTCGACAACCGGATCGGCGCATTCGTCGTGCTCGAGGCGCTCCGCCTCCTGGCCGCCGACCGGCCCACGGCCGCCGTGACCGCCGTGGCGACGACGCAGGAGGAGATTGCGTACGCCACCGGCGGTGGCGCCCGAACCACGGCCGTGGGACTGGAAGCCCAAGCCGCCATCGTGGTCGACGTCACCCACGCAACCGATTATCCCGGCGCCGAGAAGAAGCGCCACGGTGACATCAAGCTGGGCGGGGGCGTCGTGCTGGCGCGCGGCTCGGCGGTGAACGGCGCCGTGTTCGACCTGCTGGTCGCGGCCGCCGAGCGGGAGAAGATCCCATTCTCGATCCAAGCCGCACCCAAATACACCGGCACCGACGCCGACTCCATCTACACGGCCCATCGCGGCATCGCGACCGGACTCGTGTCGGTGCCCAACCGCTACATGCACAGCCCCAACGAGATGGTAGCGCTCGAGGATCTGGAGCGCGCCGCGCGCCTGCTGGCGGCGTTCGCCCGTTCGGTCCACGCCGACACCGATTTCGTCCCGAGGTAGCACGGTCCGATGGCGATGCTCGATGCCGACAAGGTGGTCGCCGCGCTCCGCGGTGCCTTCGCTCGCGAGGTGGGGCGCACCGAGCTGCTGCGGCTCGCGGCCGAGCGCATCCGCGCCGCCGGTGCTCCGTACACCTCCGTGTATCTCTACATGCTGCACGGCGGGGAGCTGCTGCTCGAGGCCCACGCCGGCCGCGATACCGAGCACATTCGCATCCCCGTGGGCCAAGGCGTCTGCGGCACGGCGGTCGCCACCGGAACGGACCAGAACGTGGGCGACGTGCGTGCGATCTCCAACTACCTCGCGTGCAACGCCTGGACCCGCTCGGAGCTGGTCGTGCTGATCCGCCGCGGCACGGTCATCCTCGGCCAGATCGACATCGACAGCGACATGCCCGATCCGTTCACGCCCGACGAAGAGGCGGCCGTTCGCAAGGTGGCGGACGCGCTGGCGGTTCTGCTCTGATCGCTGAGACGACGCTGCGGGCAGTGCGCGGCGTCTCGCTGTTCGAGCGCCGAGTGGGCGCCGGACCGCCGACCGTCGTGCTCCATGGCGGTCCCGGTGCGCACCACGATTATCTGCTGCCCGGATTCGACCGGCTCGCGACCGGCCGCACGCTGATCTACTACGACCAGCGCGGCGGGGGACGATCGCCGGTCCCGCGCGAGCTGCCGGTGGGGTGGCGGGAGCAGGTGGCCGACCTGGAAGCTCTGCGCGAAGCGTGGGACTACGACCGCCTCACATTGGCCGGCTACTCCTGGGGAGGCCTCCTCGCGCTGCTCTTCGCGATTGAGCACCCCGAGCGCGTCGAGCGGCTCGCGCTGATCTCCCCGGCGCCGGCGGACCGCGGCTCGCGCCAAGAGTTCGAGCGCCGCTTTGCCGAGCGGAATCTGGCCCCCGCGCTTCAGGCCGAGCGGCAGCGCCTCAGAGAGAGTGGGCTCAGAGAGCGCGACCCCGAGGCCCACCAGCGGCGGCTCTTCGAGCTGTCCGTCGTGCCTTACTTCTTCGATCCCGCAAGAGTCGAAGGGCTGACCCCGTTTCGCCTGACCGGTCGCACCCAACACGAGGTGTGGCAGAGTCTGGGCGACTACGATCTCCGGCCCAAGCTCGAGTCCCTCCGTGTACCCTCCCTCGTGCTCCACGGGGAGGACGACCCGATCCCAATCCAAAGCGCACGCGAGACCGCGAGACTGCTTGGCGCCGAGTTCCACGCGCTGGCCCGCTGCGGCCACGTCCCCTACGTGGAGCAGCCGGAGGAATTCGCCCGGATCTTGGACGGTTTCCTCCCCCGCTAGCTGGCGGCCCTCAGAATCAGGCAGTACCGCCCTGCCGGCCGCGTAGCGGGCATCTGGTGCTACCTTTCCTGCCGATGGCCCCAAGCGTTCGCCCCAACTCCCGCCCGACCCCGTTCGACCTCGCATTCGGGCCGCTCGCCGACGAGCGGTTCCCGGTCGTCCGTGACGCTTTGGGGTCCCGCGACCCCCGCGACCGGGATGCCTTCCTGATGCTCCGCGAGGTGGTCCAGGTGATCCGCGAGCTTCGACCCGACGAGGGGGTCGGGGCCGGCATCGCGGAGTTGGCCGCGCTGGTCCACCACGCCTATCTCATTTGGGCACAAGGATCTTCGATCATCACCCTGGCGCCGGGCGAGCTCGAGACGATGCTTCTCGGACCCTCGGCCGAGACCGATGCGGCGGGCTCGGACGCCGGCGGCGCCCGCTACGCTCAACTGCCGGAGCGCCGGGTTTGGGCCGAGCCTGGCGCGGACGGGGCGTTCGAGCCGTTGGACGGCATCGCCGTCCATTTTGCGCCCAACGGAGACCTCCGCGCCCTCGGCATCTTCGGCTTGCACCCCGAGCGAATGGGGTTCACTGTGGGAGAGGTAATCGGACCCCGTCCCAGGGGCCTCGTCCGTCCCGATGGCTCACCCCTCTTCGCGCCGATCCTGGCGGGAGGGGCCAGAGCCGGCCTCTGGTCCGTGATCGGCGCGGAAGAGCTGCTCGAGTTGGCCTGGCGAACCCGGCGGGGTCTCACGGAGACTAGCTGAAATGCATACGATCGAGACGATGGACAAGAAGGCCGTGGCGCAGGTGCTGGAACAGATCGCGGCGTTCATGGAGCTCAAGGGTGAAAATCCCTTTCGCATCCGTGCGTTCCGGACGGCGGCCCGCACCATCAACGGTTTGCCCGGCGATCTCCGCAACGCGCTCGAGGACGGCTCCCTCGCGAGCACCAAGGGCATCGGACCCGCAACCCTGCAAATCGTCACCGAGCTGGCCACCACCGGCCGCGCGTCCCTCCTCGAGGACCTCCGCGAGCAGGTGCCAGCAGGATTGGTCGAGATGCTCGCGATCTCCGGTCTCGGCGTCGCCAAGATTCGCCAGATCCACGAGGTGCTCGACATCGACTCTCTGCCGGAGCTGGAAGCCGCGGCGCTGGACGGGCGCCTGGCGAAGCTTCCCCGTTTCGGACAGAAGACGTCGGAGAATATCCTGAAGGGCATCGCCTTTCTGCGTCAGGCGAGTGCCTTTCGACTCTCGCATCACGCGCTCGAGGAGGCCCAGGGACTCAAGAAGGCACTGGAGCGGCTTCCCGGCGTGAGCCAGGCGTGGGTGGCCGGCGAGGTGCGACGGCGGTCGGAGGTCGTGAGCGATCTCGTGCTGGTCCTGGTGGCGGACGTGCCGCCCGCCGAGCTGTTCGAGCGCTTGAGCCGCTTGCCGGGCATTCACGAGTTCGCGGGGCAGGACGAGCGGCGCATCACGCTCCGCTTCGCGGGGGGAGCCAGCGCGCAGATCGTGGTGACCACGCCGATGAACGCCGGCACCGTCCTGGTGCAAGCGACCGGCAGCGACGCCCATCTCGAGGAGCTGGCGACGTATGCCGCGGGGCGAGGCTACAACCTGAGCGGCGCCGCGCTGTGGCGCGGCAGCGACTTCGTGGCGACGCCGAGCGAGACGCATCTCTATCGCGCGCTGGGACTCGACGACATTCCCCCGGAGCTGCGCGAGGGCATGGGCGAGATCGAGGCCGCGGCCAGCGGCAAGCTGCCGCGGCTGATCGAGCGCGGCGACCTGCGCGGATTTCTCCACTGCCATACCACCTATTCCGACGGCAGCAATTCGGTCGAGGAATTGGCGCTCGCGTGTCGCGAGGCCGGATACAGCTACGCCGGCCTGACCGATCACAGTCAGGCGGCGGCGTACGCGGGCGGCCTCCGGCCGGAGGACCTGGAGCGCCAGGCGGACGAGATCGACGCGGTGAATGCGCGGGTCGAAGGGATCCGGATCCTCAAAGGCATCGAGGCGGACATTCTGGTCGACGGCCGGCTCGACTATGACGAACGCTTGCTCGCGCGGCTCGATTTCGTGATCGGCTCGATCCACAGCCGGTTCAACCTGGGCGAAAAAGAGATGACGGCCCGGATGCTGGCGGCGATCGACAATCCCTATCTCACCATCATCGGACACCCCACCGGGCGGCTGCTCCTTTCCCGCGATCCGTACGGGGTCGACCTCGACGCGGTGTTCGAGAAGGCGGCGAAGCAGGGCGTCGCGATGGAGATCAACGCCGATCCGCACCGGCTCGATCTCGACTGGCGGGTGCTCCGGGCGGCCCGGAAGCGTGGGGTGATGATCTCGATCGGGGCCGACGCGCACAGCATCGCGGGGATCGCGAACGTCGAGTACGGTATCGGCGTGGCCCGCAAGGGATGGCTCGGACCTGATGACGTGCTCAACGCGCGACCGGTAGAGGAGTTTCTCGCGTTCGTAGCCCAGCGGAAAAATCGATGAAGGTCGGAGGGAAGCGAGCGAGCGGTGCGACCCGCAAGCCCCGGGAGACCGCCGCCGAGCGCCAGCGGCGCGCCGACACCATCCTGCGCCGGCTCAAGGCGGCGTATCCCGACGCGCACTGCGCGCTGGACCACCAGAGCCCCTTCCAGTTGATCGTCGCCACGATCCTCTCAGCCCAGTGCACCGACGTGCGGGTGAACATGGTGACGCCCGCGCTCTTTGCCCGTTACCCCGACCCGTTCGCGCTGGCGGAGGCAAAGCCGGAGGAGCTGGAGGAGATGATCCGTTCCACCGGCTTCTTCCGGAACAAGGCCAAGAGCTTGATCGGCATGGCGCGGGCGCTGGTAGCGGATCACGGCGGCAAGGTGCCGGCGACGATGGACCAGCTTCGGGTCCTGCCGGGCGTCGGACGCAAGACCGCGAACGTGGTGCTCGGCAACGCCTTCGGCATTAACGAGGGCATCGTGGTCGATACCCACGTCGCGCGGCTCAGC
>JBGPVE010000036.1:0-17559 GCA_041491545.1 Gemmatimonadota bacterium | reverse complement strand
GTCATCGGGGTGAACTACGCCCTGGTGCTGGGCCTGCTCACCATGCTGGCCGAGCCGGTACCGTACGTGGGCCCCATTGCAGCCGGGGTCGTTGAGTAAGCAGACCCACACCTCGCAGGCCGTGGTGATCTTTGCGCTCCTGGCCGGCGCCGCGGTGGGCGGGCTCCTGGGCGCCCTGGTCGCCATTCCCGTGGCGGGCGTGGCGGAGGTGTTCGTCGTGAAGGTGCTGGCTCCCGCAATCCGGCGGCGCAACGGCGTGGCGGCCCCGGAACTCCTCTAAACGCCCGCCCCGAAGACGATCCCCTTCCGTTCCTTTCCGAGCCAGGCGACGATCGCCGCGAACGAGAACACCGTCACCGCCGTGAGCGCCATCGACAGCGCATAACTCCGGTGCGCCGCGAAGAGCGCTTCGACGTAGACCACCGAGCTCGCGATGAGGACGCCGCACTGGTACGCGAAGCCCGGGAGAAAGCCCCGCACCGAGTCGGGCGACAGCTCGGTGATGTGGGCGGGGATGACGCCCCAGGCGCCCTGCACCATGAACTGCATCAGAAAGGCGCCCGCGATGAGGAGCGGCAGGGACGGCGCAAACGCCCAGAGCGGAATGACGATGATCGCCGCGACCAGCGCCATGACGATCGCCCGCCGGCGACCGATTCGGTCGGACTGATAGCCGACCACGATCCCGCCGACCAGCGCCCCGACCATGGAGAATGCCGTGAGCGCCGCTCGACCCCTGGGCGTGAAGCCCCAGTCCCGCTGCAAGAAAGTGGGGTACATGTCCTGGGTGCCGTGCGACGCGAAGTTCATCCCGGCCATCAGGAGCGTCAGATAGAGGAAGAGCCGGCCGTTGGCGCGGATCGCGCGACCGAGCCCGCTCCAGGTCTTGTGCCGGGTGCGCTGCCACACCTCCGACTCCTTGACCCGGAACCGGACGAAGAGCGCCAGCAACGCCGGCAGCCCCCCGATGAAAAACATCGGCCGCCAGCCCCAGCGGGGAAAGACGACGAAGTAGCACACCGCGGCGAGCAGATAGCCGGCGGCGTATCCCTCTTGCAGGAGCCCGGAGAGTATTCCCCGCTTGCCGGTCGGCGCCTTCTCCATTGCCAGCGACGCTCCGACGCCCCACTCCCCACCCATTCCGATGCCGAACAGCGCCCGCAGCACGAGGAAAGTGCGAAAATCCGGCGCCAGCCCCGACAGGATCTCGATGATCGAGTAGAAGACCAGATCGATCATGAGCGGGATCCGGCGCCCATAGCGATCGGCCAGGAGCCCGAAGATGAACGCCCCCACCGGGCGAAACGCCAGCGTCACCGTGATCGAGAGGGCCATCGCCGCGTCGCTCACGCCGAAGTCTTTTCCGATCGCGGTGAGCGCGAATACGACTAGAAAGAAATCGAAGGCGTCGAGGGTCCAGCCCAGGAATGCGGCGGTCACGGCGGCTCGATGATCTGACATGGCCGAGAATCTTAATCGGACCGGCGCCGCGCGCCGCTGCCGTGACCGCAATCACATCTGCGGCCCTGCTCGAACCGGTATAGATTCACATCTGAAACGGATAGTACGGAGACGATGCGCATCGCGATGATTTCGACCCCTTTCGTGGCCGTGCCACCCAGGGACTACGGGGGAACTGAGCTGGTCGTGCATGAGCTGGCCGAGGGATTGGTGCGTCGCGGTCACGACGTCACCCTCTTCGCAACCGGGGATTCACGGACGTCCGCCGAATTGCGGGCGCTCTATCGCACGCCGCAATGGCCGCCGGACTACCTGAGCGACCTCAATCACGTATCTTGGGCCTTCGAGCAGGCAGTCGCCGGCGAGTTCGATCTGGTTCACGCCCACTCGCTCGCCGCACTCGCGCTGCATCGGGTGCAGCCCCAGATTCCGCTGGTCTACACGCTGCATCATGCCAAGGACGAGCGTTTCTCGGCGTACTACAGGTATTTTGCCGAGGTCCACTATGTGGCGATCTCGACCGACCAGCGCCAACGGGAGATCCCGCTCCCGCGCTGCGACGTGATCCATCACGGCCTGGATCCCGCGCGGTACCAGTGGTCGGAACACCCCGGAGACTACGCCTGCTTCGTGGGGCGGCTCGCGCCCGAGAAGGGACCGCATACGGCGATCGACGTAGCCGGAATGGCGGGACGGCCGATCCTCGTCGGGGGAGATGTCCATCCCCCGGATCGGGAGTTTGCCCGGGCCGAGGTCGAGCCGCGCCTGGCGGAGCCCCACGTGACCTATCTCGGTAAGATCGGCATGGAGGAGAAGGTGCCCCTGCTGCGCGATGCCGCCGTGCTGCTCGCACCCATCGAGTGGAACGAGCCGTTCGGCCTCATCTTGATCGAGGCCATGCTCTCGGGCTGCCCCGTGGTCGCCTTTGGACGCGGGAGCGTGCCAGAGCTCGTCGACAACGGGGTCACGGGGTTTGTGGCGGAGTCGGCCGAGGCGATGGCCGAGGTGATTCGTCCGGGCGGGCCGATCGACCGGTTTGACCGCCGCCGCTGCCGGGCCCGCGCGATCCAGCGCTTCAGCCGCACCCGGCTCGTCGAGGAACACGAACGACTCTATGCGCGCGTCGCCGCCGAGGCGTCCACGCACCGGCTCCCGATCACGGCCGCATGAGCCCGCTCGCCCAAGAGGCGGACCAGACGCTCGTGCTGAAGCACGACCGCCTGTTCCTGGTCCTCGCCACTCACGGCAACATCCCCTTCGTGGAGAGCGACCGTAGCTCGCTCGGCCTCTATCACGAGGATACGCGGATACTGAGCACCTACGCCCTTCAGGTGAGCGGCGGCCCTCCGGCAGTGCTAGCGGCCGAGGTACCTCGGACGTTCACGGGACAAATCGAGCTGGCGGTCAGCGATCGCGCGTTCGGCGGCGACCCCTGGGATCCGAAGCAAGGCATCCACATCCGGCGCGAGCTGCTGCTCACCGATCGGCTGCTCGAGCGGGTCACGATCACCAGCTATCTCCGCCACGCCCTCGACTATTGGCTCGAGCTGGCGGTCGACTGCGATTTTGCCGACATCTTCGAGGTACGTGGCTGGCGGCGGGATGCCCGCGGTGAGCTCTTCCCGCCGACGATCGATCGAGACCACATCCGATTCAGCTACCTCGGACGCGACGGCTCCATGATCCGAAGCGCGGTTCAGTTCTGCCAGCCGCCGACCGAGCTGTTCGAGCGCCGCGCTCGATGGGAGTTTGGGCTCGAGCCCCAGACGGCGCGGCAATTCGAGTGGGAGGTGACGCTCGAGACGACGCCGCCGGCGCCCGCGGCGCCCGGCCGCATCGAGCAGCAACGCTCGTCAGTGGAAGAGCGTTTTCGGGCGTGGCGCACCCAGGGGAGCCGTTGGCTCACGGATGTGCCCAAGTTCGACGTCGTCCTGCGGCGCGCCACGGACGATCTCCGAGCGCTCTACATCGATGCCGACGGCGAGCGCGTGATCTCGGCGGGCATCCCCTGGTACTCGACGGTGTTCGGGCGCGACTCGATCATCACCTCGCTGCAGACTCTGTCACTCAACCCGACCATCGCCCGCGACACGCTGCGCTATTTGGCGCATCGGCAGGGAGCCAAGGAGGACACGTTCACCGAGGAGCAGCCCGGCAGGATCCTCCACGAGCTACGCCGCGGCGAGATGGCCCGGAGCGGCGAGATTCCCCACGTGCCCTACTTCGGCACGGTGGACGCGACGCCGCTCTGGCTGATACTGCTGCACGAGACCTGGCGCTGGACGGGCGACGCCGAGTTGGTGCGGGATCTCTTGCCCCACGCCGAGCGCGCGCTCGAATGGATCGATCGGTACGGCGATCTGGATCGTGACGGGTTCGTCGAGTACGAGCGAACCTCGCCGAGGGGCCTGGTGAACCAAGGGTGGCGGGATTCGGGCGACGGCGTCCCCTACCCTGACGGCCGGTTGCCGACGGCGCCGATCGCGCTGGTCGAAGTGCAGGGATACGTATACGACGCCAAGGTTCGCATGGCCGATCTCTTCCGTGCCTTCGGACGGCCGGAGCGGGCTGAAGTCCTGCGGCGCGAGGCGGAGACGCTGCGCAACGCGATCCGGCAGCGGTTCTGGCTCGAGGACGCCGGCACGTTCGCCTTGGCGCTCGATCGAGACAAGACGCCGGTGCCAACCGTCACGTCCAACGCGGGCCATCTGCTCTGGAGCCGGGTGCCCACGCCGGATCAGGGCGCGCGGGTGGCGGAATGCCTCCTCTCGCCCGAGCTCTTCTCGGGGTGGGGCATCCGGACGCTGAGTGCCGCGCACCCGGTGTTCAACCCGATGAGCTATCACAACGGGTCGATCTGGCCGCACGACAACGCGATCGTGGTGCTGGGCCTCGCGCTCTACGGGCGCGCCCGACAGGCCATGCCGCTGGTGCGCGCCCTCCACGAGGCCGCGGTGCGGGCCGAGTTTCAACGACTCCCCGAGCTCTTCTGCGGCATGCCGCGCCAGCGCGGCGTGCGCCCGGTGCCATATCCAGTGAGCTGCTCGCCGCAAGCCTGGGCGTCGGGGGCGTTTTTCATGCTGCTACAGGCGATGCTGGGGATCTTTCCGGAGGCGCCGGCCGGCGTGCTCCACATCCGGAACCCGGTGTTGCCCGACTTCTTGGACGAGCTTACCGTGCGCGGCCTCCATGTGGGCGGCTCGCGCGTGGCGCTCCAGTTTCGACGGCACGGCGAGCGCACGCTCGCCAACGTCTTGGAGCTTGCCGGCGCGCCGCTGCAGGTGCGTATCGAGCTGGATTGACCTAAGATCCAGCATGCCAGCATCGCCCCGTCGGTTCGGCTTCGAAACCCGCATGCTCCACGCCGGCCATATTCCCGATTCGGTCGTCGGCGCGCGCGCGGTGCCCATCTATCAGACCACATCGTACGTCTTCGACAGCCCCGAAAGCGCGGCCCAGCTCTTCGAGCTCAAGCAGTATGGGAACATTTACACCCGCATCGCCAATCCGACGACCGCCGTGCTGGAGGAGCGCCTCGCCTCGCTGGAGAACGGCACCGGGGCGGTGGCGGTGGCGAGCGGGATGGCGGCGCAGTTCGCCGCGTTCATGACGCTGCTTTCGCCGGGCGACGAGATCGTGGCGTCGTCCGAGCTCTACGGCGGCACGGTCACCCAGCTCACCCACACCTTCAAGAAGCTGTCGATCGCCGTCCACTGGGTCGATCCGAGTAAGCTCGAGGAGTGGGAGCGCGCGATCACCCCCAAGACCCGGGCGCTGTTCGGCGAGACGATCGGCAATCCCCGCGGCAGCATCCTCGATCTGGAGCCGCTCGCCAAGCTGGCCGACGCGCACCGCATCCCGCTCGTCGTGGACAACACGTTCGCGACGCCGTACCTCTGCCGGCCGATCGATTGGGGTGCCACGATCGTGCTCCACTCCACGACAAAATTCATCGGCGGGCACGGCAACAGCATCGGCGGCGCGATCGTCGAATCAGGAACGTTCGACTACAGCAGCTTCCCGACCATCGCCGACCCGTCGCCGTCCTATCACGGACTCAGGTTCTACGAGACCTTCGGCCACTACGGCTATCTCATGAAGGTGCGCGCCGAGACGGTGCGTGACACCGGCGCCTGCCTCTCCCCGATGAATGCGTTCCTCTTGCTGCAAGGGCTCGAGACGCTGTCGCTTCGGATGGAGCGGCACGTGGCCAACGCCCGCGCGGTGGTCGATTTCCTGCTGGCCCATCGCTGCGTCGCCTGGGTCGCGTACGCCGGACTCCCGGACCACCCGCAGCACGCGCTCGCCTGCAAGTATCTGGGCGGGCGGCCGGGCGCGGTCTTCGCGTTCGGCATCAAGGCCAAGGACGGCGACGGCCGCGCCGCCGGTCGCCGCTTCATCGAGGAGCTGCAACTCTTCTCCCATCTCGCGAATGTGGGCGATGCGCGGAGTCTCGTGATCCATCCCGCGTCGACCACCCACCAGCAGTTGACCGACGAGGAGCTGGCGCGCGGCGGTGTGGCGCCGGAGTTGATTCGGCTGTCCGTCGGACTCGAGACCACCGAGGACCTGTTATGGGATCTGGACCAGGCGTTGCTTGCGACATCACGCTGAATACGGAGCTGACCGCGGATCAGCGGCGCCGGTTTCAGAACGTGGACACGATTCGGCGGCTGCTCCGGGAAAGTCACACGATCGCCATCGTGGGGCTCTCCAGCGATCCGCAGAAGGCGAGCAGCTTCGTGGCCACGTATCTCCAAGCCGCCGGCTATCGCATCGTCCCCGTCACACCCAGGTCAGGAGTGATCCTCGGCGAGCGAACTTATCCCGACTTGGCGAGTGTGCCGTTGCCAATCGATCTGGTGGTGGTGTTCCGGCCGGGGCGCGAGTGCGTACGCGTGGCGGAGCAGGCCATCGCCGCCGGCATCAAGGCGATCTGGTTTCAGCTTCGGATTCAGGCGCTGGAGGCCGCGGAACTGGCGCAGCAGGCGGGGCTCACGGTAGTGCTGGACAAGTGCATAAAGATGGAGCACGGACGATTTTCGGGCAGCTTGCACTGGGCGGGGATGAATACGGAGATCATTAGCGCGAGGAAGGCGGTCGGCTCCGCGGCCCGGTGACCGCCGTGAGTCAGAAGCCGCCGCCCAGCCGCCGCCGCATGACGACAGCCGAGGTTGGGCACACGCCCTGGAATTCGGCCGATGCCAGCACCGCCGGCGACACCTCTTCCCGGCTGATCGGCTCGAAGCCGAGACGGGGGAAATAGCGCTCGGCCGTGGTGGTAAGGAGGTAGGCCTCGGCTACTCCATTCCGCCGAGCATCGCCAAGCGCGCGCTCGACCAACGCCCGGCCCACCCCGGTTCCGCGAGCGCTGGGATCGACGGCCACCGACCGGAGCAGCCCGGCGGTGCCGTAGCGCTCGACGCCGGCGACGCCGACGAGCCGCCCCGCCTGCTCCGCCACCACGAAGCCCGCGAGCGAGGCGGGAATTCCGGCGGTGGGGAGCGCCGCTGCGGCGAGGAGACCGAGCACCGCCGGCAGATCCACCGCCGCGGCAGCGCGCAGGGCCGCGCTCGTCCCGTCCGTCCTCGGCGGACCCTCAGCCTGCGTCATGGCGCCGATTTTCGCGCCCGCACGAACGCTCCCATCACGCGCCCGTCGATCTGCTGGGCCAGCACCTCGACATCGAGACCGGTTCCGGCCAGGAACGACCGAGCATCTTCGATGCGGTAGACGCGGGTGGGCTCGATCTCGACCGCTTCGAATCCGGCCTCGACCAATAACCGCTTGAATTCTGCTTCGTCCAAGGCCCCCGCCACACAGCCGACCCACAGCTCCATGCTCCGGCGCACGTCGGTCGGCATCTCGCCCCGCACCACCACGTCCGACACGGCGAAGCGCCCGCCGGGCCGGAGCACCCGGAACGCTTCTCGAATGACTCGCCGCTTGTCCGCGGAGAGGTTGATGACACAGTTGGAGATGATCACATCGACCGACGCGTCCGGCAGCGGAATGTGCTCGATGTCGCCCCGGAGGAACTCGACGTTGGTGGCACCCGCTTTTCGCTGATTCTCCCGGGCGAGGGCCAGCATCTCGTCGGTCATGTCGAGCCCATAGGCTTTGCCGGTCGGGCCGACGCGCTTGGCCGACAGCAACACGTCGATGCCGCCGCCGGAGCCGAGATCCAGTACGACGTCGCCCTCGTGCAGATCGGCCAACGCGGTCGGGTTGCCGCAGCCGAGCGAGGCGAGGACGGCGCCCTCGGGCAATCCGCAGGTCTCCGTCGCACTATAGAGCTGTTGGCTCATCAGATCGGTCGCGTTGCCCGAGCCGCAGCAGCCGATGCGCTCGTTGACGACGGCGAGCGCTGCCGCGCCGTATCGGGCCTTCACCATGTCCTTGATGTTGTCCGTCATCGCATTCCTCATGAGCAAGGGGCTGACTTCTTGGCCGAACCAGGCCGGGGCCCGAGGTCCAGCACCGCGTCGGCCGCGGCTTGGACGGCGCCGGGGCAGACCGTGTAATACACCCAGCGGCCCTCGCGGCGATCCGCGACGAGGCCCGCGTCTTTCAGGGTCTTGAGATGAAACGACAGACGTGACTGGCCGGTGTCCATCGCATCAGTGAGCTCGCAGACGCAGCGTTCGCCATCGCGAAGCAACTCCAGCAGCCGGAGGCGCGTCGGGTCGGACAAGGCGTGGAAGCATCGCACAACCTGGATCGTGGCGGGCTCGGTGATTGTCATGACATCAACGTATCATGTTTCATTGATATGTCAATGGGACGCCGCAGAACCGGCCCCTACCCTCGATTGGCCATAGTGACCACGACCTTCCTGACATATATTGAGTCCGATGCGGTCCCCCCGCCGGTAGCTCTTCTCTGCGTCAGCCCCTCACCCCTGAGTGCATCCATCCATCCTCGGTGCGTAATCCGAGGCGCCGGGCGCATGTGCGTCCGGCAAGGTGATGACGCATGCCCGACGGCGTTCCCGACACCTGGAACCTCGCTGATCCGTCGGCGATCGACACCCGATCGCCCACGCTCGCGGAGATCCAGCCGCTCCTCGATCACGTCCCCGACATCATCGCCCGGTACGACCGGGCCCATCGCGTGTGCTACGTGAGCCGCGGCATCGAGGCCGCGACCGGTCGGCCCGAGCACGAGTTCATCGGCAAGACGGCCACTGAAGCGGGCATTCCGCTCAGCCGGCTCGATTGGTGGGAGGACGCGCTCGAGCGTGTCTTCACGACCGGCGAGCCGAGCACGGTGGAGTTCGAGCTTGCGACGGCGTCCGGGACCCGTTGGTTCTCGACCCGGCTCGTGCCCGAGCGCGGGGAGGGGGGGGACGTCGTCAGCGTGATCAGTTGGAGTCGCGAGGTCACGGAAGGCGTGATCGGCAAGCGGCGGCTCGAGGAGAGCGAGGCGAACGTCCAGCGGGCTCAAAAGATGGAGGCCGTGGGTCAGCTCGCCGGTGGGGTGGCGCACGACTTCAATAACCTGCTGACCGCGATCCTGAACAACGTCGAGCTTGGGCTGGCCCAGCTGCCGAGTGCGAGCGACGGCCGCAATGAGCTGGAAGAGATCGGTCGCGCCGCGCGCCAAGCGGCGGGGCTTACGCGAAAGCTGCTCACCATAAGCGGCCCGATGACGCGGCAGGCCCGTCCGCTCGACCTGACCAAGCTGGTCCGCGAATGCGAGCCGATTCTCCGCCGCGTGCTGGGCGAGACCGGCACGCTGGAGACCGACCTGGCCAGCGGTCTCGGTGCCGTGCACGCCGATCCCAGCCACATCGAGCTGGTGTTGGCCAACTTGGTCGGGAACGCGCGGGATGCCATGCCCGGCGGTGGCAAGGTGACCATCACCACGTCCACGCTGGTCGTTGCGCCCGGCCCCGTCGCGGCCGGGCCGGGCCAGGACCTGTCACCCGGCAGCTACGTGAACCTCGCGGTGCACGATACCGGGGCCGGCATGGACGCCGATACGCAGCTCCACATCTTCGAGCCATTCTTCACCACGAAACCGGTGGGACAGGGAACGGGCCTAGGCCTCGCCATGGTGTATGGGGTCGTGACCCAATCGGGCGGCGCCATCCGGGTGGAGAGCGTGCCCGGCGAGGGCAGCACCTTCACGCTGATCTTTCCGGAGGTCGCTGCGGCCGTGGCGCCGGACGCGGTGGCCATCCAGGCCATACCCCCGGGCCGAGAGACGATTCTCTTGGTTGAAGACGAAGGAGCCGTTCGAAGCTCGGCGCGCCTCCTGCTCGAGCGACACGGTTACAAGGTGATCGAGGCCAAGCACGGCGCGGAGGCTCTTCGCGTCTGGCGGGAGCACCAGCCCGGGGTGGATCTGCTGGTGACCGACATGCGTATGCCGGAGATCGGCGGCCGCGAGCTCGCGCGGCTGCTGCGGGCGGAGCGCCCGAGCCTGCCCGTCGTGTTCATGTCCGGGTATTCCCGCAGCGAGGAAGCTCCCATCGTCTCGGGTCCGTTGGATGCCGTCCTGCAGAAGCCGTTCGAGATCGGTACCCTGCTTCGGAAGCTGAGAGAGGTCCTGGACGCCGGGCCGGAGCACCGGCAGCTCGCGGTCTAGCCGCCGCCGCTTCACCGCGGGCACGCGTGGCGAACCGCGTCGCCGGGCCATATCTTAGCGGCTTGGCCGCTACGAGCCATGGCTCCCCATCGCGGAAGGTATCATGACGACGCCAGACGACCCCCAGCCCGACTTCTCCGACGTCGAAGGCGGAAGCTCCTCCACAGCGCCCGCCCCGGCGCGCACCTATACCGTGCAGAAGGGCGACAACCTCTCCAAGATCGCGAAAGAAATGTATGGCAACGCGAATGCCTGGAGGCGGATCTACGAAGCCAACCAAGACATCATCAAGAATCCCGACCTGATCCGTCCGGGCCAGGTCCTCAAGATTCCCGCAGCTTGACGACCGAGGAAATCCCCGATGCAATGGACCCTGACGCTGAATCGCGCCGCGCTCGTCGCCGCGGCGACGCTCCTGGTCGCCGGCTGCAAGAAGAAGGAAGCCCCGGCGGCATCACCCGAGGCGGCCGCTCCGGCTCCGGCGCCTCAGGCTGCGCCGCCGGTTCAGCCGGTGAACGTCGCGACGATCAAGCTCGGCAAGCAGGTTGACGCCGACAAGGCCGTCGCCACCTCGACGACCACCTTCGGACCGCGCGACACGATCTACGCGTCGGTTGCCACGACCGGGACCGCCGCCAGCGCCAATCTCACCGCCAAGTGGACCTTTCAGACCGGCCAACTGGTCGACTCCACCACGGAGACCATCGCGCCGACGGGCTCGGCCAACACCGAGTTCCACATCTCCAAGCGGTCTGCCTGGCCGGCAGGCCAGTACAAGGTCGAGATCTTTCTGGATGGCAAGTCGGTGGGAGTCCAGGAGTTCGAGGTCAAGAAGTCCTGACCGCAGCGCGCGCGAGGCGCTCATGGCTCGTGCATGAGCACCTCGCGCGCCTGCGCAAGCTCCTTGCGCTGCGGCTCGTCGATCTCTGGATAGTGCAAATCGAGACCCTGAAGCGCGTCGATCACCGCAGCTGCTACCACGAGACGGGAGAACCATTTCTTGTCGGAGGGCACCGCGAACCAGGGCGCATGCGGCGCGCTGGTGTTGCGGATCACGTCCTCGTATGCCGCCATGTAATCGTCCCACCGCTGCCGCTCGCTCACGTCGCCGGCCGAGAACTTCCAGTTCTTCTCGGGGTCGTCCATGCGGGCGAGGAAGCGCTTCTTCTGTTCCTTCTTGGAGACGTGCAGGAAGAACTTCCGGATGACTGTGCCGTTGCGGCTCAGGTATCGCTCCGCGGCCTTCATGTCCTCGAAGCGTTCCTTCCAGATGTCGTCGGTCACGAGCTTCCGCGGCAGCTTCTGCTTGGCGAGGATCCCGGGGTGCACGCGAACGACGAGCGCCTCCTCGTAGTACGAGCGATTGAAGATCCCGATGCGGCCCCGCTCGGGCAGTTGGCGGAGCGCACGCCACATGTAGTCGTGGTCCAGCTCCTCGTCCGACGGCACCTTGAACGAAACGACCTGGCAGCCCTGCGGGTTCACCCCCGACATGACGTGCTTGATCACGCCGTCCTTCCCCGCCGCATCCATCGCCTGAAAGATCAGGAGCACCGACCAGCGGTCCTGCGCGTACAGCATGTCCTGCAGCTTGCTCAGCTGCTGAACTTCCTGCGCCAGCAGCTCGTCGGACTGATCCTTGAGCTTCGATCCGCGGGTATCGTCGGGATCGATGTCCGTGAGCCGGAAACGGCTGCCGTCGGTGATGCGGAACGGCTTGATGAGCTCTTCCACGTCCATTGGCAGACTCCCTGTGAAGTGCTAGCCGAATGCCCGCCATCCGTCGCGCCGAATCGCCGGGCCATGCTCGTCCAGCGCGGGCGGCGGCAACCGCACCGTACCGGGACCTTGTGGCGCCACGCCTGAGACGGCCGACGCAGTCACGTCGGCCAACGCTTCCAGAACGCTCCGGACCCGGCCGCAGGGAACGGCGGCGGCAGCAAGCCGGTCGAGCCACTGGCGCGCGGGGCCCGTTTTGAGTCGCCGGTTCAGGGCTTCCGCGATGCGCCCTCTCGCGGCCAGGCGTCCGGCATTGGTCGCCAGACCGGCGTCGCCCGCCAGCTCAGCAAGACCGAGCGCGTGGGCGCACGCCAGCCACTGGGGATCGCTTCCGACCGCGATGGCGATCGGTTGGTCGGCCGTGTCGAACAGCTGATAGGGCACCAGATTCGGATGGGCGTTTCCCCATCGAGCCGGCTCGGCGCCGGTGACGAGCGCGTTCTGCGCCACGTTGACCAAGGCCGCCGTGGCGCTGTGTGCCAGGGAAATGCCAAGCCGACGGGCCTGGACCGGAAGGGATGCGGGAGCATGGGCCCGCTGCACCAGCGCCGCCAGAATCGCGGCCGCGGCATCCTTGCCGGCGATCACGTCGGCGAGCGCCACTCCGATCTTCATCGGAGCACCGCCGGGCTCACCGGTGATGGCCATCCAGCCACACTCGGCTTGCACCACGAAGTCGTAGCCCGGGCGGTCGCCATCGGCAAAGCCGCTCACCGTACACCAGATGAGCCGAGGATGGCGCTCGAGCAACGCCGCCGGATGCAGCCCGCGACGCTCCAACGTACCGGGCCGGAAGTTGTCGACCGCGACATCCGCCTCACCCAGCAGCGTCTCCAACAGCCGGCGATCCTCAACCACATCGAGATCGACCGCGATGCTCCGCTTGTTCCGGTTGACCGATCGGAAGTAGGCGCTCGCGCCGTCCGGGGCGAACGGCGGCCCCCAGCCCCGGGTCTCGTCCCCCGTGCCGGGCCGCTCCACCTTGATCACGTCCGCGCCGAGATCGCCGAGCATCATCGTGCAGAGCGGCCCGGCGAGGACGCGGGTGAAGTCCAGCACGCGCACGCCCGTCAGCGGCAACGAAGCCACGCGCTAGCGACGCGCCGAGGCCGAGAAGGTGTCGCAGACGTCGGGTCGGCCGGTCGTGTAGCCGCGGTTGAACCACTCCGCCCGCTGAGCCGACGTCCCGTGGGTGAAGGCGTCGGGATTGACCCGGCCGGCGGCCATCCGCTGGATGCGGTCGTCCCCCACGGCCGCGGCGGCGGTCAAGCCCTCCTCCACGTCCCCCTTCTCGAGAATGTCACGTTGCGCCGTGGAGTACGCCCACACACCCGCGTAACAGTCGGCCTGCAGCTCGAGACGAACGGAATAGTCGTTGGCGAGCCCCGGCCGCGCCCGCTGGATCCGCCGCACCTCGGCATCGGTGCCGAGCAGTTTCTGCACGTGGTGGCCGATCTCGTGGGCGAGCACGTACGCCTGCGCGAAATCCCCCGGCGCGCCGAAGCGCCGGCGCAGCTCGTCGTAGAAGCCGAGGTCGATGTAGACCTTCTCGTCGCCGGAGCAGTAGAACGGGCCGGTCGCGGTCGCACCCACTCCGCAAGACGTCTCCGTCGCGTCGCGAAAGAGCACCAGCTTGGCGTCGCGATACGAAGTGCCCATCGAAGGAAGCAGCTTGGTCCAGGTACTCTGCACGTCGTCGAGCACGAAGGAGACGAATTGGACCAGTTGCTGCTCTTCGGCGGAGGCGGTGACGGTGACCGGCGCCGAAGGGGCGCCAGGCCCACCGGCCCCACCCGCTCCGCTGAGGAGGCTGAAGAAGTCCTGCCGAAAGACGACGCTCAGGACGAGCAGGACCACCATGCCGCCCAACCCCAAGCGCAGGCCACCGCCCCCACCGCCGCCGCCGGGCTCCCCGCGCCGGTCCTCGAGATTCGAGCTTGGTCCACCGGGCATCCATCGCATCGGTCGCTCCCCACAGAGAAAGACAGCCCCACCGAGTGTACCTGACTCGAGGGGGCTTGGGGAGAATGTCTCTCGGCGGCCGCCGGACAGCAAGAGCCGGTCGCGGGGCAGCGGCGACCGGTACCCGGGCATCGTTACCGCATAGCGAACGACTGCGATAGGTAGGGGACTCGGATGCTCTTGCCCAGCGCAACGCCGCTTCGTCCCACGCCCGCAAGCCAGAGCGCGCTCGAGCACATCCGCCAGAGCTTCATTGGATCCTTGGCGATCAGATCCTGGTAGCGGCCGAACCGATGCACCGGAAGGCCCGAGGTGGCAAGCCGCTCCAGCTCGGGCTCGAAATCGAACCGGTGGCGATCGAGGAACCGCTCGTAGGCGAAGGGGAACCCCATCTTCTGCCGGCGCCACACGATCGCGGCCGGCAGATGCGGCTCCATCGCCTTGCGCAGGATGTACTTGGTCCAGCCGTCGCGGAACAGATATTGGATCGGGAGTTGCAACCCGAACTCGACCATTCGATAGTCGAGAAACGGAAAACGCTGCTCCATCGGAATGGCCATCGTGAAGTGGTCGTTGCTCCGGAGATAATACGGCAGCATCGCCACCTGCAGGTGATAGCGCCGCTGCTGATCGAAGGCGAGCTTGGGATAGAGCGCCTGATACTCCTGGGCCGTCCGGTCGGTCAGCGCCGACCGGCCACCCTTGCCCTGCAGATCCGAGAGCATCTTGATCACGTCGATCGCCTGACGGCGCGTGCCCCAGTACATGCCCCAGAGCGTTCCGTGCAAGGTGGGCGACTGGTACGTGCCGCGTCCGCGATCGTAATCGTCGACCCACCTGCCGAGCCCCGCCGCGCGGAGCTCCCCGGCGGCGCGAGGCCAGAACTGGGACTCGTAGCCCGCGAGCACCTCATCGCCTCCCGCGCCCGAGAGCACCACACCCACGCCCTCGGCCTTGATCGCGCGGCGCATCTGGTACTGGGTGTAGATGTTGGGCGAGTGATACGGCTCCTGCATGACGGCGTCGAACTCCGCCTCCTCTTCCCGAAAGGTATCCTCCAGCTCGTGGAGCACCCGGTAGTCGACCGGATACCGCTCGAGAATCGTTCGGGCGTAGGGCTCCTCATCGTGCTCCGGAACTTTGATAGTGTAGGTCGTCACCGCATTGCTTCGGAGCTGGGCGGCCACCGCCACGATGGACGAACTGTCCAATCCGCCGCTCAGCTCGTAGGCCACCTTCACATCCGCCCGGAGCCGGATGCTCACGGCGTCGAAGAAGATGGAACGGTACCGCTCCACCGCCTCGTCGAACGAGAGGTCGCGCACTGAAAGCCGGCCCGCCGGGAGCTGCCAGTAGCGGGTCGTGCGTGCCAGGGCCAGTGAGACTGCCGTGCGCGGCAGCCGGAAGATCGTGGCGGCCGGAAGGCTCCGAATGTCCCGGTACATCGTGCCGTCGTCGAGGTCCTTGAGTCCGGCCTCGATGAAGCCCACCAGGCGATCGGTATCGACCGCGACGGCGGAGGGCTCGATATCCACCAACGCGCGGATGGAGCTGGCGAAAAAGAGGCCCGCCGGCGTCTCCCGGTAGTAGAGCGGCGCCACACCCAGCCGATCGCGGGCAAGCACGACCATCGCCGTCTGGCGATCGTACAGCGCGACGGCCCAGAAGCCGTTCATTCTTCCCCAGATTCGGTCACCCCAGCACCGATACCCCTCGACCAACACCTCGGTGTCGCTCGCGGTACGGAAGCGGACGCCCTCGCCCTCGAGCTCGCGGCGCAGCTCGAGGTAGTTGTAGATCTCGCCGTTGAATATGGCCGCGATCGTGGCGTCCCGACTCAGGAACGGCTGATGCCCGGCGGACGACCGATCGATGATTGAATAGCGGGTGTGAATGAGGGCAACGTCGTGGGAAATCACGGCCCCCGGCGCCCTGAGATGGGGCCGGTCGGCGCGAAGCGCCGGGATGGTCCGATCGGTCGCGTAGACGGCGCGGGTCCCGTCGCGGTTGACCAGACAAACGCCCTCGTCATCCGGCCCGCGCGGCCGGATTGGATCCAGCAGCGCCTCGACGGTGCGAGGGTGGGCAATCTTACCGCACAGTACGTATCCGGCGATGCCGCACATGGGGCCTCAACTGATGCGCCACACCCGGGCACAATGCAACCCGGAGTGAGGGTTCAGCAGCGATTCAAGGGTCAGACGGCGATATCCGGGGGAGACTGTGCAAGGCTAGTGCCTGCCGCTCGGCCATTCGATGGAGACTCAGACGGGCAGCACAGCCCCACCGGGCAATTGACGCCCGGCGGGGCTGGCTGTGTTGAGTCAAAGCGACTGGAGAAACGCGATCAGTGCCGTGCGCTGATCGGGGGAGAAGCGGCGGACCGCCTCACGCGCCCGTTCGGCCTCGCCGCCGTGCCAGAGCACGGCCTCGAGCAGCGAGCGCGCCCGGCCGTCGTGCAGAAAGTTGGTGTGACCGTTCACGACCTGCACCAGCCCGATACCCCAGAGCGGCGGCGTGCGCCACTCGCTGCCCGATGCCCGAAAATCCGGGCGGCCATCGGCCAAGGCGGGCCCCATGTCGTGCAACAGGAGATCGGTGTACGGATGGATCAATTGGTTCGATACCTCGGACACGCCGGGGAGAGATCCGGTGGGCAGCGTGGGGAAGTGGCAACTGCCGCAGCCCGCGCGGAGGAACAACAGCTCGCCCTCGCGAGCCTTGGGATCGTCCAGATTGCGCCGGGCGGGCACGCCGAGCGTGCGAGTGTAGAATGCCACGTTCTGTACGGGTTGGTCCGCCACCTCAGGCGCGTGGCGCTCGCAGCCGGGGCGATCGCCCTCGCAGGATTCCGCCGGGAAGAGCGACGAGGTGATTCCCATGTCGCCGTTGAACGCACCGGCCGACTGCTGCGTCAGATTGGGCGCATTGGCCTTCCACCCAAAGCGCCCCACCGCGGGACGGCCGCGCGCCTCGTCCCAGACGTAATTGAGGCGCCCGGAGATCCCGTCGCGGTTGCGGTCGTTCTCGTCGGAGAGCGCATGGAGGACCCCCTCGGGGACGGCCTCGAGCAGGCCGAGCCCGAAGACGGCGGGGGCAGCGCGGGGCGAGACGAGCAGCCCACCCGGCAGCGGCAGGTAGCTGTTGCTGAAGGAGTAACGCGGGACCCGCAGCTGAAACGTGGAACGGTCGGCGAAGGTGCCCACCGATTCCGCATACTGCACCGCGGCCTGGACCTCGGGCTGATAGCCGGCGATCGCGCGCAGTTGGAGTTGGGTTCCGAACCCACGTGCCGCGAGCGGGCCGCCATGCGGCCCGACGCCGGGGACGCTCGCGCGGAAGAGCAGCGAGTTGAACGGTGCCGGCCTACATCCTCCCCGGTAAGGTTGGGTGCGGGCTGCGAGAAGGCGGTGCTGGTCGCGTCGAAGACCGTCGTGGCGCCACCCGAGAGGGCGGCGCGTGCCCGGTCGAGTGGTCTGAGGGTGGCAGTCGGGTCCACGGTGGACGGATCGGTAGAAGGATCGTCGGTACGCTCCGGGGAGTTGACGTTGGCGGCGTCGCTGCAGCCCGCGAGGACCAGCAGACCGACGCCCAGCAGGAAACAACGCATAGGCGTCCCCCTTGTGATGGCGGGGTGGAAAGCAATGGCGGCGCCCCGGGGGGCGCGGCGAGTGAGCGGATTGTCGGGAGAGGTGGGATACGGCGATCGTCGAGGCGACCGTCAACAGCGCGCTAGGCGGGCTTCGGTACTATATAGCGCGCCGG
>JBGPVE010000035.1:0-17794 GCA_041491545.1 Gemmatimonadota bacterium | reverse complement strand
GTCCAGCTATGCCAGCTCGGCGTTCACCTGGTTTCTGGGCCAGAACCAGCTGCAGCAGTCGGTCTACGACGCCTCGACCGGCGGCTGCCGGGACGGGCTGCACGAGGATCGCGTCAACGAAAACCAGGGTGCGGAATCGACCCTCTCGTTCCTCCTTGCCCTGTGGGACATGCGTTCAGCCGAACGGGCTGACCTCACCTGAAGTTCAACTGGCGGCCTAACAGACCATGACATTGCGACAGCACTACGAAGTCCTTTTCCAGCGGCACGCCAAGAACCCGATCCTGACCGCGGCCGACTGGCCCTACCCAGCCCACACGGTCTTCAACGCCGGGGCGACCCGCCTCGCCGACGGCACCACGCTGCTCCTCTGCCGGGTGGAGGACCGCCGGGGCCACTCCCACCTGTGCGCCGCGCGCTCGACCAACGGCGTGGATGGCTGGGTCATCGATCCGGCACCCACCTTCCAGCCCAGTCCCGAGCACTATCCGGAGGAGTTCTGGGGAGTGGAGGACCCGCGGATCACGTACATAGAAGAGCTCGGGAAGTACGCCATTGCCTACACCGCGTTCAGCCGCAGCGGGCCGGGGGTGGCGCTCGCGCTGACGGAGGACTTCCGGCACTTCGAGCGCTGTGGCCTGGTGATGCAGCCTGACGACAAGGACGCCGCCCTGCTCCCGCGACGGATCGATGGCAACTTCGCGCTGCTGCACCGGCCGATGCACGACTCGGGCGCCCATGTTTGGATTTCCTACTCGCCGGACCTCAAGAACTGGGGCGGTCACAAGCTGGTGCTGCAGGCGCGGCGCGGAGGGTGGTGGGATGCCAACAAGGTAGGGTTATCGCCGCCGCTGATCGAGACCCCGCGCGGCTGGCTGATGATCTATCACGGCGTCCGGCAGACGGCGTCGGGGAGCCTGTATCGGCTGGGGCTCGCGCTCCTGGACCTCGACCATCCCGATCAGTGCCTGCTGCGCGGCGACATGTGGGTCTTCGGTCCGGAGGCGCCGTATGAGCGCGAAGGCGACGTCGGCAACGTTGCCTTTCCGTGCGGATACACCATCGGGGTCGACGGTGACACGCTATTCGTCTACTACGGTGCGGCCGACACCAGCGTGGCCCTCGCCACGGGGAGCATCAAGCGGCTGCTCCGCTGGCTGGACGAGCATGGCAGCGCCGTGGGTGTCCCGGAGCCTCTGGCGGCACGGTTGGGGCCGGGATTCCCGCTCCGCGAGGGAGACCCGTCCAAGCCGCGACCGCGCCGCAGACAGCCGCAAGGGTAGACCTCCCGGTCCCTTGATGTTGACACGCTGCCCCTGAGCCCAGCTCCGCGAGGCCAGGGGTCCGGCCTGTTGCAGGGGTGGCTGGTTTGCCATATGACGGACCGCGCTGTGGACCGAATCTACGAGACCCGCTTGTGGGCTTGTGGCCGGCGCCAGACGCCCCGACCAGGCATCCGCATCGACACGGCTAACGCGTTCTCCAGTTTCTGTACGACCGCGCCGATGAAGTTGTGGTAGAGGTAGAGATAGATGCCGTAGCTAATGGTCCCAGCGTAGGCGACGGTCCAAACTCCAGCAGCCGTTTCATCCCGCCACTGAATCCTTCCGCCCGCCGCTCGATCCACCAGCCAAAAGAAGATGAGTGCCATGACTCGTCAATGACCGTCTGTGAGGGAGCTGCGCTCGCGCAATCTCACCATCGCCTGGACCCGTGCTGTCCCCTGGCGATTCCGCGCTTCTTGCCTCAACTTTGTTCCGTGTGTCGGGCTCTCTAGGGAGGTGGATGAAAGTGACGCACGTATCGACGGCCACCTGGCCTTGCACCGACAACAAGCTGGACGCGCAAGTCGCCCGCGCGCTCGCCTGGCAGCCCATCCCGTTCGTCCCATTCGGCCAACGCCCGCTGTGGTGCCTGCCCGGCGCCCTCGTCGACGCGTCCACTGCCATGCCGCTCCCCCCGTTCTCCACCAAACTGTGGGCAGCCCAGGACGTGCTGGAGCATGTGCGTCGGAATGGTGGGTGGGTCAACATGATGTCGCGCGACGGGATGGGCGGTGGGGACTGGATTGTCGATGTCGCCATCGCGCCGAGGCGGCCTACGGGGCGCCCGGATATGGCCCATCGTCGCGTTGGCCCGCTGCCCCGCGCAATCTGTGAGGCGTTCCTCGCCGCGCGGCAGGAGCGGTGATTCTCGGAGATCCGTCAGCGGGTTGCTAGCTCCCTGCCTCCTGCGCCAATCGCCCCACCCTTCCCCGCACCTCCCTCACTCCCGATTGCAGCTCCGCGTCGGCGTCCTTCCACAGCTCGATGAACTGCCCGTAGTACGCCGCGGCCTTCTTGCGGTCACCCTTCGCTTCGTATAGCTCACCCAGCCGCTTGAGCGCCGGTGCACGGCTCAGCGCGTCGCCCCAGAGCCGACCCGGGGCCGGCAGCGTGATCAACTGCTCGTACGCCACCCGCGCCGAGTCGGGCTGACCCGTCTTGTCGTACAGCCGCGCCAGCTCGTCGAGACCGCAGAGCGGGCACCCGGCTTCTTGCCGAAACATTCGGTACGCCGCCAACGCATCGCGCGGGCGGCCCTCGGCCTCAGCCACCGCGCCGAAGGCCAGATAGCGATTGAGGTCGCTGGCCCGGACCCCCGCCGGCACCGTCGCCTCTTGCTCCCGGAGATACCGCTTGGCCTGGTCGAGTTTCCCGGCCATCGCCGAGATACGGGCAAGATCGGAATACGGCCGGTCCGTCGGCGGCATCGAGTCCAGCGGATGCCGCGCGAGCGCATCGGAGAGGTGCTGTAGCGCCAACGCCGGTTGATTCCGGAGCGCGAGCTCCTGGGCGGCCAAGTCGATAGCCCCGCCGTAGTAGTCCGCCGGAAGCCGGCGCGCGTCGCCCATCGCCATGAACTCGCTCAGGAGCTGCTTCGACTCGGCCAACTTCCCCAAGCGCGCGGCCATGAGCCCCGTCATGCGAGTCGTGAGCGCCTGCCATACCACGCTTCCGCGCTGCTCCTGTCTCACCTGCCGCAGCAGCGTGTCGGCCCGCAGGAAGTTCGCCTGGGACGCGGCGAGCTCGCTCCCCAGCTCCAACACGTGAGCGCTGCCGGGTGACGACTGACGGTAGCGTTCGAGGGTGGCCGCCGCGTCCGCGAAATGGCCTTGCGCCACCTGTGCCTGGATCGCCGTGCGTACCAGCACCGGACCGCGACCGACGCGGATCGCGTGTACGGCCAGGCTCTCGGCATCGGCATAGCGTCCGGTGCGCCACAGCTCGTTCGAGAGATTGTTGAGCGCCGGCTGGTTGTCGGGGTCGATGGCGAGCGCCGACCGATAGGCGGCCTGCATTTTCTCCGGAGAATACTCGACCAAGCCGTAGTAGTACGCGACCGCGAGGCTGCGCTCCAGCTCCGGAAGCCGATCGCGATGCGTAAAGGCTTGGGTGGCCGCGGTCGCTTGCTCGGTATACGGCATGAAGGTGTTGCCGAGCACCACCGCGAGCTTGCGCCACGCCATCGCGAATCCGCTGTCGAGCGCCACTGCCTCGCGGAGCAGCGGAATCGCTTCCTCGTCACGGCCGGCCTCCTCGAGCCGCAGCGCGTCGCTGTACTTGCGGAGCGCCGGCAGCGAGCCCGTCGTCACCTGCTCCAGCGGCTGGTTGGCCCGGATCGTCACCAACGACTCGCCGATCCGCTCGCGCAGCTTGCTGGAGAGCCGGTCGATCGCGCCCAGCAGCGCACCCGAGTTCTCTGCCGTCTCCCGCACCGCCGTCAGCACTCGGCCGTCCGCCGCGGCCACGAGACTCGCCGAAAGCACATAGCCGCCGCCCACCGGATCGATCTGGCCCGTCACCACCGCCTTGCTGCCGAGGCGCTCCGCCACCTCGCGCGCGAGCGCCGCGGCGAGCACGGGAGCCGCGGGCCGTTGCATCCGCTGCAAGGCGTCTTTGATGGCCGGCGGGTCGACCAGCCGCACCGTGGGCGACTGGGCGAGATCCACCCGGAACGCCTCGGTCAGCGAGGCACCCAGCGTCGAGTCCGCCGCCGAGTGGTTCTCGAAATCGGCGAGAACGATCGGCTCCCGCTCCTTGAGCACGCCCGAGGCGAGCAGCGTGCCCACTGGTCCGATGCCCAGGAGCCGCATCGCGGTGTATGCCGCCGCCAGCACCGTGAGCGCCGCGAATGCGATGCCGCCGCCGATCAGCGCCTTCCGCCAGGTGAACCATCGAGTCACGGCCGACTCGGCCGCTGGCGCCGAGACCAAGGTGGTCCGCGCGAGCGCCCGCCGGCGCTCGTGGACGCTCGTCGCCAGCATGATCGGGAGTCCGATCGCAAGCAGCACCACCGCGCCGTAGAGCACCCAGTCCGGCAAGCCGAGCCGATGCACCAGGACGTACACCAGGGCGAGCACGCCGATCGAGGCGGCCGCGAACAGCCCGATCACCCGCCCCGGATGCGACCGGCGAAGCGCCGCCTCGGTGCCGGACGAAATGACGGGCTGGGTCCCGGTCGGGGTAAGCGCCCCGCTCGGCGTCGCGGCCGCGTCGAGCGGCGGCAGGAGCTCCCCCGCGGTCTGCCAGCGGTCGGCGGCGCGTTTTTCCAGGCACCGCATGATGAGCGCGCTGAGTTGCGGCGAGACGGTGGGCCGATAGCGCGTGAGTGGATCCGGGTTCTGGGTGATGTGCGCGGCGAGCAGGGCCTGCGGCGTGGGTGCCGTGAACGGCGGGCGGCCCGCCAGCATCTCGTACGCCAGCACGCCCACCGCATAGATGTCGGCCCGGTGGTCCACGTGTGGATCCGCCGCGGCCTGCTCCGGCGCCATGTAGGCCGGCGTGCCGAGGGCGACGCCAAGCGACGTGAGGGAACCCGACCCGCCGCTCGACGCGCTCACCGCCTTGGCCACGCCGAAGTCGGTCACCACGGCGTGCCCCTCGGAGAGCAGCACGTTGTCGGGCTTGATGTCGCGGTGGACCACGCCGTTCCGGTGCGCGTAGGCCAGCGCGTCCACCACCTCGCGGAGAATGCGCACGGCCTCGAGGATCGGGAGCTCGCCCTCCCGCGCAAGCTTGGCGCGGAGCGACTCGCCCGCGATGTAGGGCATGACATAGTACAGGAGGTCCCCCTGCGCGCCGGCGGCGAGCACGGGAACGATGTGCGGATGCTGCAGCCGCGCGGCGAGCTTGATCTCGCGCTCGAACCGCTCGGCGTTGACCCCGGCACCCATCTCCGGCGGCAGCACTTTGACGACGACCTGGCGGCCCAGCCGCGCCTCCGCGGCGAGGAAGACACGGCTCATCCCGCCGCCGCCCAGCTCGCGGACGATGCGGTAGGTGTCGCCGACTGCGCCTTGCAGTCGCGCCTCGAGCTCCGGCTGGGACTGGATTGGGGAACTCCCGTGTGGCGTGGCTTCAAAGGTAGAGGCGGACAGCGGGGAGGGCCAGCGGGAGCGCCTGCAGCGCGGTCGATCCTCAGGTTCAGCGGACCGGCTCGACCACCACCTCCAGCGTCTCAGGCCACCGACCCGGATCCAGTGCTACGGGGGCGTGATTCAGGAACCGCAACTGCCCCCCCTCCTCGATGCGGGCGTGCACGACGTACCGCCGCCCGGGCGTCAGCCCGCTCTGCTCCACGGCGAGCGCGAATCGAATCGGCACCTGCTCTCCTTGCGTCCGGAGCTCCTGCCGCGCGATAACCATCGCGTCGGCATCGCCACGCGAGATATCGGCGAGTTGAACGATGACTCGCGCCCCCGCAGCGAGCGCGATCCGCTGGCGATACGTGACAACTCCCCGAAGCCCACGCGCGGCGGCACGTTCCGACGGAAGGGCCGACGACTTCCCCGCGCAAGCCCCAAGCAGAACCCCGAGTGAGATCAGCGACAGAAGCCCGAGCCGCACAGTGCAGAACGACTCGCGGTCATGAAGTTGGTTGCAGTCGCAGGCCTTCATCGGTCTCCTCGCGTCAATGCCCCGCGCGGCGACGAACATCACCGTCTCTGTGTCGGCCCGCAAGGCTTCAAAGGAAAAGCCCCGCAACGTGATTCGCTGCAGGGCTCATTCTTCAAGTCATCCGGGCTGCGGGTGGTGCCGCCTCAAGACGCCGGCACCGCCTTTACGTCGAGAATGATGTCGTTGAGGTCGTGATCGCCGCCATCCTCGAAATCGATCTCCCACTCCGGATAGCTGCCCTTGGCCCGCAGCAGCGGCGGGAACTCGAGCCGGGCGGATGCGATCTCAAAGGAGATCGCGGTGCCGGCGGTGTACGGGCCAGCGTAGTGCCAGACCGTTCCGGCCGCCAGACGACAGCCGTCGTCCGTGAGAGTCGCGGCGGTCGGCTTGGTGATCTTGAGTGTATTGCCCGTGGCGCCGCACTCGACGCTCTTGACCGTGATGTCAAAGCCGCCGGTTTGAGCCAGCATGAGATCACAGTTGAACGAGCCCCTGACCGGTTCCACACAGGTGAGTTTCGTGGCGACCGTTGTTCCCGGATCCCCCGGAGTTCCCGGGCTCCCCGGAGGTGTGGGCGTGGGATCTGTCGAACTGTTATTGCACCCGACACCGATCAGAACGATGGAACCGAGCATGAGAAACCGCATCGCGACCGAGCCCACCTGGAGTCTCCTTTCCCCGAAGAACGCCGGCACGCCGGCGCAACCAGTTGCCTGACCCCACCAAACGCAGGCGCCATGCCACAACCCGAGCCCCATGGCGGGGGTCCAGGGTGGCGGCGGCGCAGCAGGTCTGCTGGATGTTGGCGGGAGCCCGCTACAGCATACCCAGGAGGCAACCGCCAGCCAAGGTCCCGGGCCAGTTCGGGCTTACCGGCCGGGCCTGCCCATAAGACCTGCTCCCCAAGCGAGTTGGTGCATCTTTCCGCATAAGTGGAAGACTGAGGTGGATAAGACGGGTCTAGCGATGTGGAAACAAAACGTTTAGTCTGGCCGCTTCTTCGCGAGCGTCCTTCCGCTGCTCGGAGATCAGCGATGAGAGAAACCACTCAGACCCCACCCCACGCCACCCTCCTCCGCGAGATTGCCCGCAACCTCGAACGCACCCTCACCAAGTCCGGCGAGGAACATGTGTGTCTCGAGCACGCGGCGAAGGCGCGGTCGTCGTGCGTCTGCTACCGGGATGCTAGCCACGGCGGGCCGCACCGGTGCGCCTGCGGCGCGGAGTGGACTGGGATGTTCTGAGCGGGTTATTACCGCTGGGAGGCATTTCGTCCACAGTGGAAATGTGCGGGGGCGCATCATCTGCGCCCCCGGCATGGGCTTGCGGCGGAGCTGGTCCGCCGGAAGCCTGTGGATCACGTGTGGACCGTATTGTGGAATATCTTAGAGCTTCCCCCGCCGGTCGGCCCGACGGTCCCGGTGATCGTGATGGATATCCCGATTGTCTTGCCGGATATCCCGCCGGTCCGAGCGCAGATCCCGTCGATCGGAGCGGAGATCCCGTTTGTCAGAGCGAATGTCGTGGCGGTCGCGGGCAAGCCCACCCGCGCTGGCACCGCCGCGCCGATCCCGGTGCAGCTGCCGGACATCCCGATGCAGGTCGCGCCGGTCCGCGCGGCGGTCTCGGCGGTCGTGGCGAATATCGCGGTGATCCTGGCGGCGGTCACGGCGATCCATGCGCAAATCGTGGCGATCGTGATGGAGATCGTTAGCGTCGCGGGCGGCGCCGGCCGGGGGAATCGCCGGTGCGGGCTGCTGAGCCTGCGCAGCCTGCGCCGACACGAGCAGAATGGCGGCGCCCAGAGCCGCGTGACGGATGACGTTCATCTGAGCCTCCTGCTGAGGGTGCGGGTGCAAGTTGCGTTCGGGCTCTCTTGGGTCGAGCCTGTCAGGCGTTACGGCGGAGTGGACGGGGGGATTGCCCGCGCCGTTAAGCCGACCCGGTTCCGCGACGCGTTATCGGTTGACTAAGTAGCTGTCCCGCAAGTATTTTTTCGGGCTTTCGATATGGCGGATCTCTCCCAGGCTCGCAGCCAGATGCTGCTCATGAGCGGCACGGCAAACCGTCCTCTCGCCGAGGAAGTGGCCGCCCATCTCGGGCAGCCGCTTTGCCAGGTGACGATCCGGCGGTTTGCCGACGGCGAGTTGTTCGTCAAAATCGACGAAAACGTGCGCGGCCGGGATGTTTTCATCATCCAGCCCACCAACCCGCCGGCGGAGAACATGATGGAGCTCCTGCTCCTCATGGACGCGGCTCGGCGGGCCAGCGCTGCCCGCATCACGGCTGTAGTACCGTATTTCGGGTATGCCCGGCAAGATCGAAAGGACCAGCCGCGCGTCGCGATCAGCGCCAAGCTGATGGCGAACATGGTGTCGGTGGCCGGCGCGGACCGCGTGTTGGCCATGGACTTCCACCAGCATCAATTGCAGGGGTTCTTTGACCTGCCGGTCGATCATCTGTACGCGGCGCCGGTGTTCGTGAATCACTTCCGGCAGAAGGCGCTCAAGGACCTTGTGGTCGTGGCGCCGGACGTGGGCTCGGCCAAGATGGCGCGCGGGTTTGCCAAGCGGCTCAACGCGTCGATCGCCATCATCGACAAGCGCCGGCCGTCGGCCAACATCGCGGAAGTGGTAAACGTCGTGGGCGAGGTGACGGGCCATGACTGTCTGATCCCCGACGATATGATCGACACCGCGGGGACGATGGCCGAAGCGGCGACGGCGCTCAAGCGGCTCGGCGCCAACGACGTCTATTGCTGCGCGACGCACGCGCTCCTGTCGGGACCGGCCGTCGAGCGGCTCATCAATTCGGGCGTCAAAGAGGTGGCGGTCACGAACACCATCTCCATCGCACCCGAGCGCCGGTTCGATCGGCTCAAGGTGCTCTCGATCGCGGGACTCTTGGCCAAGGCTATCGGCTACACCCACAGCGACCAATCGGTGAGCTCGCTGTTCGACTGATCACAAGGATTGGGACATGGCTCAACAGATAAATCTCCAGGCGACAACCCGGTCCGAGACGGGCAAGGGCGCGGCGCGGACCTTTCGGCGCGAGGGCAAGGTGCCGGGCGTGATCTACGGACACGGCCGGGATCCCGAGCCGGTGGTGGTCGAGACCGTGGCGCTGAGCAAGATGCTGACCGGCATCAATGCCGGCACCACCGTCCTGGACGTCATCGTCGACAGCCGGGCACCGGTCAAGGCGCTCATCCGCGAGATCCAGCGCAACCCGGTTCGGCCCGCGGAGATCCTCCATCTCGATCTCTACGAGATCCATGCGGACGAAAAGGTGGTCCTCTCGGTGCCGGTCCATCTCGTCGGCGTGGCGGACGGCGTCCGCAACTTCGGCGGCGTGCTCGACCACTCCCTCCGCGAGCTGGAGATCCGCGTGTTCCCGAGCGACATCCCGGACCGCGTGGAGCTGGACGTCACGGCGCTCGCGATCGGTCACTCGCTCTTCGTGCGCGACCTCAAGATCGAGAAGGCCGAGATCCTCAACGACCCGGACACCCCGATTTGTACCGTGGTGGCGCCGCGCGCCGAAGAGGCCCCCGCCGTGGTCGAAGAGGTGGCCGCGACCACCGAGCCGGAACTCATCCGGAAGCCGAAGCCCGAGGCCGAGGAAGAGGCCGCCGAAAAGGCCTAGCCCCTGCACGCAATCGTGGGGCTGGGCAATCCCGGCCCGGAGTACGAGAATACCCGGCACAACGCCGGGTTCCGGCTGGCGGACCGCCTCGCGGCGCGCTGGTCGTTGGGCACCTTCCGACGGGGAGAGCGGGCACGAGAGGTATCGGGCACCGCCCAGGGCTGGTCGGTCAAGCTGCTCAAGCCGCAAACCTACATGAATCGAAGCGGGGCGGCACTCGCCCTGCTTCGCGCGCTTCCGGACTTCGATCCAGCCCAACACCTCCTCATCCTGGTCGACGACGTCGCCATTCCGCTCGGTAGGTTTCGCCTGCGAGGCGCCGGGTCAGCCGGCGGGCACAACGGCCTCAAGAGCATCGAGGGCGCACTGCAGCGTCAGGACTACGCCCGGCTTCGGATCGGGATCGGTCCCGTCCCACCCGATCTGGGCGACCTCTCCGACTTCGTGCTGGCGGAGTTCACGCAGGAGGAGCGTCAGGTCCTCGACAGCTTGCTCGATCCCATGGCCGACGCCGTCGAAACTTGGCTGAGCGACGGCATTGAGAAGGCCATGAGCAAGCACGGCAGCTGACTTCAACCCTCGCACACCCACGATGCTGCGCTTAGGAATCGTCGGACTTCCCAACGTCGGCAAGTCGACCCTGTTCAACGCCCTCACCTCGGCGAAGGCGCTGGTGGCCAACTATCCGTTCGCCACCATCGAGCCGAACACCGGCGTGGTCCCGGTGCCCGATCCTCGGCTCGATCAGCTCGCCAGGATCGTGCAGCCGGAGCGCACCGTTCCGGCCGTGGTGGAGTTTCTCGACATCGCCGGGCTGGTGAAGGGCGCGAGCCAGGGCGAAGGGTTGGGCAATCAGTTTCTCGCCAACATCCGTGAAGTGGACGCGATCGTGCAGGTGGTGCGCTGCTTCGAGGATCCCGATATCCAGCACGTGATGGGGTCGGTCGACCCGGTGCGCGACCGCGAGGTAATCAACATCGAGCTGGGCCTGGCCGACCTCGCCACGGTCGAGAAGCGGCTCGACAAGACCGCCCGGGCCGCCAAGTCGGGCGACCCCCAGGCCAAGCTCGAGCTTCGGATACTCGAAGCCGTGCAGCAGGCCGTGGCCGCCGGCAAGCCGGCCCGCGCCGTCGTGCCGACGGACGAAGAGGCGGCCGCATACCGCTCGTTCAACCTGCTCACATCCAAGCCGGTCCTTTATGCCGCGAACGTGCCGGAGGACGAGGTGGCCTAGGGCAACGCGTTCGTGGCGGCCCTGCGGCAGGCACTCGCGCGGGATAACGAGACGGCGGAGATCGTGACGTTCTCCGCCAAGGTGGAAGCCGAATTGGCGGAGCTTGCCCCGGAGGATCGGGCTGAGTTCCTGGCGTCGCTCGGCCTGACGGAGTCGGGTCTCGATCGCCTCGCGCACGCCGCCTATCACCTCCTCGGGCTGCAGAGTTACTTCACGGCGGGGGAAAAGGAGGTGCGCGCCTGGACGATCCATCGGGGCGACAAGGCGCCAGCCGCCGCCGGCGTCATTCACTCCGATTTCGAGAAGGGCTTCATCCGTGCCGAAACCGTGTCGTACGAGGATTTCGTCCGGGTCGGCGGCTGGAAGCCCGCGCGAGACCAGGGACTCGCGCGGGCGGAGGGCAAGGAGTATGTGGTGCGAGACGGGGACGTGATGCTGTTTCGGTTCAGCAGCTGAGACTGACGGATGGAACAGCGGACGGGCGGAAGGGCCAGACTGATCGTTTGATCGGACACCGGTCAACATCTGAAGTTAGGTTACTAATGAGCAGCCAACACATTGTACAGTAGCCAGTTAAATCAACAATCAATCTGTCGGTCTGTCCGTTTCGTGTTGGCTTCGCTCCGCCGATCCCGTTCGTGGTCCTCCCGTCCGTGCGTCCGCCCTCTCTACCATCCGCCGCCGTTCGACTGTATTCTTCCCGCTCACAATTCTCCTCCTCGGTTCCGCACCAGGGCCGGGGCACCAGACCAAAGGACGGTGTCATGACCCACCAGTACGAGGTGGTCTACATCTTCGACAGTGCGCTCGAAGAGACCGCCATCAACGAACGCCTCGCGCGTTTCCACACCTTCATTCAGCAGGATGGCGTCGAACCGCCGCAGGTGGCCAACTGGGGCAAGCGGACGCTGGCGTATCCCATCAAGAAGCACGAAACCGGATACTACGTCGTGGCCAAATTCGAGACGGCGGCCACCGCCCTTCCCGAGTTCGAACGCGCCATCAAGCTCGATGAGGGCGTGCTGCGCTTCCTGGTCGTGGTCAATGAAGGCGCTCAGCCGGTGCCGGCTGTCGCGCCCAAGAGCGACGAGGAGGATGACGAATGAGGCGGGCGCAAAAGACCTGCGCGATCTGCGAGTCCGGTGTACGGGTGGTGGACTACAAGGACGAGCGCACCTTGTCGCGGTTCCTGACCGAGCGAGGGAAGATTCTTCCCAGTCGGCTCTCCGGCACCTGCGCCCGACATCAGCGTCAGCTCAGCACGGCAATCAAGCGCGCGCGCCAGCTCGCGCTCTTGCCGTACATCAAGGGCTTCGGCGGCTGAACCCCGACGACGCGGCAGCTCGGCGCGCCCCTGAGGGGGCTCCGGGAAACCGCGTGGGCATCGGGCAGGTGGCGCTGGTGGCGGGCTATCTCCTGATGGCCCCGCCGGTGTTCCTGGTCGGGCCGCTGGCCGGGCTTATCGCCCTCTCGCGACCCAGCTCCTGGCGGGAGTGGGGCTGGCTCGCGATCGGGGTGTTGTGGCTGGTTCTTTGGCTGCGCGACGCCGGGGACGTCCCGGAGCAGACGCTCCGGGCGCTGGGCGTGCTCGTGACGGGCGGTTTTCTGGCGCTGTCCCTGGCCGGTCCGAGTGTTGTCTTTCGCCGGGCGCTGATCACGACGACCTTTGCGTTCGGCGCCGTCGTGCTGTGGTGCTTGGCGCTCGGTATCGGCTGGCACGAGATCCAACTCGGGATCGCGCGGAGCCTGAGCCGGAGCTTCGAGGCGATGGCGCTCGAGACCGGGACGAGCGCCCCGGCGGACGTCGTGGATCTATTTCGCCAGTTGGGCGACGCGGCACCGCAGGTCGCCCAGCTTATGCCCGGAGTCGTGTTCCTTCAGGCGCTGGCGGGGCTGGTGCTCGGATGGAGTCTGTATCAGCGGGTGTCGCGTCATCCGACGGGCCCGGCCGCGGCGCCGTTTCGCGGGTTCCGATTCAGCGACCACCTGGTGTGGCTGGTGATCGTCGGGTTGGCGTTGGTGCTCCTGTCGGTCTCGACCGATCTTCACACCCTCGGCTCCAACATGCTGCTGGTCGGGGGTGCGCTCTACGCCGCCCGAGGCCTGGCGGTGATCGTCGCGAGCGCGGGACGACTCCCGCCGCTCACCCGGGTGGCGATCGCGCTGGTCGCGGTGTTCATGTTGCCGTTCGTTCTTGGAGGCCTGACCCTGCTCGGCCTCGCCGACATTTGGCTAGATTTCCGGCGGCGCCTGTCGCCGGCGACCGGAGGATTCGATCGATGATGGAAGTGATCCTGCGTGAAGACATCAAGACCCTCGGCAAGGCCGGGGAGATGGTTCGGGTCAAGCCCGGTTACGCCCGCAACTTCCTGCTGCCAAAAGGGCTCGCTTACGAAGCGACCGAAGGCAACAAGAAGCGGATCGCCGCCGAGACCAAGGCCCGCGCCGCACGGGGACAGGCCGAGCGGGCCGAGGCCGAGGGGTATGCGGCCAAGCTTTCGGCCGTCCTCGTCACCCTCAAGGGCAAGGCCGGCGAGGAGGGTAAGCTCTTTGGCTCCATCACGGGCCAGGACATTGCCGACGGCCTGTCCAGCCAGGGGCATGTCGTCGATCGTCGGAAGATCGAGCTGGAGCACCCGATCAAGACGGTCGGGTTCCACACCGTTTCCGTTCGCCTGCATCCTGAGGTCCACGCCGAGGTCCGGGTCTCTGTGGTGCCTGAGTAGGGTCGCAGCCGGCCCCGGAGAGATCGACACCAGCAGCAGCCTGATGCTCCGCGCCGCCGTCGACATCCACCGGGTGCTCGGCGGCGCGCCGCTTCCACCTGCCCGGATCCGTGTGCACACCGATGCGCCGAAGGCCGTCTTTAGTTATGCTGTGCGGTGGGGTCACATCGCAACCACCAAGGCCGAGGGCACGGGGGCGGTATTCTACCAGATTCTGCACGGCACAGCCTCGCAGTTTGGCTGCGGCAGCGTTCCGGCGGCGTAATGCGTAGTTTGGGAATCGAATGAACGGAACGCACACCCCCTCATGGCTGTCGTAATGGCTGTCGTAAACCCGCGTCTGCCGGAAGCGCTCCGGCTGGCCGTCGACGCCATCGAGGATCTGAGGGCGGTCCAGCCAGTGGTGCTCGACCTTCGAGGCCTGACCGACGCCACCGACTTCTTCGTCATCGCCTCGGGCACCTCGGACGCGCACGTGCGCGGCATCGCCGACAGCGTCATTGAAAAGCTGGATCGCCGGGGTCATCGGACCCACCATGTGGAAGGCCTCAACGGCGGACGCTGGGTACTGCTGGATTTCGTGGACTTCGTGGTCCACCTCTTCCACCCCGATACGCGCTCCTTCTACCAGCTCGAGCGGCTCTGGGGTGATGCACCGGAGCTGTTGATCCGCTCCTCCTGAGCGGGGGGTTTCAAGGTATGCTTCGACGCTGCGGCGTGGCGGTCCTGCTCGTGCTGAGTATGCCCGCGGTGCTCCCGGCCCAGTACTTCGGGCAAAACAAAGTTCAATACAACACGTTCGACTGGAAAATCATCCAGACCGAGCACTTCGACGTGCATTTCTATCCGTCGGAGCGCGAGGCGGCGATGGATGCCGCCCGGATGGCCGAGCGGTCTTACGCGCGGCTCTCCCGCGTCCTGAACCACCGGTTCAAGGAGCGGAAGGCCATCATCTTGTACGCCTCGCACTCCGACTTCTCCCAAACCAACACCACGCCCGGCGACGTCGGTGAAGGCACCGGCGGCTTCACCGATTTCTTCAAGCAGCGGAACATCATGCCGCTGACCGGGGCGTACGCCGACATCCAGCATGTCTTGACCCACGAGATGACGCACCAGTTCCAATTGGACATCTTCTCGATGGGTCGGGGCGGCTCCGCGCTCCAGGGCGTGCTACAAGTGCAGCCGCCGCTCTGGTTCATGGAAGGCATGGCCGAGTACATGTCACTCGGACCCACGACACCGGAGACGGCGATGTGGCTCCGGGATGCGGTGCTGGAGGGAACGCTTCCGACCATCGACCAGTTGACCTACGACGAGCGGATTTTCCCGTATCGCTACGGGCACGCCCTCTGGTCCTACATCGGCGAGCGCTACGGCGACGAGGCGATCGGGCAGATTCTCCGCGGGACGATAAACGGCGGGATCGAAGCGTCGATCCGGAAGGTCACCGGTCTCACGCTACCCCAGCTCTCGGCGCAATGGCGGGACGCGGTGCAGAAGCGATACCTGCCCGAGGTCGGCGCGCGGGTGCGGGCCCGGGCGGTCTCGAACGAGCTGCTCACCGAGAAGCGATCGAAGGGGACGTTGCATCTGGCCCCGGCGCTCTCGCCTGACGGCTCTCAGGTGGCGTACTTCAGCGAGCGCGACTTCCGGTTCGTCGATCTGTGGCTCGCGGACGGCAAGACCGGCGAGGTCAAGCGCCGAATCCTCAAGTCGACGTTCAGCAGCAACTACGAGACCTACCGGTTCATCAACTCGCAGGCGAACTGGTCGCCCGACGGGAAGTTGCTGGCCTTCGTCGCCAAGCGCGGGCCCCAGGACGACATCGTCATCGTCGACGTGAAGCGGAACAAGACGGTGAACGAAATCCGCGCCAAGCTGAACGGCGTGACGACTCCCGCCTGGAGCCCCGACGGCGAGAAGCTGGTCTTCACCGGCTACGACGGCGGCATTACCGACCTCTTCATCATCAATCGCGACGGGACGGGGTTCAAGCGGCTGACCGAGGACAAGTACGCCGACCTCCACCCCGTCTGGTCGCCCGACGGCAAGACGATCGCGTTCGCCACCGACCGCGGACCTCAAACCGACTTTCGGACGCTCGCGTTCGGCAACTTCCGTATCGCGCTCTATCACGTCGACAGCGGCAAGATCGACGTGCTCGATCATATGGACCAGGGCAAGAACGTGAGCCCGCAGTGGGCGCCCGACGGTCGCTCGCTCGCGTTCATCTCCGACCGCAACGGCGTCAGCAACATCTTCCTGTACGACCTGGACGCCAAGAACATCTTCCAGCTGACCGACTTCTACACCGGCGCCCAGGGCATCACGCCGCTCTCGCCGGTGCTCTCCTGGTCGCAAGGGTCGGACCGGCTCGCCTTCGTGTACTACGAGAAGGGCAAGTATGACGTCTACGGCCTGGACAACCCACGCTCGCTGAAGCGGAGCCCCTATTCGCCGGCCTCGTCGGACAGCGCGATGGTCGCCCGGGCCGATACGGCGGCGCGGGACACCACGGCGGTGGCGCAGATCGACCGCAACCCGCAGGTGGGCGAAGGCGGCTCCATTTACCGGGGTCCCAAGGGCTTCCGCGCCTCCGCGGATCTCGGCCGCGCGACCGACACCAGCAAGTTCGTGCCGCCGGTGACGGTAGCGCAGCTCCTCGATTCGGCCAACTTCGCGTTGCCCGACACGAGCGAGTTCGCCATCAAGCCATACAAGGTCGGCTTTACGGCGGACTACGTCGCCCGGCCCACCGTCGGCTATGTACGGGACAATTTCGGAAATGGGATCTACGGCGGCAGCGCCATCACGCTCAGTGACATGCTGGGTGATCACAACCTGATCTTCGCTGGGTACGTCAACGGGCGGATCAGCGAGGCCAGCGTTCTGGCGCTGTACGCCAACCTGGCCCACCGCATCAATTGGGCGGCCGGGGTGCAGCAAGAGCCACATTACTTCGTGCTGCCGAGCTTCATCTCCCAAGATGCCGCCGGCAACCTGGCCCTGGTGGAGAGCGTGCGGCGTTACGTGCAACGGTCGATCTTCCTGCAGGCCAACTACCCCTTCTCACGGTTCCACCGAGTTGAGGTTGGGCTCCGGGGCACCAACGTGGCGGACGGCATCCAGCAGATCGTCGAGCCGTTCGACCTCTCGCAAGACATTACGACCCGCACGATCGACTTGCCCAACTTCAGCTTCGTGCAGCCGAGTGTGGCGATGGTCTACGACAACGCCATCAACGGGTACGTAGGGCCGTCCGCTGGGCGCCGCTACCGCCTCTCGATCGCGAAGAATTTCGGCGGGTGGAGCTTTACCGAGGCGCTGGTCGATTTTCGCCGCTACGACAAAGTCGTGGGGCCGCTGTTCTTCGCGTCGCGGATCTTGTATCTCGGTCGCCTCGGCAACGACGCGCGGGATTTCCAGATTTTCGCCGGCACCCCGGATCTGATTCGAGGCAACACCTCGGGATCTTACTACCGCAACGAGTGCCGGACCGCGATCGACCCCAATACCCAGTCGGGCTGCGCAGCCGTGGACCGGCTGATCGGCACCTCGATCGGCGTCGGCAACTTCGAGCTGCGCTTCCCGATCCTGAACCCGCAGCTGGTTCATGGACTCCCGTCGATGATCCCGCCGCTCGAGGGAGCCCTCTTCTACGACGTCGGGCTGGCCTGGAACGACGGCGACCATCTCGTCCTCAACCGCAAGCCGACGGATGACCCGATCAGAGTGCGCGAGCCGCTCATGGCCTACGGCGCGTCGATTCGGGCCAATCTCTTCGGGTTCCTGGTCCTCCGGGTGGACTATTCGCGTCCGCTCCGCCGCGACATCAAGAGCCTCTGGACCCTGAGCCTCGGGCCGACGTTCTAAACGGCCTGGCGGGGCCTGCCCCACGGCCCCGCCGCCCGGCTATCTTCCACCGCGTGACTTCCCGAAGCATTTTTGGCGCGCTCGGCCTCGCGCTGGTCGCCGGCGCATTCGGCACGGCATGCGGCGGCGGCCACGGCGTCCAGTCGGCACGCCTGCCCAACGCTCCCCGCGCGCCGGCACCCGCCAGCGCGCTACGTGTGCCGCACGCGGGCGGGGTCGCGCGTCTGTACCGGGTCCCCGGACTCAACGAATCGTCGTGGAAAGAGAGCGACAAGCTCCCGCCGCTCAAGCGTCTGGTCGGCGCCGACCTGGAGCAGCGAGTCGTTTACGGCCTCGACACCAAAAACAACCTGATTGGCCTGGATCTCGAG
>JBGPVE010000034.1:0-17876 GCA_041491545.1 Gemmatimonadota bacterium | reverse complement strand
CGCCGTCCATGCCAGATGCAGAGTGCGAGAAGCTCAAGGCGGACAAGAGCAAGGACGGTGTCGCTGTGGTGGATGCGGCCACGCGCAAGGTGAGTCGGATCCTCCAGGGCGGCTCCGACCCCGAAGCGTTCGACATCTCGAGCGATGGCGGCCGACTCTTCGTGTCGAACGAAGACGCGGGAACGGCCTCCATCGTCGACATCGCGAGCGGCAAGGTGGTCGCCACCGTGCCGGTCGGGAAGGAGCCCGAAGGCGTGCGGGTGCACCCTGACGGCAAGACGGTCTGGGTAACCGGCGAGACCGCCCATAACGTTACCGTGCTCGACGCCCAATCCGGCAAGGTGCTCGCGACGATCGAGGTGGGCAAACGGCCGCGGGCCGTGGCTTTCACCCCGGACGGCCGCCGAGCCTACGTGACGTCGGAAATCGACGGTACGGTCTGGGTGGTTGATGCCGCCGCCAAGAAGGCGATCACCACCATCAAGATGCCCGAGGGCTCGAGGCCCATGGGCGCCATCGCGAGCGCTGACGGTAAGCGGGTCTTCATTTCGAACGGGCGAGGGGGCACGGTGTCCGCCTTGGATGTGGCCACCAATCAGGTCGTCGCATCGATTCCCGTAGGCCAGCGCCCCTGGGGTATCGCGCTGAGCCGGGACGGCCAGAAGCTCTATAGCGCCAATGGTCCGTCCAACGACGTCACCGTGGTCGACGCCCAAGGATTGAAGGTGCTGGCCCGGATCCCGGTCGGGAAGCTGCCGTGGGGCGTGGCGGTCGCGCCTAGAGTGGCCGGTCCGGCCGGAACCTGAGCGGCGCCGGCTCGCAGGAACTCCCTGGCAGGATCGGGGGTTGGGAGGAAATGATGTTGTCATCGATCGTGCGGCCCGTGTATGCCATCATCCTGATGGCCGCGTTTCCCCGGCTCATCGGCGCCCAGCTGATGGCCCGCCCCCCAGTGGTGCTCGAGCCGGTGCTGAGTCACTTTCAGGTGGCTCCAGAGGCCGGCCAGACGCTCCATGCCATCTGGGCATCGAGCGTGGTACGCAAGCAGGAGCGGGTCGCCTGTATCGGCGGCGAATTGGTCGGCGGCGTCGCCCGTATCACCCGCGTCCTGGCCCTCAACCCGTCCAACGCCGACTCCCTCGGGATTTCCGCGGCAGCATCGATCGAGACGTGCCGTCCGCCCGATTGGTTCGGAACCGCTCACACCCACGTCGCGCTATACGATGGCGCCCATCCCTATCGGACGTTTTCCGGGGCGGATCGCGGCGTGATGATGATGTGGTGGAAACGATGGAACGTGGATGGTACGTTCTGCGTGCTGTACAGCGAGCAGGCCGCCCACTGCGAGGTGGACGGCCCGGAGCCCAATCAGATATGGGGACCTGAAACCACCGCCAGTTATTGACCGCTCACGAGAAGGGTCGCCGCACGAGCAGCGACCCGGGACGCCGCGCGGCGATTACTGCATCCAGCCCCCATCGCCGTCCCACTCGCGCAAAGAAGAACGCCACCATCAACGTGACCAACAGGATGTGAAATCCTTGCTGCCCCGAGGACATCCACTGCGTCGCGAGTCCGTAGTTCACCACCAGCAGTAGTCCCGCCAGCGACGCCAATCCGTTCAGTAACCCAAGCGTCAGACCGAGGCCCACCGCTGTCTCGCCCCACGCGGTGAGTGTGGCGAACAGGTCGGCATGAGTGAGGACGGTCTGTTCCAGGAACTGCTTGTAGAACAGCACCGGGTTTTCCGACGCCTGCTTGGCGACGATCTTGGGCATTACCGTGAGCCACCGCGCGGAAACCGCGGGGAGCGGAAGAAACCCTCCGGCGAGAACGATCGTCATCTTCGTCATCAAGGCCTTGACGAAATAGAGCCCAACGACGATCCGGATGACCGCGAGCCATTCGGCGGGCTGTTGCATGCCGACCGGGCGCAGGTGCATGGATCGGAACCCTTGATCAGGACTATCGGCCATCGGCTTACCACTCCATTCCGAGTTCGCGAAAGACAAAGCACCATGTGTCCGTCAACTCATCGAGCACCTTCGAGATGGGTTTTCCGGCTCCGTGGCCGGCCTTGGACTCGAGCCGAAGCAGAACCGGGTGCGGCGAGGTGGACGCCACCTGCAGTCGGGCGGCCATCTTTCGGGCGTGCATGGGATCGACGCGGGTATCGCTTTCGGCCGTCGCGAGCAGGACGGCGGGGTAGGGCGTGCGGTCCCGTACGTGATGATAGGGCGAATAGGCACGCAGCCATGCGAACTCGGTGGCGTCCTCGGGCGAGCCGTACTCGGGAATCCACAAACGAGCGATCAGAAACCGATGATAGCGCAACATATCCAGCAGCGGAACCTGCACCACGATCGCGCGGAAGAGTTCCGGCCGCTGCGTCAGGACGGCGCCCATCAAGAGCCCGCCGTTGGACCCACCGGCGGCCGCGAGCCGTCCGGGCCGGGTGTAACCCTGCGCGATCAGCCATTCGGCGGCGGCAAGAAAATCATCGAACGTGTTCTGCTTGTTGCCGAGCATTCCGGCTTGATGCCATGTCTCGCCATATTCCCCGCCGCCGCGCAGGTTGGGGATCGCCACCACGCCCCCGTGCTCGAGCCAGAGAATGAGCGAGCGGGAGAAGCCCGGGGTCATGCTGATGTTGAACCCGCCGTACCCGGTGAGGTATGTCGGATTGTTGCCGTCCAGCGGAAGGCCTCGCTGATGCACGATGAACATGCTGACCGAAGTACCATCGCGCGAGGGGTAGCTCACCTGGCTGACCTCGAACCGCTCAGGCTGAATGTCAGCCTCGACTCGCCGCCAGAGCGTCTCGCCCCTGGTGGCCAGATCGATCCGGTACACGCTTGGTGGCACCGTGTACGAACTGAACCCGTAAAACAGCTCGTCCCCATCCCACTCGCTGCCAACGCCGAACACGCTCCCGAGCCCCGGCAGCGCGATTTCGCGGCGCCCACGTCCCTCCAAGTCGGCCAGGTAGAGCCGCGAGGTCGCCCGCTCGAGATACGTCGCCACGAGATGGTCTCCGACCACCGAGACGCCATCGAGCACAGCGCCCGTCTGCGGCGCGATCAGTTCGCGTGCCGCCAGCAGGTCCGGCTTCTCCGCATCCAGCGCGTACAACCCGTACGTCGGCGCATGGAAATTGGTCCGGAGATAGAGCCGCCCCCGCACGACGGTTCCCTCGAACAGCGCGGGAAGATCCCGAGCCACCGGCACCGGCGGCGTGCCCGCGGCGAGGTCCTGGAGGTAGAGATCGGTCTGATCGAACGTGCGCGACACGCTCAGCAGGAGCCACCGGCCATCGGGCGAGAGACTCACCCCAGGCCAGAACTCCTTGGTCGCGGGCTTGAAAATGAGCGAGTCGGCGCCGGGGTCCGTGCCGAGTCGGTGGAAGTGAACCGCGCGGTGATAGTGCTCCTCGCCCTGCGGCACCGATCCGGGACTGGGGAACCGCGTGTAGTAAAACCCTGAGCCGTCGACGAGCCATGCGATGTCGGCTGCACGTGTATGCGGAATCCGATCGGGCAGCAGCCGACCGGTGGCCACCTCGATCACGTGCAGCAGACTCTCCTCGTTACCATCCTCCGAGAGTCCGTACGCGAGCAGCTTGCCATCCTCGCTCGGATGATACCAGTCGAGCGCCGTGGTGCCCCCGGCGTTGAGGGCGTTCGGATCGATCAGCGCCCGATCCGGACCATCGACGCTCTCCCGAACATAGAGCACCGGCTGGTCCTGCTTTCCCTCGCGGCTCTGATAGAAATAGCGACCCTTGACCGGGGTCGGCGTGCCAAGGCTGCCGATGGTGAGCAGCTCCGCAAGGCGGGCGCGAATCGAGGCGCGGGCAGGCACCGCCGCCAGATATGCCTCGGTGACGGCATTTTGGGCCGCGGTCCAACGCCGCGTCTCCTCGCTCTCCCCCTCTTCGAGCCAGCGGAACGGGTCAACGATGCGCTCGCCATGGAGCACCTCGACGACGTCGTCGCGGCGCGTCGAGGGATACGCGAAGCTTGGGCCGGTCATCAGTCGCCCAGACTGATGCCGAGATCGCGCACGGTGGCGATGATGTCGGAATCGAGCGGCACGTTCTTGGACCGGCCGACCACGTCGGCCAGGGGGACCCGGGTGATCGTCGGTCCGTTGAGGCCGACCATGACGCCGAAGCAGCGTTCGGCGATGGCCCGAACGGCGGCGGCGCCGAAGCGAAGCGCCAGGAGCCGGTCGTAGGTGGTGGGAGAGCCGCCCCGTTGCAGATGCCCGAGGACGAGCGTCCGCGTCTCTTTGCCGGTCCGCTCCTCGATCGCCCGGGCGACTTTGCCTCCGATTCCTCCGAGGCGGTCCACCGTGCCGACGCCTCGGCGCTCGAGCAACACGATCTCGCCGTCCTTGGGCTTGGCTCCCTCGGCGACGACCACGATGCTGAACCGGCGTCCGCTGGCCTCGCGGCCGCGGATCTTGGTGCAGACCTTTTCGATATCGAAAGGGATCTCGGGCAGGAGGATCACGTCGGCGCTGCCGGACAGCCCGCTGGTCAGCGCGATCCAACCGGCGTACCGCCCCATGACCTCCACGACCATGACGCGGTTGTGGCTCTCCGCCGTCGAATGCAACTTGTCGATCGCGTCGGTCGCAGTGCTGACGGCGGTGTCGTAACCGAAGCTGCGCTGGGTACCGACCACGTCGTTGTCGATCGTCTTGGGCACGCAGACCACCGGGATGCCCTTCTTCCACAGCTCGTAGGAGATTCCCAGGCTGCCGTCGCCTCCGATCGAGACCAAGGCGTCGAAACCGCTGGCCTGAAACGCGGCGACGAGATCGCCGGAGCGGTCGACCTCGCGCTCGGTCCCGTCAGCGTCCCGGATGACGTAGCGGAATGGATTGCCGCGGTTGGTGGTGCCGAGGATGGTGCCGCCGAGATGCGTGATGCCCCGCACCTGCTCGGCGCCGAGTGGAACGACGCCGTCGAAGCTCAGAAGACCTTCGTAGCCTCGAAGAATCCCGTAGGAGTGCCACCCGCGGTGCAGCGCCGACAGCACGACGGCCCGGATCACGGCGTTCAAACCGGGGGCGTCGCCGCCGCCGGTCGAGATCGCGATTCGCATCTACCCCCGACTCACCCAGCGCCTTGCTTGATTAGGGCCAACACCTCGCCGGGATTCGGATGGCGCCCGGCGGTCCGCTTGGAGAAAACCAGACGGTCATCTACGGTAACCTCGAACCGCCCACCGGACGACGGCACGAGCTGGATCTCCGCGTCCGGAAACTCCCGCTTCAGCTCAGCCGCCAGACCGGCGGCTCGTGGCTGGTAGTTTCAGACGACGCAATACTCGATGACCACGCGCATGCCGCAGCGCCTCTCCAAGGGAAGCAGGGAAGAATCGTAGTCCTTACCCAGAGTGCTGCCAAGCCCGAGCCCGCCTCGAAGCGCGGCGGCCGGGCCGGCTTGTCAGCAGCGGCGGCCGGACGTATCTATCTCGTATGAGCTTCCCCCGGGGTACGACCCTGCCTTGGCAGCCGGCCGGAGGATGTCGTGCGGCCCTGCTGCCGCTCTTCGCGCTTCTACTCTCTGCCGCCCCCGCACTCGCCCAACGCAAATACCTCGTCGAAGCCGGTGCTGCGGGTGCGCTACTGAGCTTCGACCAGACCACCGACCTCGGCACCGGTGTCGGCGGTCTGATGCGCCTTGGGGTGTGGCTGCCGGCGCGATTCGAGATCGAGGGCGACGGGTCCCTGGTGTCGCCCAAGACGAAGAGCGCTGCCGTGAGGGTCAGCGTCAAGACCTTCGGCGTCTCCCTTCTCTACAACCTGCCGATCGGTCTATACAACTCGGCCTACGCCAAGGTGGGCGTCGGTTCGACGTCCTACGGCGGAGGCTGCCCGGCGGTTGCCCCGAACCCACCCGTCATCTGTGGTAGCTCCGGCGCCATCTTGGGCGGCCTCGGCTTTCGAGTGGCCGTCGGACAGACCGTCATGATACGGACTGAGGGCGTCATCAATCGCAACAGCAGCGCCGCGGGCAAGTTCTCCAACTTCGGCGCCAATCTCGGTGTCAGCGTCATGCTCGGCAGCAAGCGCATCGTCGACAGCGATGGCGACGGGGTTCTGGACAGCGATGATCACTGTCCGGGCACCCCGGTGGGCGCCCTGGTGGACAAGAGCGGCTGCCCGACCGACAGCGACGGCGACGGCGTATTCGACGGCATCGACCGCTGCCCCAATACGCCGGCCAATGCCAAGGTCGACGCCACCGGCTGTCCGATGGACACCGACGGCGACGGCGTGCCCGATGGCCTCGACAAGTGCCCCAACACGCCACCCGGTGCCGCGGTTGACAAGAGCGGGTGCGCCATCGACAGCGACGGCGATGGCGTAGCTGACGGACTCGACCGCTGTCCCGATACCCCCAAGGGCGCGACGGTTGACGCCCTCGGCTGCCCCAGCGACACCGACGGCGACGGCGTACTGGACGGGCTCGACAAGTGCCCCAATACCCCACCCGGCACGCCGGTCAATGCCTTCGGGTGTCCAGCCGGCCAGGCGGGGGAGCCACCGCGGCCGGCAGCTGAAGCAGCGCCGGCGGGCGCGCCGCCCGCCCCGCAGCGAATCGTGCTGCGGGACGCCGCATTCTCTGCGGGCAGTGCCAGGCTTCGACCCGAGGCTCACTTGGCGCTCGACTCCGCCGTCGCCATGCTCGAGGCCGATCCGAATCTCCGATTGGAGATCGGCGGCCATACCGCCAACTCGCGCTCGGAGATCGACAATCGCCAGATGGCGAGTCTCCGTATCGAAGCGGTCCGCTCCTACCTTATTGGCAAAGGGATTCGCCCCCAGCGACTCGTCCCCAAGAACTACGGCACCACGGCACCCGTTACGGCTGATACGACCGCGGCGGGTCGCGCCATCAACCGGCGTATCGAGATTACGCCGATTCCCGCCGGCCCCTGATTTGCAAACCTGACGGACATTTCCGGCACACCACCGGTACGAGCACCACGCCAACTCGAAGGTCGAACGCGAGTTGGCGTGGTGTATAAACGTCGACCCTCACTTCGGCCGTCGGATGCTCCGTTCCGCGTTCTGCAGAACCTCGGCGCTTCTCTTGCTGCATGTGTCTGCACTTGCCGCCCAGACCCGTACGCGCTGGGGCGATGAGCTCGCTGGATCGTCGCTTCCCCCCACTCATTCGCTTCCAGGTTCGACGCCGCAGCCGGTTCGCTGGCCGGCACCACCGCTAGTCGAGCCGCCCAAGCCGATTCGCGCCATCTATTTGAACGCCTGGGCATTCGGTGGCCAGCGGTTCTATGACCTGGTGAAGCTCGCCGACACAACCGAGATCAACGCCTTCGTGATCGACGTGAAGGACGACACCGGCTACCTCACGTACCGGTCGGCCGTGCCAACGGCGGTCGAGATCGGGGCCAACGGGCAATTGCGCGCCCGGGACACCGACGCACGACTCCGACTGCTCTCGGCACACGGGATTCATCCAATCGCCCGCATCGTCGTCGCTAAAGATCCCCTGCTCGCTGCCCAGAAAGTGGGGTGGTCGGTCCGCCAGGCGAATGGCGGCCTCTGGCACGACCGGTTGAACTTCGCCTGGGTCGACGCCTTCAACGATTCGGTCTGGATCTACGCCTCACAGCTGGCCGAAGAGGCGGTGCGCCACGGCTTCGCCGAGGTCCAGTACGACTACGTGCGATTCCCGGACGAGCCCAAGGCTCGCATAGCAACCGCGATGTTCACAGCGCGGGACTCTGGGGAAACGCTTCGCGACGGGGTGGCGCGTGGGCTCAAGATCCTGCGGGGCCGTACCAAGCGACTGGGAGTGCCGTTCACGATCGACGTCTTCGGGTTGACCACGAGCGCCCCGACCGACATGGGAATCGGGCAACAGTGGGAGGATCTCGTGACCATGGCGGACGTCGTGCTGCCGATGGTGTATCCGAGTCACTATTTTCGCGGGTTCTATAGCTTCCGGCGCCCGAACAGCGAGCCATATCAGGTAGTGAAGCGAGCACTCGAGGACGGTATTAAGCGATCCAGTCCGCTCGGCAGGACCGCTGAGATTCGGCCCTATCTCCAGGCATTCACCTTGGGACCGCCGCGCTATTCGCCAGCCGAGGTGCGGGCACAGATTCGCGCCGCCCGGGAGCTCGGCATCATGTCGTGGGTGCTTTGGAACCCACGCAGCGCCTATGACCCCGCGATCTTCCAGACCAGGGCCGCGGCGCTCAGCGCCGTGTCGGCCAAGGGCACCCGCAGCTCGAACTGACTCGGATTGGCACGCCCGGCGGGACAGCGAGCGGCCGAAGCCACCGGAAATCACATCGCAACTTGCTGGACAACAATCACTTAGGCAATGCTATCTGAGCCAGTAGCCGCGGTCCGGGAGTTGCGCGTGCGACGCCGAGCCGCTTGACCGTGCTGGCTCCAGGCTTATTCTCAATGCGGTGGTCCGTAAGACTACGGATCGTCCCCCTCCGCTGAGCGGCCGAGGTCTCTTCTGGAGTCCGGCAAATTCGATAGGAGCTGCAGGATGGACATGCGCACTCGTCTTGGTCTGCTTGCCGTATCGGGTATCCTGGCGACGGCCGTCCCGGCGTATGGGCAGGGGCTGCCAGCGGGCGTCACCCAGGACATGGTCGACAAAGGCAAGGCCGTCTTCGCCGGCGCCGGCAATTGCTACGCCTGCCACGGTCAGAACGCACAGGGCATGTTGGGCCCGACCACCAATCTCGTGGAGCACCAGTGGCTGCACAGCGACGGGTCGTACGCCGGTATCGTCGCGTACGTCAAGAAGGGTGTGAGTAAGGAGGAGTCCAAGAGCGGCATTCCGATGCCGGCACGGGGCGGCTCCAACATCACTGACGAACAGGTGAATCAGACAGCCGCGTACGTCTGGTCGATCAGTCACGGCAAGAAATAGATCGCGCCGGCTGGTGCTGGTGGACGGTCACGAGGGGCGACTTCGGTCGCCCCTCTTGTCATTCGCGCCCAGTTGAGCCACCCTCAGCCCATGAGTCAAAATCGATTGGGCTCCGCCGGCTCCGCCTATCTCCAATCCGCCGCACATCAACCCATTCATTGGTATCCATGGGGCAGCGAGGCCTTTGCCGCCGCCCGGGCGGCGGACAAGCCGGTCCTGCTCGACATCGGCGCCGTGTGGTGCCACTGGTGTCACGTCATGGATGGGGAATCGTACGAGGATCCGGCGATCGCCGAGTTCCTCAACCTGCACTTCGTGTGCGTCAAGGTCGACCGCGACGAACGCCCCGACGTGGACGCCCGCTATCAGCGGGCGGTGCAGATGCTCACGCACCAAGGCGGCTGGCCCCTGACGGCGTTCCTCACGCCCGACGGCCAGGTGTTCTACGGCGGCACCTATTTTCCACCCGACGGGATGTACGGTCGTCCCGGACTTCGCACCGTGCTCGCGAGCGTCTTAGACGCCTACCGTAGCCGCCGCGACAGAGTGGAAGCCCAGGCGCAGACGATTCGGCGGGTCCTCGACCAGCAGCTCGACGAGAGCGCGGCCGGCGAGCCATCGCCCGCGCTGCTCGATAGCGCTGTCGACATGATGCTCCGGCTCTTCGATCCCGTCCATGGCGGCTTTGGCAGCCAGCCGAAGTTCCCCCACCCAGCGGCGATCGGGCTCTTGTTGCAGCGCTGGTGGGACGATCCGCGTCCCGAGCTTCGCGCGGTCGTCGACCGCACGCTCGAGGGGATGGCTCGGGGCGGGATTCACGACCACCTCGGAGGCGGTTTCCATCGCTACAGTGTGGACGCGGAGTGGATCGTCCCGCACTTCGAGAAGATGGCCTACGACAACTCGGAGTTGCTCAAGGTCTACTGCGACGCCTATGCGGCCTTCGGCACGGAGGAGTACGCCGACGCCGCACACGGCATCGTCCGCTGGGTCCGGGAGATCGCCTCGGACCCCGATGGGGGCTACGCGGCGAGCCAGGACGCCGACGTCGGCCTGCACGACGACGGTGACTATTTCACCTGGACGCGGGACGAGGCGGCGGCGGTGCTGTCCCCGGCCGAGTTGGCGGTGGCTGCGGAGTACTACGACATCGGTACGGCTGGCGAGATGCACCACAATCCGGCCAAGAACGTGCTCTACCGCGCCCTGCCGCTCACCGCCGTCGCCGATCGCGCCAAAGTCGATCCACCCGAGGCGGAGCGACTGCTGCGTTCGGCACGGGACAAGCTCCGCGCGGCCCGCGCGGAGCGGACCGCGCCCCTTGTCGATCGGACCCGGTACTCCAACTGGAACTCGATGATGGCGTCGGCAATGCTCCGCGCCGGGGCGGTCCTGAGCGACGAATGGGCCCGCACGCACGCCTTGGCCACGCTCGAGCGGCTCCGGCGTGAGAACACAGATCCGGACGCCGTGGCACATACGCCGGGTGGCGTTGCCGGCCTTCTGGACGACCAGGTGCAGACCGCCGCCGCCGCGCTCGACGCTTACGAGGCGACCGGCGATCTCCAGTGGACGACGTGGGCGGAACGTCTGATGGAGCGGGTCTGGCGGGACTATCGCGGCTCGGACGGCGGCCTCTTCGACCGAGCGGTGGATCAGAGCGACGCGGAGGGGCTGCTACCCGCTCGGATGAAGCCGGTGGAAGACACGCCGACACCGTCCGCCAACGGCGTCGCGGGGATCGTTTGCGCGCGTCTCGCCGAGCTCACGGGAGAGCCCAAGTGGCGCGAGCGGGAGAGCGAGCAGGTCCGCGCGTTCGCGGGCCGGGCGGGCGAGCTCGGCCTGCACGCGGCCACTTACCTGGTGGCGCTCGACTGGCACCTCAATCCCGCGACCCACGCGGTAGTCGTCGGCCAGAAGGGCGACGAGCGAGCCGCCGCGATGCACCGCGCCGCCTTGGCGATGTTCGCGCCCCGGCGTCTGGTTCAACGGCTGACGATTGGGGATGCGGTCGGTCGCCATTTGCCGCCGGCCCTGGCCGCCATGATCGCCCAGGGCGACGGGCCAGCGGGCTACCTCTGCGCCGGCACCAGCTGCAGCCCTCCGACTACCACGGAGGCCGTGTGGCGGGATACTCTTCTCTCTGCTGGCCCGTCGGTTAGATTCGGGACTCCTACCTGAGCGCCTTCACGAGGATTTCGTGGCGAAGACCGCAATGATCGAGACGAGCAAGGGCACCATCGTCGCTGAGCTGTTCGACGCCGAAACACCCGGGACGGTGGCCAACTTCGAGAAGCTGGCCAACAGCAACTTTTACGATGGCACGCGGTTTCACCGAGTCATTCCCAACTTCATGGTTCAGGGCGGCGACCCGCTGTCGCGGGAGGCGACCAATCCGCGCGTTGGCACCGGCGGTCCCGGCTACCGAATCAAATGCGAGACCCACCTCAGCACGCACAAGCACGTCGCCGGGACCCTCTCGATGGCCCACGCCGGCAAAGACACGGGTGGAAGCCAGTTCTTCATCTGCCACGCCCCCCAGCCTCACCTCGATCGGGTACACACGGTGTTCGGGCAGGTCACCCAGGGAATGGACGTCGTCAACCAGATCCAACGCAACGATGTCATCACCTCCATCCGGGTGACCTGAGCTCTGCAGGTCGACTTCGCGGTCTTGGCCGACTACGCCCTCATCGACCAGCAGGGCAAACTCTCGGTTCTTGGGATCTTCGAGCACGTCTGGGTAGGCGCCTTCCCTGCGGTGCATCCACGGACGCATCTCGTCCTGCGAGTGCGGGGCCGGCGGACGGAAATCGGCGTTCATTCGATCCGGATCCGCTTCGTGGACGACCAGGGTACCGAGCTGCTCGGGGGTGAAGGCACCGTACATTTCGGCGAGCCGCCGGCCGGGGTTGTCGATGTCGAGGCCGGCGCCGTGTTGGTCTTCGACGTGCCGCTTCCCCGCCCAGGGCCGTTCGCTTTCGAGATCACGCTCGACGGCGAGCCGGCCACGCGGGTGCCGCTCACAGCCGGGTACGCACAGGGCTTCGAGCAGAACAACTAGACCGTGCGGGCAGCGCAGACCTCCATCCGGAGTTCCCATCGTGCAACCATTCTCCACGCGTGTTGCCACGGGAATCCTGGCGGCGGTCCTCGTCGGATCCGGCGCTGCCGCCGCGCAGGGATTCGGAGTCTACGAGCAGGGCGGCTGCGCCATGGGGCGCGCGGGGGCCGGCGTGGCCTCGCCCTGCGCCGATGGGTCCAGCATCTTCTTCAATCCCGCGAATATCGTCTCGACGCCGGATGTCGTAAGTCTGGGCGGCACGTTGATCTTGCCGCGGGGCGCGTTCACCAACGACGCAACGGGCATTCGCGGCAGTCTGCTGGACAAGACCTACCCCGTCCCCAACGTCTACATCACCAAGAGTCACGCGCTCACGGGCAGCATCAACCGCCTCGCGGTCGGTGCCGGCCTCTTTGCCCCCTACGGCCTCACCACCGACTGGCCGGCGACGTTCGAGGGACGCTTCATCGGTTACAAGAGCGTCATTCGCGGCCTCTACCTGCAGCCCACAGCCGCGATCCAGCTGTTCCATCGGGTGAACGCCGGGATCGGACTCGACATCGACTTCGCCAAGGTGCAGCTCCGCCGACGAATCGATCTCTCGGGCCAACTCGTGGCACCGGGCCTGACTTTCGCTCAGCTCGGCGTCGCAGCCGGCACCGACTTCGCGGACGCGGATCTCGAGGCCACCAGCACGAGCTGGGGCTTTCACGTCGGCGCGTCGGTCAAGGTGAACGACTGGATCGATATCGGTGCCCGGTATCTGTCGCGTCACACGGTCGAGTTCAACGGCGGCACCGCGCGGATCGCCCAGGTTCCCACCGGACTCGTGGTCCCGGTCGACCTGCCCAATCCGGCCAACCCGGCGCAGATCGCGATCCCGGCGGGCACGCCGATCGATCAGCTGCTCGCTCCGGAGTTCGCCACAGGCGGTGTCCTCGCGACCCAACCCGCCACGACTTCGCTCCGCTTTCCCGACCAATTCGTCTTCGGGGCGGCGGTCCGTCCGGTCCACCGGCTCACGCTGTTGGGTGATGTGCAGTACACCCATTGGAAGCTCTTCCAGGAAGTGGCGATCATCTTCGCGAAGCTACCCGCCGTGGTGCTCCGCCAGGACAACGAGGACACGTGGGGCTTCCGCTTGGGTGGTGAGTACGAGCTGGATCCCCGCCTGACGCTCCGGGCCGGCTACTACACCCACGACGGTGCCGAGCCGCCGCAGGCGGTGACGCCGAACCTGCCCGAGGGCGGGCGACACTCGTTCACGGTGGGACTGGGGTCCCGCGTGGGACGCGACTTCCGGATCGACGCGGCCTACCAGTACATCGATCAGGTGGACCGGCGCGGCCGTACCGTTGCGCCAGCGCCGGGAACGCTACCCACGGTAGCGCTCAACAACGGTCTCTACACATTCCACGCGCACCTCGTCGGTGCGACGGTGTCGTACGCCTTCTGACCGGGAGCGCCGATATCATGAAGCGTTGTCTCCTCGCGGCGCCCTTCGGCCTCGCCCTGCCGACCCTGAATCGGACTTACGGAGCGACGATTTCCGTTGGCGCGACCATGGCGCGGGTGAGCGCATGACGCCGATCCCGGATGGCCGCTGGTCGCGCGATCGCGCGCTGGCTCTGGTGCATGAGTATACGGCGTCCGAACCGCTGCGGCGTCACATGTACGCGGTCGAAGCCGCGATGCGGGCAATGGCCGAACGCGCGGGCGAGGATCCCGAGGTCTGGAGCGTCGTGGGGCTGCTGCACGACTTCGATTACGAGCGATTCCCGAACGACGAGCACTCGGCGACCGGCGGTCACCCGAGCGAAGGCGTGCGGATCCTCGCGGCGCAGGGCCTTCCGGAGCCGATGCAGCGCGCGATCCTGGGGCACGCGGATTACACCGGCGTGCCACGCGATACGGCGATGGCCAAGGCGTTGTTCGCGGTGGACGAGCTGTGCGGGTTCCTGGTCGCCTGCGCGCTGGTGCGCCCGTCCCGCAGCCTCCGCGATCTCGAGGTATCGAGTGTCAAGAAGAAGCTCAAGGACAAGGCCTTCGCCCGAGGCGTAAACCGCGACGACGTGTATCACGGCGCGGAGGAGGTGGGTGCTCCGCTCGACGAACACATCGCGTTCGTGCTCTCCGCCCTGCGTCCGCATGAGGAACAGTTGGGTCTGGGCGGCGGATGACCGACCGCGTGATGCCAGTGGCGGTGGCGCAGCAAGCGATTGCCATCGCCGTGAACCGGGCGGCCGGCGCGCCGCCGATCGGCGGCAACCGGGTTCGGCTCCTTCTCGACGGGCCCGAGACCTACGACGTGATGCTGGATCTCATCGCCACGGCGGAGCGCTGGGTCCATCTCGAGAACTACATCATCCGCGACGACAAGACCGGTCGGCGCTTCGCCGAGGCGCTCGCGGCGCGCGCGCGGGCGGGGCTTCCGGTCCGGCTACTGTACGATTGGCTCGGCTCGATTGCGACCTCCGGCAGGTACTGGCGGCGCCTCCGGGACGCGGGCGTCGAGGTTCGCCGCTTCAACCCGCCCCATCCACTGCAGATCTTCGCCAACCTCTCCCGTAACCATCGGAAGCTCCTGGTGACCGACGGGCGGCGCGCCGTGATCGGCGGGCAGTGCATCGGTGACGAATGGGCCGGCGATTCCGCGCGCGGCGTGCCTCCCTGGCGCGATACCGGCGTCGAGATCACCGGACCGGCGGCGATCGCGCTGGACAAAGCGTTCGGCGGAACCTGGAGGCTCGCCGGCCCGCCGCTCCCGAGCGATGAGGAGCGGAGCGCGGTCGAGTCATGCGGCGATGCCGAGGTGCGAGTGGTGATCGGAGAGCCGGGTCGCGAGCGGGCGTATCGCACGCTCGAGTATTTGACCGCGGGAAGCAGCGAGCGACTCTGGATCACCGATGCGTACCTGGTGCCGCCGCCGCGGCTGTTCCAGGCGCTGGTCGACGCCGCGCGGGACGGCGCGGACATCCGCCTTCTGGTCCCGGGCACGAGCGACGTTCCGCTGGTCCGCAATCTCACCCGCATCGGATATCGGAACCTGCTTCGGGCGGGGATTCGAATTTTCGAGTGGGACGGCCCGATGCTGCACGCCAAGACGATGGTCGCGGACGGGCGCTGGGCCCGGATCGGCACCAGCAACCTCAACGCGTCGAGTCTCCTCGGCAACTACGAGATCGACGTCCTGATCGATGACCCGGGCTTTGCCCGTGAGTTGGAGGGGCAGTTTCGTCGCGACCTGGAGATGAGCGTCGAGGTCGAGCAGCGGCGCTACCGGGGCCCCAGGCCGTTGCAGCGCGTGCTGCCGTCGGGCCTCCAGCGGCGGCCGTCCGGCTCGTTTCCCGCCCCGCGCCAACGGGGACGCCGCGAGTTCCGCGGCCGGGCAGCCGTGGCCACCCGGACCCTCATCAGCGCGGCGCGGCGGTCGGTCTACGGTCCCGTCAGCATCGCGCTGGTGGTGCTCGCCGCGCTCTTCCTCTACCTGCCCCGCCCTATGGCCTACGGCTTCGGGCTGGCCTGCGTCTGGTTCGCGGTCGCGGCCGCCATCGAAGCGTTCAAGCGGCGAATTGACCGGTGAGCGGCCCGGCCCCCTGGCCAAAGCCCTTGAAGAGTCGGTATCGTCCAGGGTCGCCGCCGGTGTGTAACCAACCAACCTGGAACGTCGTACTATGACCATGGCCTTGCTGAACACCAGTGAGCGAATGGCGCTCCTGCCGCCAGACACCCCGGCCGACGCCGTCATCGTCACCCGGGGCCTCGAACGCGAGTACGACATGGGCGGCGAGATCGTGCACGCCCTGAGGGGTGTGGACCTCACCATCCGCAAGAACGAATTCGTCGCCGTCATGGGCTCCTCGGGCTCGGGGAAGTCGACGCTGATGAATCTCATCGGCTGCCTAGACAGCCCTACGCGCGGCGAATACTGGCTCAACGGCCATCGGGTCTCCGAGCTGGAAGACGACGAGCTGGCCCGGATCCGCAACCGCGAGATCGGGTTTGTGTTTCAGACGTTCAACCTGCTCCCGCGGGCGACGGCGCTGCACAACGTGGAGCTCCCGCTGGTGTATGCGGGCGCCGGAGCGCGCGAGCGGCGTGACCTGGCGCTCGAAGCGCTCAAGCGGGTTGGTCTCGCCGACCGGGTCCAGCACAAACCCAACGAGCTCTCCGGCGGCCAGCGCCAGCGAGTGGCCATCGCGCGGGCGCTGGTCAATCGACCCAGCATCTTGCTGGCCGACGAGCCCACCGGCAACCTCGATTCGACGACGAGCCAGGAGATCATGGGACTGTTCCAGGCGCTCCACAACGAGGGGCAGACGATCGTCCTGGTCACCCACGAGGTAGACATTGCCGCGCATGCGCTCCGGCAGATCCACTTGCGGGACGGACGGGTGGAGCGGGATTTCGCCACGCCAAGGGCCTAAGCAAACCGAAATCCCGCGGCGGACGTTAGAATCGAGCTCACCCCTCGGCATCCGGAGCGCCCGCAATGGATGATGTCCCACGTCCGCCCGTTAAGCGCCATCACGGCATCGTTCGGTTGGCCCACTGGCTCAATGCCGTGGTGCTCCTGGGCATGATCGCGAGCGGCCTGCAGATCTACATGGCCTTTCCCCACATCGGCATGAAGGGACGGGTCTATCCGGTACCCAATCCGTTCGACTCGAGCCGCCTGGCTCACGGGTTTCCTGAATGGTCGCGGCTGGGCGGGTGGCTGGCGGGCGGGCTCAACTGGCATTTCGCTTTGGCGTGGCCGTTCGTCATTACCGGGCTCGTCTATCTCGCCTTCCTGACAGTCTCCGGCGAATGGCGCGCGCTCCTGTTTCGGCCGGGCGACGTGGGGCCGGCGATCCAAATGCAGCTCTACTACTTTCGGCTTCGGAAAGAGCACCCGCCGCAGGGAAAGCACAACGCGCTACAGAAGGCTGCCTACACCTTCATCGTCCTCCTGGGCGCGTTGTCGGCCTTCACCGGATTCGCGATCTACAAGCCAGTCCAGCTCGCGTGGCTCACCGCCCTCTTCGGCGGCTACGAGCTGACCCGATACTGGCACTTCCTCTCGGTGTGGACCTTCATCGCATTCACGCTGCTCCATGTCGCACTCGTCTTCCTGGTGGATCCGGCCTCGCTTCGGGCCATGATCACCGGATGGTACCAGGGGAGGTTTCCGAGCCATGGCTGACCGCCGGCTCGATCGCCGCGACTTCTTCCGCCTCGGTCTCCTCGCCGGCCCAGCGTCGCTGGTCGCGGCCTGCGGCTGGGACGGCGGCGACCTCATCCGACCCAAGCTCGCCGCGGTGTCGCGGCTCAACGACTGGGTCGGCGAGCATATCATCCTCTCGAGCGATCGGCTCGCTCCGACCTACGACCGAGCGAAGCGCAGCGCGGCGATGCCGTCCTATTTCATCAGCGAGCGCACCCCGCTGCCACCCGATCCGGCCAACTGGGCGCTCCAGGTCGGCGGTCTCGTGCGCAAGCCGACGCGCTTCACTCGCCCGATGCTGGAAACTCTGCCGCGCATGACCTACACCGCAAAGCACCACTGCGTGGAGGGATGGACGGCGATCGCCACCTGGAGCGGAGTATCGGTGGCCACCGTGGCGGCGCAGGTGGAACCGCTGCCCGAGGCGCGGTATCTGCGGTTCGATTCGTTCGATCGGAACTACTACAACGGTTGGGATCTCAAGAGCGCCATGCACCCGCAGACGATCCTGGCATATGCCTTCAACGACAGCCCGCTCTTGCCGGATCACGGCGCGCCGCTCCGGCTTTATTCACCCATCAAGCTGGGCTACAAACTCACCAAGTACCTCACTACAATGACGTTCACCGGGGAACGGCCGGGAGGATACTGGGAGGATCAAGGATATCCCT
>JBGPVE010000033.1:0-17877 GCA_041491545.1 Gemmatimonadota bacterium | reverse complement strand
GATTCGAGCCATAATAAATGCTGTAAGTCCTTGTGAATCAATGTGTTATACAGCATTGATCGCTGGTGTGGCGAGCCGCTAGGGAGGGACTTGAAGTCGAAGCGCAGGTGGAATATAGGGCTGGAGAGTAAACCGGTAAACAAACAGGTTCTTGTTTAACTTGAAACACCACCGTTTCGTCGTTGGGAGTCGCACGGGCTCGCTGTCGCGCCAGCCTCTCGGTCACGATGGCTTCGTCAGGTCGGCCGGGTTTGAAGGAGTTCGAAAGCTGCAGGTCGGAAGGAATACGGGCGCTAGGTAGAAGCGTGGGCGCTAGGCTCGTGTTTCACGTGAAACGCTTGGGCGGCGCAACTTGATGACCTCCATTACGAGGCTCTGCAAATCGCTCGGCGAAACTCCCGGTACCCGACCGGCCTGTCCCAGCGTCTCTGGACGAGCTGCCTGCAACTTCTCCCTGGCCTCGAAGGAGATCGTGCCCAGTCTCCGATACTCGAGATCCGGCGGCAGGAGAAAGTCATCCATGCCGGCAAGTTTCTGAGCCGACCCGCGCTCTCGAGCCAAGTAGCCAGCGTACTTGATCTCTATTTCCGCCCAAGCAAGCCGTTCGTCAGACTCATCTCCCAGAATCCCGGCCGCATCAGCAAGGCCTCGGAGATCAACGCCTGGTCGTCTGGCCAGCTCAGCCAACCTCGCGGGTGTGTCGATCGGCGTCGAGCCAGCCGCGCAGAGCACTGGGTTCGCGACCTCTGAGCCTATCGACGTCGCCTCGAACATCGACCTTACTCGATCCTCGGCGTTCAGACGGTCAGCGGCAGTCTCGAGCTCATTAGGCCGCAAGACACCAAGGTGCTCAGCCAGCGGAAGCAGTCGGCGAAGCGCGTTATCCTGCCTCAGAAGCAATCGGTATTCGGCCCGGGAGGTGAACAGGCGGTACGGTTCATCAACGCCGCGCGTCACGAGATCATCGATCAGAATCCCGATAAACGCCTGATCGCGCCGGAGCACGACGGGATCCCGCCCCAGTGCTCGCGCCGCGGCGTTGATGCCGGCGATGACGCCCTGTCCAGCGGCCTCCTCGTACCCCGTGGTGCCGTTGATCTGACCCGCCAAGAAAAACCCCCCGAGCGTCTTCACCTCGAGGGTAGGTCTGAGTTGCGTTGGGGGGAAGTAGTCGTACTCGATCGCGTACCCTGGACGAGTCATCAAGACCCGCTCGAGCCCCGGCACGGTCCGCAGGAACTCCAGCTGGACCTGCGGCGGCAACGAGGTCGACAGCCCGTTCACGTACATCTCGGTCGTATCAAGCCCCTCCGGCTCCAGAAATACTTGGTGCCGCTCGGCGTCAGGAAACTTCACGATCTTGTCTTCGATCGACGGGCAGTAGCGAGGACCTCGACCGCTGATTGCTCCGCCATACAGCGCGGACTCGTGGAGATGACGGTCGATCACGTCCTTTAATGCCGCCCCAGTGTAGGTGAGAAAGCAGGGTCGCTGAGGCGGTGACGCCGGTCGCTCGAAGAACGAGAACCAGTATGGCGCAGGGTCCCCGTCCTGACGCGCAAGATCCGAGAAATCGACCGTTCGCCCGTCGATTCGCGGCGGGGTTCCGGTCTTGAATCTAAGAGCTGTAAGTCCATTATCTACAAGCACTTGCGATAACTCTACTGACGGCGCGTCACCGGCGCGGCCGGCCGGGATTTGCGTGTCCAGACCTAGATGGATGCGACCCCGGAGAAAGGTTCCAGCCGTCAGTACCAACGCTTTCGTGTCGAACTGCCGCCCATCCAGCGTTGCAATGCCTGCGATCCGCCCGCCGACCAGCCGAATCCCAGCCGCGGTTCCCTGCACTAGAGACACGTTTGTCTCACGCTCCAGAATCGACCGGACGGCGCGCCGATACAGACCACGGTCGCATTGGGCGCGCGGCGACCAAACCGCGGGCCCCTTCGATCGATTGAGCATCCGAAACTGAATCCGGGCGAGATCGGTGGCCCGACCCATCACGCCGCCCAGAGCATCGACCTCACGCACGACCGTCCCCTTTGCAATCCCGCCGATCGCTGGATTGCACGACATCTGACCGATGGTTTCCAGGTTCTGCGTGAGGAGCAGCGTCCGGGCTCCCATGCGCGCTGCCGCACTGGCGGCCTCGACACCGGCGTGCCCGCCACCAACTACGATCACATCATAGCGGTCCATCGAATCAATCTAAGATGAAACGAGCAGATAGGGCGTACGTGCTAGACGGTGACAGGTGAAGGGCTTCGTCTGGGTTCACGCTCGACGGCCTCTACGCCTCAAATCCGGCCAAGGGTATAATCCGCTGGACTTCATCCGCCGGAATCAGCACATGCGCATGCTCGCTTCGCACGCCGAATTTTGCGGTGCGGCGAACGTACTCCTCTTTCAGTACGGTGGCGTTCGTGGCGTCATGCATCGCGGCGCCGAGCAGGTGCACGCCACTTTCGTCCTGAGTATCGAAGCGCCCGATATACGTTCGTGCACCGGTAGTCTCGAGCACTACGGTGATGCCGTGAAGCGCCTGGTGACCCGGGTGAAAGACATGCCCCGCCATTTCGTCATCTCTCCTTAGACCGTCGCGGCGCAGAACTTGTCGAACGCGCTCACCAGATTTGCCGCCACCGCCTGCGGCGGCTGGCCTTCGATCTGATGGCGGTGAATGAAGTGCACGACCTCGCCATCCCGGATCAACGCCACCGACGGCGAGCTCGGCTGATAGTCGGAGAAGTATTGCCGCGCCCGCCCTGTCGCCTCGACATCCTGTCCCGCAAACACGGTGACGATCTCTTGCGGCCGCACTCCGTGCTTGAGGGCCAGCGCCAGCGCCGGTCGTGCGTTACCGGCCGCGCAGCCGCACACCGAATTCACGAACACCAGAGTCGTTCCCTTCTGGTCGCCGAGCGCGGCATCCACCTCAGACGCGGTCTTGAGCTCTTTGGCGCCCATGCGAACCATCTCTTCACGCATTGGGGCCACGAGTCGGGGATCGTACGGCATGTGACAATACTCCTTGCAGTTGATCGGTTCTTGACGTCAGTGCCTGATATCCGCGAGACTCATTCAGTCGACGTCGCTTCCCCCGAACCCTCCAGCGCCGCCTTGAGGGCGTGCCACGAGAGACTCGCGCACTTCACGCGGATCGGGAACTCCGCGACTCCGGAGAAGACGGCCAACTTCCCCAGGTTCTCGGTCGCCTCCGCGGGCAGAGCGCCGGTCACCAGTTGACGAAAGCGTTGAAAGAGTCGTTCGACCTCCGCCCGCGTCTTACCCTTGACGGCTTGGGTCATAAGCGACGCTGAGGCTTTCGAGATCGCGCATCCCGCACCTTGAAAGCTCACGTCCGAAACGATGTCCCCGTCGAGCTTGAGCCATACGGTGATCTGATCGCCACAGAGCGGATTGCGTCCCTCCGCGTGGCGGTCCGCATCCTCCATCGAGCGGAAGTTCCTCGGAGCGCGATTGTGCTCCAGGATCACGTCCTGATACAGCCCGCTCAGGCTCGGCATCACCCAAACACCCGCTTCACCTGATGCAGCCCCCGCACCAGCACATCCACCTCCGCGCGCGTGTTATACAGCGCGAATGAGGCTCGCGCGGTGGCGGGCACGCCGAATCGCCGCATCACTGGCTGCGCGCAGTGGTGGCCCGCCCGAATCGCGACGCCCTCGTGATCCAGCACAGCGCCGATGTCATGCGGGTGTACGCCGTCGAGCGTGAAGCCGAGGATGCTCGCCCGCTCCCGTGCGGTGCCTACGATCCGTATGCCCGGAATGGAGGCGACGGCCTCGCTCGCGTAGGTCAGGAGGTCGCGTTCATGGGCCGCGATCGCGCCGAACCCCACCGTCTCCAAATAGTCGATGGCGGCGCCGAGCCCGATGACGCCCGCGATATGCGGCGTCCCAGCCTCGAACTTTGCCGGAACCGGTGCCCAGGTGGACCGCTCGAACGTGACCGACGAGATCATGTCCCCGCCGCCCTGGTACGGCGGCATCCGCTCGAGCAGCGCTTCCCGTCCATAGAGGACACCGATACCGGTCGGACCCAGCAGTTTGTGCCCGGAGAACGCGAAGAAATCGCATCCCAATTCCGCGAGATCGACGCCCAGGTGGGACGCCGACTGGGCGCCGTCCACCAGCACCGGAATGCCCCGTGCGTGGGCCAGTGCCACGATCTGCTTGACAGGATTGATCGTGCCGAGCGCGTTGGAGAGGTGCACCACCGACACGAGCCGAGTCCGCTCGTTCAAGAGCGCCTCGAAGGCGTCAAGCTCGAGCTCTCCCGTATCGCTGATCGGCGCGGGCCGGAGCACGACTCCCACCTGCTCCGCCAGCAGTTGCCACGGAACGATGTTCGCGTGGTGCTCCATCGCCGTGATCAGGATCTCGTCGCCCGGCTTGAGGAACGTGCGTCCGTAGCTCTGGGCCACCAGGTTGATCGATTCGGTGGTGCCCCGAGTGAAGATGATCTCGTGCGGCGAGCCGGCATTTAGAAAGCGGGCGACCTTCGCGCGCACGCCGTCGTATGCGAGCGTCGCGCGCTCGCTCAGCCAATGCACGCCTCGGTGGATGTTGGCGTTCTCGGCGCTGTAATAGTGACTGATTGCCCCGATCACCGCCCGAGGCTTCTGGGTCGTGGCCGCGTTGTCCAGATACACCAGCGGCTTGCCGTGAACCTGTGTGGCCAGAATCGGGAAATCGGCCCGCAGGCGCGCGACATCGAGCGGCGGGGTGGCCGGTCGGTCGCTGGTGCGGACGGGGAAAGCCACGGTCATGGTGTGCCCACCCTCACTCGGTGTACCCCAGGCGCGTCAGGACCAACCGATTCAACGTCTCGCGTACCGGCTCGAGCGCCACCTCATCCACGACCTCGGCGGCAAATGCGTATGTCAGTATTCGCTTCGCGACGTCCGGTTGGATGCCGCGGCTCCGCAGATAGAACAGTGCCAGCTGATCGAGGGCGCCCACCGTGGCGCCGTGCGTGCACTTCACGTCGTCCGCGAAGATCTCGAGCTGCGGCTTGGTGTTGACCCTGGCCGAGGTGGAGAGGAGCAGATTGCGATTGGTCTGCTTGGCGTCGGTCTGCTGCGCCTCGGGCTTGACCAAGACCTTGCCATTGAACACGGCGCGGGAGCGATCGTCCAGGATGCCCTTGTACACCTCCCAGCTGTGACAGTTGGGATGGTCGTGGTAGATGGCCGTGTGATTGTCCACAATCTGATCGCCGCGGGTGAGGTAGAGCCCATACATCAACGTCTCGATATTGGAGGCGTTGAGCCGCACGTGCAGGTTGTGCCGGGCGATCGCGCCGCCCATCGAAAGCGTGAAGGACCGGTAGTGGCTGTCTCGTGCCTGGTCGACCTGGGTGAGCCCGATGTGATAGGCCCGCTCACTCTCCCGCTGAATCCGGGTGTGCTCGGTCCACGCGTTCTCGCCGGAGTAAACCTCGGTCACCGCGTTGGTGAAGTAGGTCGCCCCCTCGGCGAGCGTGACGTAGCTCTCTACCACCGACGCTTTGGCTCCCCGCTCCACGACGATCAGATTTCGCGGGTGCGCGACCGTGTCAGCCGCATCCGGGCTGCTCACGAACACCAGGTGGATCGGCCGCTCGAGCACCGTGTCGGGCGGGATGTAGACCAGCGCGCCGTCCCGCATGAAGGCGGTATTGAGCGCGGTAAATGGACTGCCCTCGAGGCCGGCATGCCGCGACAGATGTTTCTCGAGCAGCGCACCGTCCGTCCGAAGCGCCGTCGCGAGATTTCCGAGCTGCACGCCGTTCGGCAGCGTCGGAAGGACCGATAGCGCCGGGTCGAACCTGCCGTTCACGAACACGAGCTGCGGCCACTCGGGGTGGCCGAATAGGAATGGGGCGAGCGCCTCGCGGCTCACCGTCGCCGAGCCCGCGGGCCGGAACTCGCCCCGCACGATGGGGCTCACCGGGGTGAAGCGCCACTCCTCATCCTTGGAGGAGGGAAACCCCACGTTGGCGAATCGATCAATGGCGGTGCGGCGGAGCTGGGGCAACCAGGCCGGGCCCTCTGCGCCGCCGTTGGCCGCGAAGGATTCGAATTGGCGGAGATACGTCTCGGTCACACCACCCCCGCCGCTTCTTCGACCCACTCGTAGCCGCGCGCCTCGAGCTCCAGCGCCAGCTCCTTGCCGCCCGACTTCACAATCCGGCCACCCGACAGGACATGGACATAGTCGGGCACGATATAGTTGAGCAGCCGCTGATAGTGCGTCACCACGATCGTGGCGTTGTCGGGGCGGCGGAGCTTGTTCACCCCCGCGGCCACGATCCGAAGCGCGTCGATGTCGAGCCCCGAGTCCGTCTCGTCCAGAATCGCGAGCTTGGGCTCGAGAACGGCCATCTGGAGGATCTCGTTCCGCTTCTTCTCACCACCGGAGAAGCCCGAGTTGACGGCACGACTCATGATTTCCGGGCCCCACTCGACCACTTTGAGCTTCTCCTCGAGCACGTCGAGGAAGTCCATAGGGTCGACTTCGTCCAGCCCCCGCCCTTTCCGCAGGGCGTTGTAGGCGGCCCGAAGGAAATAAGCGTTGGTCACACCAGGAATCTCGACCGGATACTGAAAGGCTAGAAAGAGGCCAGCCTGGGCCCGCTCTTCGGGCTCGAGCTCGAGCAGATCCCGGCCCTCGAAGAAGACCTGGCCGCTGGTGACCTCGTAGGCCGGATGTCCGGCCAACACCTGCGCCAGTGTGCTCTTGCCCGAGCCGTTCGGCCCCATGATCGCATGGACCTCGCCCGCGTTCACCGTGAGGGCGATGCCTTTGAGGATCTCGGTGCCGCCGGCGGCGGCATGAAGGTCTTTGACTTCCAGCACTGTCAGACTCCCGTTTGCGTAGTGAGCGCCTCTATCCGACGCTTCCTTCTAGGCTCACGCCCAAGAGCTTCTGGGCTTCGACCGCGAACTCCATTGGCAGCTCCTTGAAGACTTCCTTACAGAAACCGTTGACGATCATGGAGATCGCATTTTCGGTATTGAGGCCTCGCTGCTTGCAGTAGAAGATCTGATCCTCACCGATCTTCGAGGTCGAGGCTTCGTGCTCCACCGACGCCGTGGGGTTCTGAACGTCGATGTACGGAAAGGTGTGCGCGCCGCAGCGATTCCCGATCAGCATCGAGTCGCACTGGGTGTAGTTCCGCGCGCCCTCCGCCTTGGGCAGAACCTTGACGAGACCGCGGTAACTGTTGTTCCCCTGGCCCGCCGAAATGCCTTTCGAGACGATGGTGCTCCGGGTGTTCCGCCCGATGTGGATCATCTTGGTGCCGGTGTCGGCCTGCTGATGCCGATTGACCACGGCCACGGAGTAGAACTCGCCCACCGAGTTGTCACCCTGCAGGATGACGCTTGGATACTTCCAGGTGATGGCGGAGCCGGTCTCGACTTGAGTCCAGGAAATCTTCGCGTCGCGAAGCGCTTTCCCGCGCTTGGTCACGAAGTTGTAGATCCCGCCGCGACCTTCGTCGTCCCCGGCATACCAGTTCTGCACCGTCGAGTACTTGATTGTGGCCCCGTCGAGCGCCACCAGCTCGACCACGGCGGCGTGCAGCTGATTGGTGTCACGCTTCGGCGCCGTGCACCCTTCGAGATAGCTCACGCTGGCCCCCTCATCGGCGATGATGAGCGTGCGCTCAAACTGGCCGGTATCCGCCGCGTTGATGCGGAAGTAGGTGGACAACTCCATCGGGCACTTCACGCCCTTCGGCACGTAGACGAACGAGCCGTCGCTGAAGACCGCGGCGTTGAGCGCGGCGAAGAAGTTGTCGCTCGCCGGAACCACCGAGCCCAGATACTTCTCGATCAGCTCGGGGTGCTCGTGAACCGCTTCGCCAAACGAGCAGAAGATGATGCCCATCTCGCCCAGCTTCTTCTTGTAGCTGGTGCCGACTGATACGCTGTCGAAGATCGCGTCCACCGCGACTCCCGCCAGGATCTTCTGCTCGGACAGCGGAATCCCGAGCTTCTCGTAGGTTTCCCGAAGCTTGGGATCGACATCGTCAAGGCTGCCGAGCGGCTTCTGGGTCTTAGGCGCCGCATAGTAGCGCAGGTCTTGGTAGTCGATCGGGGGATACTTGACGTTCGGCCAGTGCGGCTCCGTCATTTTGAGCCAGCCCCGGAACGCCTTCAGCCGCCACTCCAGCATGAACGGCGGTTCGTGCTTCTTGGCCGAAATGAGCCGAACGATGTCTTCATTCAGGCCCTTTGGGGCGACGTCCGACTCGATGTCGGTGACGAAGCCGTATTTGTATTCGCGATTGACCAGCGTTTCGACCGGGGAAGTCATACGGTCTCCTCCGGGAACTTGGCCCGGATTGGCTCAGCGAAGCGCACGTGATATTCACAGCTGGAACAGCCCTCGAGGATGTGCGCCCGGCGATCCACCGCCGCACCCAGCACTTCCTCCAGGAACCTGGCTTCCGCGGCGCATAGCTCCGGAAATCGTTCAGCCACAGCGTGAATGGCGCAATTGTGCTCGGTCAGTGTCCCCAATGTGCCGACGCCAGCGCCCTGCCACTCGGCCATATAGCCCTCGTCAGCCAGGGCTCGAGCAACCGCCTCGAGGCGCTGAGCCGGGGGCGCGCCGACCAACTCGACCTTGAGCCGCCGGGCCAGGCTGGCGTAATGGGTTTCCAGCACCCGCACCGCGACCTCGCGTCCTTCCTGCGCGACCACGTGGTCCAAGAACTCGAGCAGGGTGGCTTCGTAGCGCCGAGGGAACAGTCCGTCTCCCAGCACGCTCAGACGGTAGGCAAAGACGGGAGCGCCAACACCTCGATGCTGGCGCTGGTATTCGACCAGCCCCTCGGCCTCGAGCTCCTTGAGATGATGACGGATGGCGTTGAGGGATACAGCAAGCTTGGTGGCGAGTTCCTTGGCGGTACGGGGCTGGGCTCGCTTGAGCTCAATAAGGATCTCGCCACGCGGGCCCTTGCGGCCCGGAGGCACACCGGTCGAAGACCGAGCCTGAGGAAGCGATGCACCCATACTGAACGAATCCTAAGGCTGCGATTCGGAATTGTCAATTCGTGCCACTAAATTGGTGCGAATCATCGTTAAGCATTATGTCGCAGACGTTTATGACGTTAGTAGTACATTATCGTACTACTTTCACAAACCCCATGCACAGTCGACCGTCGTCGTGCTGTCTAGTACTTCCCACCCCCTCACTCCATATTGGGCTCGCCGAAACCAGTTTGGCCTCCGCCTTACTAGGGAGGATCCGCATGGCGATCCACCGTATTCGCCTCCTGGGCGATCCGATTCTTCGCGCGCGCTGCGAGCCGATCACCAAGCCAGGCTCGACCGCTGTCCGCGTCATTCTCGATGATCTTCGAGAGACCCTCCGCGATTGGCAGTCTCGCTTTGGTGCCGGGCGCGGAATCGCGGCTCCCCAAATCGGGGCGCCGGTCAGAATGATATACATCGAAATGGACCGGCCCTGGGCCTTGATCAACCCGGAGATCCTCGACATCGGGACTGAGGATTTCTGGGTCTGGGACGACTGCTTCTCCTTCCCCAACCTTCTCGTCCGTGTCGCGCGGGCTTACCGGATCCGGGTACGCTACCAGGATGTGAAGGGGCAGTGGCATGAAGACGAACTCGAGGGAGATCGCGCCGAGCTCGTGCAACATGAGATCGATCATCTCGACGGCGTGTTGGCCGTCGATCGATCCCACGGCCTAGATCCCTTCTGCCTGCGGGAAGAATGGAACCGGATTCATTCGCACAACGGCCGCTACGGCCCGCCGGAGCCACGTACCGAGAGCTACGCGGGCAGTAGCGTGGACCTCGGGTAGGCCCTGAGTCGCTGACCCCGATATACGATGATTCCTCCCACCTCAGGATCGGTTGAGGCGCGCCGCCCTTCGGCGCCGGCGGGGCTCAAGTACCCGATCGTCCGCAACTACGTAGGCGGTCACTTCGTGGACGGCCCGCGCGACATGCTGGACGTCCACGATCCCAGCACAGGTGACACCATCTCGCGAGTCCCGCTGTCCGGCGAGCGGGAGGTGCGTGTGGCCGTCGAGACCGCCCGTCGGGCCTTTTCGGGCTGGTCGTCACTGCCGATCAAGGAACGAGTTCAAGTCTTTTACCGGTATCGGGCGCTGCTCGAGCGCCACCGGCATGAGCTCGCTGCACTCGTGACCGAGGAGAACGGCAAGCTTCCGAGCGAGGCCGACGCCGAGATCCTCAAAGCCATCGAGCTGACCGAGTTTGCATGCTCGCTGCCGCAGCTCGTCCTGGGCCAGGTGCTGGAGGTGAGCCGCGGCGTCGAGTGCCGAGTGGAGCGATATCCGCTCGGCGTGGTGGCGTCGATCGTGCCATTCAACTTCCCATCGATGGTCCCCCACTGGACCATCCCGAACGCGATCGCGCTCGGCAACTGCCTCGTGCTCAAGCCGTCGGAGCGAGTGCCGCTGAGCGCGGGTCGCATCGCCGAGCTGCTTCAGGAGGCGGGGCTGCCCCAAGGTGTATTCGGGATCGTGCATGGCGGCCGGCCGGTGGTCGAGGCGCTCTCCGATCATGCCGATGTCGAGGCCATCAGCTTCGTCGGATCGACCGCCACTGCGAAGGCGGTCTATCGCCGAGGCACCGCCAATCTCAAGCGCGTGCTGGCACTCGGGGGCGCCAAGAACCATCTCATCGTCCTGCCGGACGCGAACCCGGCGCTCACGGCGGGCAACGTGCTCGCCTCGATGTCCGGCTGCGCGGGCCAGCGATGCATGGCGGCCTCGGTGCTGGTGGCGGTGACCGGCAGCGACCACATCGTGAGCCGCCTGGTCGAGCTCGGGCGGGCCCTGGTGTTAGGGCGGGATGTCGGCCCGGTGATCTCGCGAGAGGCGAGGGTGCGGATCGAGCAGGCGATCACCGAGGCAGAGGCCGCCGGTGCCGTGGTGCTGCTCGACGGACGGAACGCGGTGGTCCCGGGTCATGAGGCCGGTTTCTACGTCGGCCCGACCATTCTGGATCAGGTTCGCCCGGAGATGCGAATCGCCCAGGAAGAGATCTTCGGACCGGTGCTCGCCATCGTGCGCGCGCCGAACCTCGATCAAGCGATCGCGATTCAGCAACGCTCTCCCTACGGCAATGCCGCCGCGATTTTCACCGAGAGTGGCGGACCGGCTCGGCAGCTGATCGACCGCGCGAGCGCCGGCATGGTTGGCATCAACGTCGGCGTGCCCGTTCCACGGGAGCCCTTTTCATTTGGGGGATGGAACGAGTCCAAATTCGGGGTCGGGGACATCACCGGACCGGGCTCCATCGAATTCTGGACCAAGTCCAAGAAGATCACCACCAAGTGGACCCGCGAAGCGGGCACGAACTGGATGTCCTGAGGACGATACCGATGGCCACCGTGATGACCGGAGCGCCCCCGGAGCTGCCGCCGTGCGATCACCGGCCGCGGCCGTATACCGGTCCCTCCCGTGCGCAGGTGCTGGCACTCCGACAGCGGTACGCCCATCCCTCCGTGTTTACGCTGTACCGAGAACCGCTCATGCTCGTCGAGGGGTACATGCAATACCTCTACGACGAGACCGGACGGCGCTACCTCGATCTCTTCGCCGGGATCGCCACCGTGGCCTGCGGCCACTCGCACCCCACGATCGTCGCTCGGGTCCAGGAGCAAGCCGCCACCCTGCAGCATGCTTCCACCATCTACCTGCACCCCAATCTCGCTCGGCTGGCGGAGCGGTTGGCGTCCAAGATGCCGCCCGGCCTCGAGGTCACGTATTTCGTCAACAGCGGCAGCGAAGCCAACGATCTCGCGGTTACGATGGCGCGGCTGTATACGGGCAATAGCGACGTGATCGCCACGCGCAACGCCTATCACGGCGGGTCGCCCAGCGCGATGGCGCTGACCTCCCATCACACCTGGAAGTTTCCGACCCAGCAGAGCGCCGGTATCCATCACGCGGTGTGTCCCGACCCGTACCGGAGCCCGTTCAGCGGCACACCCGAGGAGATCGCATCCAAGAGCGCCGCTGATATTCACGAGCTCATCCGATACGGCACGCCCGGACGCATCGCTGCCTTCATCGCCGAGCCGATTCAGGGCGTCGGCGGTGTAACGTATGGCGCCCCGAACTATCTCCGGGAGGCGTACGGGGTGGCGCGGGAGCACGGGGGGCTCTGCATCGCCGACGAGGTTCAGACCGGCTTCGGGCGCACCGGTGACCACTATTGGGGGTTCCAAGCCTTCGGCGTCGTCCCTGATATCGTGACCATGGCCAAGGGCATCGGCAACGGGACGCCGCTCGCGGCGGTGACCACGCGGCGTGAGATCGCTCAGGCGCTGACCCAGCGGATCCACTTCAACACATTCGGCGGCAATCCGGTCTCGATGGCGGCCGGGCTCGCGGTGCTCGACGTCATTGACGAGGACGGATTGCAGGAGAATGCGCGGGTGGTCGGGGCCCGGCTCAAGACCGGTCTCCGGGCCCTCATGGCGCGGCATCGGTTGATCGGCGACGTGCGGGGCATGGGACTCATGTTGGGCGTCGAACTCGTGCGCGACCGCGGCACCCAGGTGCCGGCCAAGGAGGAGACGCTCCATGTGCTAGAGCATCTGCGCGAGCTGGGAGCGCTGGTGGGGAAAGGGGGCCTCGACGGTAATGTGCTGCGGATCAAGCCGCCGCTTTGCATTACAGCCGAAGACGCGGACTTCGCGGTCGACGCGTTGTCCCGCGCACTCGCCCAGGTCGAGAGCGGTTGACCATGTCCGACCTGGATGCCGCCGCACTCCAAGAGCTGCTCTATCGAGAGATTCCCCTCAGTCGCGCGCTTGGTGTCACGGTTCGCGCATGCCTGGCAAGTGGGGTGATTCTCTGGGCTCCTCTCGAGCCAAATCTCAACCACCGCCAGCACGCCTTTGGTGGCAGCCTGAGTACGGTCGCGTTGCTCGCGGGTTATGGCTTCGCGTGGGCGATGCTGCGCCGCTACGATCTCACTGCGAGTGTGCTGGTGCAAGAGAGCACGACTCGTTTTCTCCGACCGGTGACACAGGACTTCACCGCCACCTGCGCCGCTCCACCCAGCGACGGGTCGGAGCGCTTTCTCGATATGATGCGGCGCCGGCGCAAGGGCAGAATCGCGCTCGAGTCCACCATCTACGAAGCCGGGGCGCTGGCCGTGATCCTGTACGGCACCTACGTCGCCCTCGCCGACTGAGGGGTTCGCATGCCAGGTCACATGATCCAGTTCCGCGCCAACGGGCGGACGACCCCCGGCTATCTCAATACCAGCGCCGGCAGGGGCCCCGGTCTTGTGGTGATTCAGGAGTGGTGGGGCTTGGTGGATCACATAAAACGAGTGGCGGACCGATTCGCGGCGGAGGGCTTCATTACACTCGCGCCCGATCTCTACCACGGCAAGCAGACCAAGAGTCCGGATGAAGCCGACAAGATGTTCATGGCCCTCAACATCGCGAAAGCCGCCAAGGACATGAAGGGCGCCGGCGAGTACCTCCGGACTTTGAGCGAAGTCGAGCCCACAAAGATCGGAATTTTGGGTTTCTGCATGGGGGGCCAGCTTGCGCTCTTCGCGGCCCAGGAGCACCCGGACACCTTCGCGGCCGCTGTGATGTTCTACGGGCTGCATCCCAACGTGCCCATCGACCCGGCCAAGCTCCGCGTGCCGGTGCTCGCCCACTTCGGCCGGAGTGACCGCTCGGTGAAGGAAGCAGACGCCCGCACCCTCGCGGAGCGGTACCAGGTGGCAGGAAGGTCGTTTGAGGCGCACTTCTACGACGCCGGCCACGCCTTCTTCAACGACTCCCGCCCCGAGGTATTTCACGCGCCGTCGGCCGATCTCGCTTGGCAGCGCTCGCTCGCGTTTCTGCGCGCCCATCTGAGCTGATCGATGGTTGAGACGGTCGAGCACCTGATCGTCGGTGCCGGACCGGCGGGACTCCGGGCGGCGCAGGTGCTCGCGGAAGCAGGACGGGAGGTGCTCGTCCTGGAGAAAAAGGAGAGCATCGGCCCCAAGACCTGCGCGGGCGGACTCACCCGGAAATCGGTGCGCGAGCTCGAGCCGCTCGGACTCACGCGGCAGCATGGACTCGAGAGCACGGGCTACGTGTCATTCGACGGCGAGGCGCCGAAGACTCTCGACGCCGACGCGGCGGTGGTGCGGACGATCGCCCGACGCCAGCTTGGGCTCCTCCAAGCCGAATGGACTCGTCGGGCCGGCGCCGAGATCAGAATCGGGACGCCGGCAGCGGTCCCCGATCTCGAGCGGCGGGTGCTCGTGGCCGGTGGGCAAACCCTCCGCTACTCCCATCTCGTCGGCGCCGATGGAGCGGACTCTGCCATCCGCCGAGCCCTCCACCTTCCGCATCAACGACGCTATTTCGCCGGCGAGTTCAACGTGCCGGGCCTTCACCTCGAGCCGCTTCGGATCGAGTGCGACTCAGCCGATCTCGCCAACGGGTACTTCTGGGTATTCCCCCACCTCGAGTACAGCTCGATCGGCGCGGTCGCGCCCAAGCGAGTGGTGCCACCCGCCGCCGTGCGGCGCTATCTCGAAGCGCGGTGCGACGCGCTCGGCGTCGATTGGAGGCAGGTGCCTTTCGAAGGGGCAACACTCGAAGTGGAATGCGCGGGGTTCGATTTTGCGGGTGGCGTGCACTTGGTCGGTGATGCAGCCGGCGTGCCCTCCGCGCTCACGGCGGAAGGCATCTATGCGGCACTAATCACGGCGGAGGAAACCGCTCGGCGAATTCTCGACCCAGGTTTCCCGTCGCCCAAGACGCGGCGATGGCTCACCGTGAAGCGGCGGCACGACGCGTTGGCACACGCGCTCCGGTCACGACTCGTCCGCGGCCCCACGCTGGCGACGCTCGCGCGCGTGTCGCGTTGTCGGCCCGCCGCACGCCGGATGGCCACATGGTTTCTCGCCGGCTAGAACCACCGCCCCACCCGCACGAGCAGCGCACCGCGACCCTCCGTGTTACGTCCGTATTCCGCCCGGACTGGACCGAGCGGCGTGTCCGCACCCAGTCCGGCACGGACGCCGGCAAGCCAGCCGTCGCTCCCGAGAAGTGAGCCGCCTGCCGCCGACCGTCCCACCACGGCCGTGACCCGCGCGAACAGAATCCCCCGGATCGGTCGAGCAGCTCCCATCTCGAGCAGTGCCTCACGCTGGCCCCGACGCTCGGTCAGATGGAGCCCGGGGAATCCGCCGTCGCCACCGAGGGGAAACTGCGACTCGAGCGGCAGATCCTGGCCCCACCCGACGATCACGCGCGGACTCAAGCGCACGGGGCCCACCGAAACGGTCGTCGCTCCGCGCAACTCGACGCGCCGGTACACGGCGGTCCACACCCCTTCTGCGACGGCCGTCTCGTCCAACGAGGGACCGCCATGCTCGACTCTCACGAGGGCGCCGACGGCGGACCGATTAGGCCCACCCGGCTCGCGCCAAAGATGTCCTTGGCCGCCCACCCGCACGTTCCAATCCCGCCGGAGCGGAAGCTCGACCCCGAGAAAGCCCGTGAGATCGCGGGTTTTCACCGATGGAAGCTCCGACCCGCTCGAGTCGAACCGCCGAATCGACTCCAGGACACCGTGCCCCAGGACTGTGGGCACGAGCCACGGACGCGTCAGGGGCGCAGTCGACCGGATCCCGAGATAGGCTTCGTTGCGAAGCTCTCCGACGAAGAGAGCGGCGCTGCCCTCGAGCGGCTGGTGCAACAGCCGACGCTCGACGCCGCCGAGCCAGAGCCGGCCACCGAGTTCGTTGTCATACGCGATGCCAAGGCCTGCCACGCGGTGCGTCGCGCGACGCACCGACAGGTGGAGAGCCACCGAATCGCCGCTCCCGCTCGGGTTGAGCCACACCGCCTCGTAGAGCTCGCTGGCAGCGAGATGACGCAGCCCGGTTCGCGTTTCGGAGTCCCGCAGCGAATCCTCCGCGCGGAGCCCAAGGCGCCCAAGGACGTAGCGTTCCTCCAGCTGGTCGACGCCCCGGACGTCAACCGCGGTCAACCGCGTGGGCGGCACTGTGCGCGCTGCCCGCGCCGGAGCACCGCACGACTCAGGTCGAAGGCTCGCCTGAGCCGCAAGCAATCCGCGCCGGATCAAGCGCTCAGCCATTGCCGGCCTGAAGTCGAGCGACCGGAAGCCGGCCACTCGGGACCGGATTTCGATATCCGCCGGCCCCAGCGCGGCCGGCGGTTGAAGGAACAGGTAATTGATCAGGACGTCGGCTTGGCCAAGCGGGGAGTAGAGGTTGAGCGAATCCTCGCCGGGACGCTCTGCCACGTCGGAGACGATCACCCGCTCCGCCCCGGCCTCGCGGGCGACCGCGACGGGCACATTAGCCGACAGACTGCCGTCGGCGAGCACGCGACCGTCAACACGTAGAGGATGGAAGATCAGCGGGACGGCAAAGCTCGCGCGCACCGCTTGCGCCAGGTCGCCAGAGCCGAGAACGACCGGGCTCCGGTCGGCGAGATCGGTGGCCACTGCACGGAAGGGGATCGGCAAGGAATCGAAGTCGCCGCGCGCCAGCAGATTCCCTCGAGCCATCGCCACGTTGGTGAGGGTGTTGACTTGGGCCTCGTCGACCGTGGCGCTCTCGAGCGTGAACCCGCCCTCGCCTTCCTCCCAACGCGCCAGCGGACGAAGCCATCCTAGCTCGCGCGGCGCGCGGGGCTCGTAGCTGCGGAACAGCGCGGATACGGGGAGCGCCCGCACGATCGAATCGATCTGCTTCCCGCTGTAGCCGCTGGCATACATACCGCCGATGATAGCGCCCATGCTGGTACCGACCACCAGATCCGGGCGGATCCCGAGACTGTCGAGTACTCGAATGACACCGATGTGGGCGAGTCCCTTCGCGCCACCACCGGAGAGCACCAACGCGGTCCGGGGCCGCACGCAGGATTGCGCGTGCGCGGGGCGGGTGCCTGCCAGCGCCAGGGCTAACAGCAGAAATCTCCAAGGCATCGATGAAGATAGTCCCAGGATTGCGCCCCCCCAGGCCCCCCTTGCGAACCCTTCGGTCACTTCGTATAAGTACCCGCAGACGTGACCGTCGTACGCTCGCCCACAGTCGCCGCCCGACGTTGCCTAGAGGAGCAGCCGAATGACGTATGTGATTACCGAAGCATGCATTAGCGTCAAGGACCGGGCCTGCGTGGATGTCTGCCCGGTCGACTGCATCTATGAGGGCGACGACCAACTCTACATACATCCCGACGAGTGCATCGACTGCGGCGCCTGCGAGCCGGAGTGTCCGGTCACGGCGATCTTTCCCGAAGAGGACGTTCCGCCGAACATGCAGGCCTATGTCGCGAAGAATAAGGACGTATTCAACAGCGATAACCCGCCGGGCAGACCGAAACGCTAGCGGCCAGCGATGGAGTCGGCCGCACCGGCGCAACAGACGACCCTCCTCGGCTCAGTACCGAGGAGGGTCGTTGGTTGACAGAAAGGCGGCCCGCAAGTCGGGCGAACCCGGCCTCCGGGCCGTTTGTAGGTAGGATCATTTCAACCAGCGGAGCCCAGTGAGCACCAGGCAGGACCGCTGACCTAAGTAACGCCCAAGACCCGAAAATGGTTTCAGCCGAGGCCGGCGAGAAAACTCCGGAGCGCCTCGGCGGTGGCGTCCGGCGCCTCCAAGGTGGGCAGATGCCCAGCCCCCGGAATGATGGCCAGCCGCGCACCGGCGATGGCCCCGGCCATGGCGGAGGCGGCTGTGGACGGGATGAGTTGGTCTTCGGCTCCCGCCAAAACCAGCGTCGGCTTATTCCCCAGCGATGACAGCAACGGCGTGCTATCGGGCCGGTCGCGCATTGCGCCGAGCGCTCCCAGAATGCCCGAGACCGGCGT
>JBGPVE010000032.1:0-18441 GCA_041491545.1 Gemmatimonadota bacterium | reverse complement strand
GGGGTACCCCGCGCCCCGGTCTTCCCCCCCCCGCTCCCATCCTTTACCGTCCCAGCTTTCCTAGCTGCTCGAGCAGTTCACTGTTCTCCCTCCGGCTTCCCGGCGTTTCCTCCATGAACGTCCACCGAACGATGCCGTCCTTGTCGATCAGGACGTACGCGCGATTGGAGAAGAACGTGGCCTCCATGAGGGTCCCGTACTTCCGGCTCACTTCCCGCTTGAAGTCGCTCAGCAGATCGACGCCGAGCTTTTCCTTCGCCTTGAATTCCTTCAAGGTGGGGATGGAGTCGACGCTGATGGGGAGCACCTCGGTATTGGCGCCCTTGAACTTCGCGTAGTCGGTGGTGAACTCGCCCATCTCCTTGGTGCACACGCCGGTGAAGGCCAGCGGGAAGAACGCGAGCAGCACGTTCTTCCCTCTGAGCTGCGAGAGCGTCACATCGGTACCGGAGGTGGAGGGCACCGTGAAGTCAGGGGCCGGCGTGCCCGTGGCGGGCAGAGCCATGACGCCCGCGCTCACGTCCGCGCCTGGTCGTAACGCTTCCCGACCTCGGTCCAGTTGACCACACTCCACCATGCGGCGACGTAGTCGGGCCGGCGGTTCTGATACTTGAGATAGTACGCGTGCTCCCAAACGTCGCAGCCGACGATCGCTGTCTTGCCTTGCATCACGGGGCTGTCCTGGTTGGGCGTGCTCTCGATCGCGAGCGTCCCGGCCCGGTCGAGCGTGAGCCAGCCCCAGCCGCTGCCGAACCGGCCTATGCAGGCCTTGTTGAACTGCTCCTTGAATTGGGCGAACCCGCCAAATGTCTTCCCGACGGCATCGGCCAACCGGCCTGTAGGCTCCTTGCCGCCGCCGGGCCGCATGATCTCCCAGAAGAACGTGTGGTTGAAGTGCCCGCCCCCATTGTTCCGGACCGGCGTGCGAATCGCCTCGGGCAAAGCATCCAGGTTGCTGATCAACTCCTCGATCGATTTCTTCTGCAAGGCGGCGTGCCCCTCGAGCGCCGCGTTGAGGTTATTCACGTAGGCCGCGTGATGCTTGTCGTGATGGATCCGCATCGTCTGCTCGTCGATGTGCGGCTCCAGTGCGTTGTAGTCGTACGGCAAGGGGGGAAGAGTAAAGGCCATGATCGACTCCTCGGAGTAATCTCGGTGTTCACCGAGCGAAACAGTCCCATTTTGTCCGGCCAAATATGCCCGCGCCGGGACAGCGGGTCAACGACGCTTCGCGTCAGCGGGCGACGTTCAGCATGAGCTGCCCGTAGAATCGGATCGCCCGGGCGTAATCGGGTACGGCGATCCGCTCGTCGGTGCCGTGCACCCGCGCCAAGTCCGCAGCAGCCAGCGTGACCGGGCTGAAACGATAGATGTTGGGGGTGAGTCCGGCGTAGTGGCGGGCATCGGTCTGCGCGATGACCAGAAACGGTGCCACAACCGCCTCCGGATGGACCTGACGGACGGCCGTCGCGATCGCTTCATATTCGGCCGTCCCCACGGGTGAGATCGGCGACGGATCGGTCCCCGGTTCGACCGGCGCGATCCTAACGGCTGAATCGTCGACGATGCGCCGTATCCGCTCGGTCACACCCGCCGCCGTCTCGCCGGGTCTGATCCGGAGATTGATCACCGCGCGGGCGTGCGCCGCGAGCACGTTCTCCTTGGTCCCGCCCTCGATGATCGTGGGCGCCAGCGTGGTGCGGATGGTGGCGGCCGTCGTCGGCGCCGAGAGGAGATACCGCTCCACGATCGGCCGGAAGAGCCAGAGGTTCGCGAACAGGATCCGAAACGGCCAGTCCATTTCGCGCCCGACGTTCTCGAACAGCTCCCGCGTGGCACCGTCCAGCGACGCCGGGAACGGATGGCGCTCCAGCCGGTCGACCGCGCGGCTCAAGCGGCCGATCGCCGTCCAGTCGGGCGGCATCGACGAATGCCCGCCGGCGGTCGCCACGCTGAGCGCCAGGTTGATCTCACCCTTCTCGCCGATGCCGATCGTGGCGACCGGCGCCCGAACCCCGGGCACGATGCCCTCGAGTACCACGCCGCCTTCGTCCAGCAGCACCCCGATCCTGGCGCCACGTGTTGCGAGGAACGCGGCCAGACGGGCGGCGCCGGCGGCGCCACCCAACTCCTCGTCTTCCCCGAACGCGAGGTAGATCGTGCGGCTGGGTGTGAATCCCCGCGCGACCAGCGTCTCGACCGCCTCGAGAATGCCGAGCACCGCGCACTTGTCGTCCAGTGCGCCGCGGCCCCAGATGTAGCCCGCGGCGATCTCGCCTCCGAACGGCGGATGAGTCCAGCGGGTTTCGGTTCCCGGCTCCACCGGCACCACATCGAGGTGCGCGGTAAGCAGCAGCGCGGGCAATTCGAGGGCGCGACCCGGCCAGGTGTAGAGGAGGCTTCCCTGGCCGATCACTTCGCGCGTGAGCGTGGCGTGGGCCCGGGGGAAGGTGGAGGCGAGGTAGCGATGCAAGGCGGGCAGCCGGGTTCGATCGGCCCGTGCCGAATCCTCCTCCGACACCGTCGCGATCCGAAGCGCGGCCGCCAGTCTCTCCGCCGCGCCCACAGAGTCGATCGGCAGCGAATCAGCCGGAGGCGTGGCCGGCCGGCGCGCGGTGAACCGGACGGCGCGGAACCCAATCACGGCGAGGAGGGCGAGAGCTGCGAACACCAGGATAACGACCGCACGGCGCACGGTGTCATCGGCCCCGGGTGGAGGTGGCCGTTGAATCAACCGCGCCGAACGGCGCGGCGAGACCGGTCCAGGCCGCAAGCGCAAAGCCGGCGGCGGCAACGATCGTGTACACGACTTGCGCGTGCAGACCAGCCTCCAACCCGACGAGCGCGCCCCAGCCGGCGGCCACGATCACCACCCAGCTCAGCCCCCGTGAGGCCGCGGGGCCAAGGCGCGGCAGCGCGGCGCCCAGTTCGGAGAGCACCGCCGCGCCCAATAACAGTTCCGCGGCCCGAGGAGATCCGGGCGCCAAGCTCGCCAGCGCCGCGAATGCCAGGGCGGCGAGCGCCTGAGGCACGCTGCCGACCGCGGCGCCGTACCACACACCGATGGCTCCGAGGGGCACGAGGAGGGGCTGCCAGTGTGAAAGTCCTTCGGGGACGGCGGGAACGCCCACGCGGAGCCAGAGTGCGGCGCCGAGCGGCGCGAGGAGCGTTCCCGGCACAACCCCCTGCAGCGGCCAGAGCCCGGCGCAGGCCCACGCGGCCAGACCGAGCGGAAGCGCCACCAACACGCCGGCGGCCGGGCTGAACGGAACGTCGCTCAGCGCTCGAAGCGAGAGCCCGACCGGTCCGGCGATCGTCGTCATGAACCAGTAGAGCGACGCCAGCGTCGCAGCGAGCAGGATGGGCAGCAGGCGTACGACACGGCTTCTCCCGTGATGCCACCAGTAGTACGCGGCGCCAGCGGCCGCGAGGGTAACGCCGGCGAAAACGAACGCGGTGTGTCGCCCGAATACCGCGGCGGCACTGCCCGCGGCAGCGGCGGCCAGCGCCGCGACGGGGCCCTCGCGCGGCGGGGGCCACGGCGTCAGCGGGCCGGCCGGCGCCAGCACCTCGCGATCGAGCCACCGCACGGCCCGACCCACTCGAGCCACCCGCACCACTAGCGCGACGAGCAGACCGATCCCGCCAATCGCGGCCGCCGCCGCGAGAACGTGCCATGCGCCGGCCAGGCGCACCAGGGGTGCGACCGACCAGAAGGTGACGCCGGCGCCGCTTACCAGTAGCAGGAGCCCAACCGCTCCCGCCAACGGCGCCGCGCGGAATCCTTGAGCCGCGGATGCCAGCACGAGCGCCACGCCCAACAACAAGAGCCCGCCGTTCACCGCGATGTAGCTGGGTGGGAGCCCGGCATCGGCGCTCTGCAAGGCAAGGGCATGCGCGGGCATCGGTCCCGGATTCACCGCGAACGCCCCCGCGCCGATCGCGAACGCGACCAATCCCACCAGGGCGAATCGCCGCGACCGGGCCGGCTCAAGAGACGCCGCGCCGAGGAGGAGCCAGAAGAAGAGCTGGGTGAGGGTGAGCAGCAGAATCTCCCCGAATTGGATGCGGTGGACGAACCGGTTACGCCACAAAGCGTTGGAGCGGGCCGGCCGGATCGAAGTCGGGACCGCCCGCTGGCGCCCGGACCGGACTTGGGTTCTTGGATCGCATCTTGCCAGAAATGGCAACGGCTCCAGCTACCGCCGAGCCCCCACGCATCCCACACCGGGTATTCCGCAAGCGGACCGGGACATCTGCAAAGGACGCGACCATCGTGACTGCAGCTCTGGACACTCCCCCGGCACCTCCCGGTGACCCCGCGGCGATCCCGGAAGATCGGGTGCACAATAATGGGCGGAAGCGCACTTGGCGGCCCGCCAGCGAAATCGCCGTTGATCTAGGAACCGCGAACACGCTCGTCCTGGTGAAGGGCGAAGGCATCGTCCTCAACGAGCCTTCGGTCGCCGCGGTGGATCAGGCGACGGGCGAGATTCGCGGCATCGGTCTCGAGGCCAAGCGGATGCTCGGCCGGACGCCGGAAGGCATTTTGGCCGTCCGACCGATGAAGGATGGCGTCATCGCCAACTTCGACATCGCGGAGAAGATGCTGCGCCATTTCCTCCGCACCGTGCTCGACCGCCGCATTCTTCGGGTCAAGCCCACCGTCATCGTCTGCGTCCCATCCAGCATCACCGAGGTCGAGCGCCGCGCGGTTCGCGATTCGGCGCAGTCGGCCGGCGTCAAGCGGCTCCTCATGGTCGCTGAGCCGATGGCGGCCGCCATCGGCGTGGGGCTTCCGGTGGATACGCCGGTGGGGAATATGGTGGTCGACATCGGTGGCGGCACCAGCAATATCGCCGTCATCGCGCTTTCCGGCATCGTCTGCGACGCTTCGATCCGCACCGGCGGTGACGAGCTGGATCAATCGATCGTGCAGTACATGCGAAAGAATTACAGTCTGATGATTGGCGAGCCCACCGCCGAATTGGTGAAGATCACGATCGGCTCCGCGGCGCCGCTCGACCCCGAGGAAGAGATGGACGTGAAGGGTCGGGACCTCATCTCCGGGCTTCCCAAGACGGTTCGGGTCGACTCCGCCGGCATTCGCGACGCGATGCAGGAGCCGGTCTCGCAGATCGTCAACGCCGTTCGCCGCGCTCTCGAGATGACGCCGCCCGAGCTGGCGAGCGACATCCTGGACCACGGGATCATGCTCACCGGCGGCGGTGCGTTGATCCGGGGACTCGACGTGCTGTTGGGCCAGGAGACCGGCCTCACGGTGCGGTGCGATCCCGATCCGCTCACCTGCGTGGTTCGCGGCACCGGCAAGATCCTGGACGACCTGGCGCGCTACGAAAATGTGCTGACGACCTGACCCGAGGCAGTCGGCTCCCCGGCAAAACCCCCGCTTCGACTGGAGAAGCGGGGGTTTTGCGTTCAGGCGCGCTTCTTGTACAAGCCGTCGAACACGACCTTCCATGATTTCCCCGCGTCCGCCGAGCTTTCCCAGAGCTGCCGAACCGTGCCGTCGTCATTGCGGAAGAACGTGAGCTTCTGCATCACGGCTTTGCCCTGCGCGTCGGTCCTTGAGCCCAGATAGACGAGCTTCTGCTTCTCATAGCGGCCCGCGAGCGCGAGAACGCCGCCGTGGCTCTCGACCCATACCTGGTGCCATTGCTTATCCTGCCGGTCGAAGAAGTTGAAGCTCTGGCCTGTCTGGGTACCGTCGGAGGCCTTCCAGTGCTCGTGGAGGAGGCACCCGTTCTCTTCCAGCGTAATGTCGTTGGTGCCCTCGAGCGCTTTGCGGTCCGCACCCAAGACGTCCCAGCTCCCGAGCCAAAAGTCGAACTGCCGATACTCCGGCCCGTCGCAGGTGGGCTGGGGCGATTGCTGCTGTGCGGTGATCGAGTCAACGTCCAAAGCCACCAGCCTAACAAGCGCGGCTGTGGTGGCACATGCCTTACCGAGCCGACGCATCTGCATTTGCACTCCTCTGCCTTGAAGTATCCACGCCCCGTGGAGCGGGCCAATTCGTGGTCGGGGTGTTCGGATTACGTTCGCCTCGGTTTGATTATACGGCAAGCGCCCCGCGATCGGCGATGCCCCGGCAGGGTGATGTTGGCCGCCGGCGCGGGCGCCAGGGCATTCAATCTGAACCATCTGAACCATTGATACGTCGGTTGACGTGGCTGTGACAATGCCGCCGTCAGCATGAGCGCCAGGGCTGAAGAGCGTAGGTCGGTGGGCCGAAAAGGAAAAAAGGCCCGCCGGTGAGGCGGGCCTATACGAGGGGCTCGGGTCAGGAAGCCGTGTGTTCGACGACATCGCGCTCGACAAAATCAAGCGCATCTCTCACGGCTTCAGCCCGCTCCTTGACAGGGTCCCGAAACGCCATGGTTAGGGCACGATGGACGATGTAGACGGGGTCGCCGACGTAGAGGTCGGCCTGTTCCTGCAGCAGCCAGCGACGCTTTCGTTTGTCGGCGCGATATCCCTGCGTAACGCGATCGGCGACCTGCTTCCGTTGGGCTGCCGTCGGCCACAGATGCGACGACGTCTCCCGTAGCCGCTCGGCCAGGCGGCGATGCAACTCTATTCTCCTCACAATTCGCTCCGTAATTCTCCGACCGCCAACCGGCTCCCGCGCGGCGGCCGGTCGATTGCCGCTCAGCTCAGCGGGCCTGAGCCCGTGAATTCGACGCGGGTCGCTTCCGGCTTGCGGCTATCGAAGTGGGTCCGGCTCACGCTAGCCGTTCCCTTCTGTCCATTGTTCAACGTGACCCAGAATCGCTCGCTCGGCAAGAATCCGTCTTGGCTTCTCGAGACGAATTCCCCACTCCATGGCGTCCGCCCGGAGTTGGGCTCTCCCACGGTGACACGGACCTCGATCTGCTCTATGGACCGGCCGTTGGCGCGCTCGATTCTGGCGAAGTAGGACGGCATAGCGCAGCCTGCTTTCTATTGTATGACGATGGGGCGCCGAGCAAGGTAGGCCTCAGCATAGCTAACGTATGTAACGTAGCCGCGCTGCGGGAGAATAGCGAACTTAGGGCACCGGCGCCGGCTCGAGCGCTGTCGAGCCACCGAGGGCCGCCGCCACCGCTTTGAGGAGCGCCGGCGGGCTGAACGGCTTCATCAAAACCGCGACCGTCGTTCCCAGGCCTGCGGCATTCAGTTGATCGACCAGCTCAGCGTGGTCTCCTCCCGTCATCACGAGGATCGGAGCCGCCGGTCGCAGCGTGCGAAGCTCCAGCACCAACTCTACGCCACGGAGCGGTGGCATTCGAATGTCGGTGATCGCCAGATCGGCCCGCTCGCGGCGCCAGAGATCGAGCGCGGTCGCCGGGTCGGGGGCCGCGACGACGCGGTAACCAGCCTCTTCGAGTACCCGTCGAGCCACCATCAGGACGACCGGCTCGTCGTCCGCCACCAGCACGCAGGTCATCGCTCACCACCTTCCTATTGCCTCACCCCCCAAACGGGGGCATGCGTCAGTCGTGATGCGCCCGGCGACGACCATGTCGGCCCGACGGATCGGCCGTGCCGCCGCACGCCAGGCAATGCGGCACGACCTCGGGCACGCCGCCGATCATGCGACCGGAGTCGCCCAGGGTCAGCGCGTCGCGCTCGACCCATTGCCCACAGTCGGCGCACCGCCATTCCTCACGAATACGAAATGGATCCGTATCGTCGCTCACCGTACGGCGCGGACGGTCCTGGGCGCGCTTGATCCGCACCGCGACTCGCCCATCCTGTCTCTCAGTCAAAACCCAGAATGACACTGTTCACCCCCTGCGATCCCACGATCCATTAGATGTCGGCGCCTCGCGCTTTCCGTTCTGGGCACCCGAGGCGAGCGCCAACCGAACGTGGGCTAGGAGCGTCGACGGAGCGAGCGGTTTCGAGACTGCCGGCACGCTCCGACAGTCCGACACTTCTGCGGGCGGCGCGGCATTTGTGTCGCGCGCGAGACGAAGAAACCTGAGGCTTGGACAGAGAATTCGCGCCCGGTGAATGAGATCGTAGCCGTCCATCCCGGGCATTTCCGTATCTGCAATAAGCAGCACGATCTCTAGGGATCGCCGGCTGAGGATCGCGAGTGCGGCAAAGCCGTCTTCCGCCTGAAGTACTTCCATGCCCGCGGCCGTGAGGATGCTGGCGCTCCGCGAACGGACAACCGCATCGTCATCGACCACCAGAATCTTCCGGTGGGCCGCGCGGCCAACGGACATGAGAATCCCCGACGCGACGCGCCGGGGCCGTCGCTTTTTAGCAGTTTGTTTAACGTGGCCGCAATACGCGCCAAATCGCCACGGACTTCGATTGTTCTCAACAATAAGACGCTTAAGGGCCCTCTTACCCCTACTCGGCGCGCAATTCTAGATCGAATCCAATGTCGCGACCGCTCCGAGCACGCGGCGCACCGCCGCAACAAGGGCCTCGGCCTCGCCTTCGGGTACGACGTCCGCCGCGCCGGCGAGCCAGGCTTCCATCTCGGAGGGGATTTCACTCTGGACGCCATAGAGCACGAGCGGCGTGCGCGGCGCCGCGCTCTTCACCGCGCGGAGCACTTCACCGGGCGCTTGCCCTGGAAGCCGGGGATCCAGAATCACGAGCCGGAACAGAAACGCGTTAGATGCCTGGCAGGCACGATGCACATCCGTCTCATGCCAGACCCACACCGGAAAGTCCAAGTTTTTCGAGAGCGTCGACTCTATGAAGGAGGCTGCAGCCAGGTCCCGCACTGCGACGAGGACGCTCGCCGGCCAGCGGCGCTGCTCCATGGGCGTCGGCTCCGGGTTAGGCGAGGACTCTTCAAGCGATCGAGCGTGCACGACCAAGTGGCGCGGATGGCATCGGAGTTACGGCGAAACGGGCGGCGGCGAGACACGTGGTGGAGCGACGGAGCAAGAGCGGACCGACCGAGGTCCGGCGCGGCGACACGGTGAGCCTTGCTCCGATGAGCTGTCCGCCGCAGCGACAGAGGCTTCTTGGTTGCGGACGTCCGACACGGGGCTGTCGTACCGGCGGATGGAGTCGGTGGCGGAAGCGGCTGGGATCGGCGGCGCGTCGAGGCCGCGCGCGATCGATCCACTCAGCAGGCTGACGCCAAGGCCGGCGCCAGCAGCGATGATCGCGGCACAGCAGAGTAGTGTTACTGAAGGAGTCTTATCGAGTCCGCGAGCGCTTCGACTAGTCACGCAGATGCCGTCTCCGGAAGCGTCCCTCTTCATGTTAAGACGCTTCAGATGCCTCAGACCCCTACGAAGCCGTTGGCGTGCATGATCATGCACGTCGACACTGCGGCGTCAGTGTCCCGAGTAAACCGCGACACCGCCGAGGTAGGTGGCGATAACGCGGGTGGCAAGCATCGCCGCCGGCGCCGCCGCCACGATGTCGCGATCGAGCACGACGAAGTCGGCGTACTTGCCCGGACTCAGCGAGCCCATGACGCCCTCCTGGAATCCGGCGTAGGCGGCCCAAAGCGTCATCGACTTGAGGGCCTCCTCGCGCGTCATCCGTTCCGCCGGGTACCACCCACCCGCCGGCTGATTGTCGGGATTCTGCCGAGTCACGGCCGCGTGAAAGGTGAGCAAGGGACTGACCGCTTCCACCGGGAAATCGGTCCCGTCCGGGATGATCGCACCGGTCTTGAGCAGCGATCGCCAAGCGTAGGCGCCTTTCACGCGCTCCGACCCTAGCCGGGCTTCGGCCCACGGCATGTCGCTCGTCTGGTGGGTGGCCTGCATCGAGGGAATGACGCCGAGCTGGGCGAAGCGCGGAATATCCTGGGGACTGATGACCTGCGCATGCTCGATGCGGAAGCGCGCGTCCTTGGCGGGGACTTGCTTGAACGCGGCCTCGTAGGCGTCGAGCACCAGTCGATTGCCCCGATCCCCGATCGCGTGGGTGCCGACCTGGAATCCGGCGCGAAGCGCGCGCGCGGCCACATCCTGGAGGTGAGCCGGCGGATTGACCACCAGCCCCGTGTTGCCCGGATCATCGCTGTAGGGCGCGAGCAACGCCGCCCCGCGGGAGCCGAGCGCGCCGTCGACATAGAGCTTGACGCTGCGGATCCAGAGATGGCCGTCGTAGAGCGCGTTCTGGGGGCCGCGGGCGAAGGCATGGGCCAGCGCGGCCGAGTCGTCCTCCACCATGACGTACACGCGGAGGGGAAGCCGGCCGCTCTTCGCCAGCTCCTCGAGCAGTGCGATGGTATGCTCCGACTCGCCGGCATCGTGCACGCTCACCAGGCCCCAACGATTGGCCTCGGCCGCCGCGCGAAGCAGCGCCTCCTTGACCTCCTCGTCCGACGGCGCCGGAATCGTGCGGGTGATCAGCGCTTCGGCGTTGTCGACGAACACGCCGGTCGGCTCGCGACCACCTGCCTTCCGCTCGATGCGGCCGCCCTCGGGGTCCGCGGTCGCGGCGGTCACGCCCCCAAGCGCCATCGCGCGCGCGTTGGCCAAGACCGCGTGACCGTCGACGCGATCCACGGCGACCGGATGATCGGGCACCGCCTTGGAGAGCGCGTCGTGGATCGGAAACTGGTGGCCAGGCCATCGGTTCTGGTCCCAGCCGCGCCCCAGGATCCAGCTTCCGGCCGGCAGCGCTCGCGCGCGCGCGACGATGCGGGCGATCACGTCCTCGTACGTGGAGGCGCCGGCGAGATCGACTTGGCGAAGCGCTTGACCAAGATTCAAGAGGTGTGCGTGTGCGTCGGCGAGGCCCGGCAGGATGGTCCGATCCGGTAGGTCGAGCACCTTTGTCGCCGGCCCACGAAATGCGAGCGCGTCGGCGCGACTGCCGACGAACACAATGCGGTCACCCCGCACCGCGAGCGCGTCGGCCATCGGCCGGCTGCTGTCGGCGGTATAGATCCGTTGGGCGAGGACGATGAGATCGGCGGAACGATCGGGCCGAGTCGTGGCGGACTGGGTCGGCGCGCAGCCAGCGAGCGCCAGGGCGGCGGCAATGCCGGCGCGAGGGTGCAAGGGAAGAACCTCATGGGATGGGGATGCAGCACGACGGGCCGTCTCCAATATAAGACGCTCGTGCCAGGCGAGACCCCTACCAAAATGCGCGGCGCAAGAAGCGGCCGCCGCAACTATACTTTGGGTTCGGCGCACCGGCGTCCACTCACCGACCTTCGCCATGCCCCCATGCCTGATACCCTGACCGCCGCTCTCAGTCACGAGCTCGACGTGCTTCACCGCGCCGGCCTGCACCGTACGCTTCGCCAGGCCAAGCGCCGCGAAGGCGCGGTGCTGGAGCTCGACGGTCGCTGCGTCGTCGACTTCGCCTCCAACGACTATCTGGGATTGGCCGCCGATCCTCGCATCGCGGCGGCGGCGGTGGCCGCGCTCTCGAGCGAACCGGTGGGCGCGGGCGCGGCGCGGAGCATCTCCGGCAATCATCCGCTGCACGAGGAGCTGGAGCGCGAGCTGGCTCGGCTCAAGGGAACGGAGGCGGCGCTCCTCTTCGGATCGGGGTTTGCCGCCAACGCGGGCGCGATCCCGGCGCTCGCCGGGCGGGGTGATGTGATCTACTCCGACGCGCTCAACCACGCATCCATCATCGACGGCTGCCGGCTCTCTCGTGCCGTCACCCGGAGCTTTCCGCATGCCGATCTCACGGCGCTGGCCCGGCTGTTGGAGGAGGATCGCGGCACATACCGCCGGCGCTTCATCGTGGTCGAAGGCGTCTACTCGATGGACGGCGACTGTTTTCCGCTCGACCGGCTGGTGCCGCTCGCTCGGGAGCACGGAGCGTGGATCTACCTGGACGACGCGCACGGGACCGGAGTTCTTGGCCAAACCGGTGCAGGCGCGGTGGAACACTGGGCCGTGGGCCACGAGATCGACGTCTCGATGGGGACGCTGGGCAAGGCGCTCGGAGTGTCGGGGGCGTTCATCGCTGGGTCCGAGACGTTGCGTGACTTCCTCCTCAACCGAGCCCGGTCGTTCATCTTCACGACTGGAACTCCCCCCGCCCTCGCGGCGGCGGCGCTCGCGGCGCTCCGCGTGAGCCGTGCGGAAGGGTGGCGCCGCGAGCGGCTCTGGAGCAACGCCGAGCGGCTTCGAGTGGGGCTGGTCGCGCTGGGCCGCGGGGCGGATCCCGCGGCACCCGGACATATCGTGCCGGTAATGATGGGCGACGCCGAGCGCACGACGGACGTGGGTCAGCGACTCCGGGAACGCGGCTTTCTCGTCGGGGCGATCCGGCCGCCCAGCGTGCCGTTGGGTCGGGCTCGGCTCCGGATCACGCTGAGTGCGGCGCATACCGGGGAGCAGATCGACGGGCTGCTCGGGGCGTTGAGCGACTCGCTGCCAGCCCGCCACATGACGCAGCCTTCGACATGACGCGACCCGTCGAGTGGCTCGCGCTGGACCGCGCGCACGTTTGGCATCCGTACACGCCGCACGCGACGGCGCCGCCGCCGGTACCGATCGTGCGCGCGGAGGGGGCATATCTCTATGATGACCGGGGTCGCGCGATCTTGGACGCGATCTCGTCCTGGTGGGTGACGCTGCACGGACACGCGCATCCGGTCATCGCGGAGGCGATTGCGAAACAGGCCGGCCGGCTGGAGCAGGTGATCTTCGCGGGGTTCACCCATGAGCCCGCGGCGGCGCTGGCCGCGGAGCTGGTGGCGCGACTGCCGGCGGGTCTGACGCGAGTTTTCTACTCCGACAATGGCTCCACGGCGGTGGAAGCCGCTCTCAAGCTGGCGTTCCAGTACTGGCACAACCTCGGCCGACCTCGACCGCTGATCGCGGCGCTGGAGCATGCGTATCACGGGGACACCTTCGGCGCGATGAGCGCCAGCGCGCGGGGCCTCTTCACGGCGCCGTTCGGACCGCAGCTCTTCGAGGTGATACGGCTGCCGGATCCGACCGAGGGCGACACCGTCCTGGCGCTGCGGGAGCTGCTCGACACGCGGAAAGACGAGTTGGCCGCCGTGATCGTCGAGCCACTCCTTCTCGGCGCAGGCGGGATGCGGATGTGGCAGCCCGAGACGCTGCGCGAGCTCCGGCAGCTCACCCGGGACGCGGGCGTGCTGCTCATCGCAGACGAAGTCCTTACCGGTTTCGGGCGCACCGGGCCGCTGTTCGCCTGTGAGTATGCGGGCATCTCGCCGGACGTCATTTGCCTGTCGAAGGGGCTGACCGGCGGCTTTCTGCCGCTCGGAGCAACGGTGGCGACGGAAGCGATCTTTTCGGCGTTTCTGAGCCAGGATCGACGGCACACGTTCTTTCACGGGCACTCCTACACGGCGAACCCGTTGGCGTGCGCGGCCGCGCGCGCGAGCCTGGCGCTGCTCGATGACGGGTGCGCGGCGCGGCGGGCAGCGATCGAGATGGCGCATCGAGCGGGGCTGGCGCGACTGGAGGGACATCCGGCGGTGTGCAATCCGCGGGTGAGCGGCACGGTGGCGGCGTTCGACGTGGCGGGGCGAGCGGGGTATCTGGACCCGCGGGGGGCGCCGCTTGCGGCGTTCGCGCTGGATCACCGCGTGCTCCTGCGGCCGCTGGGAAACGCCGTGTATCTGCTGCCGCCGTATTGCGCCACGGGGGAGGAGATTGCGGGCGTGTACGAGATGATTCGAGGCTACCTCACGTAAGCGGCATGCCCGGGGGAGCGTGCCTCCAGTGTCCGTCCACCAGTGTGACGTGGATCAACGCGGCGCCATGTGGATGTCGGCTATGGTGCGTCGTTCTACCGTGAAGAGCATGCCCGAGACGAACCTTCAGCTCCAGGAGCCGTCATATGCGTCCATGGTTGTTCGTGCTTCCGCTCGCCGTTGCCCTGGCGGCGCCGCCCAGCGGTCTGGCGCAGGGCCAGGTGGGACTCAAAGGTGGGGTCTCCTTCGGCAATATATCGAACAAGGGGCTTCTGCCCGGGAGCCTCAAGACCCGCACCGGCTTCGCGGGCGGCCTGTATGCCGGGTTCCGGGCGGGGTTCGTTGGATTTGGGATCGAGGGGCTGTACGCCCAGCGCGGGGTCAACTCGAGCGTGAGCTTCGCGACGGCCGAAACCAAGCTCGACTACATCGATGTTCCCGCATACATCAAGCTGACGCTCCCGACGCCAGGGCTTCAGCCGTTCGCCTATGCCGGCCCGCAGGTCTCGTTCGAAGTGCGGTGCCGGACGGCCAGCGGGGATGCCTGCGCGTCGAGCTCCATTCGCAAGAAGACCGACTATGCCGGCGTGATCGGCGCGGGCGTGCGGTTCGGCGCGCCGTTGTTCGGTGTCGGCATCGAGGGACGCTACATCTACGGCTTGACGGATCTCAAGCTCGCGACCGTGACCAGCACGGCGAGCTACAAGACCCGGTCGTTCATGATTCTGGCGAGCATCGGACTGTAGCCGGCAGACGGTACGGTTCGCCACCGCTCCGTGGAGGCCGCGCGGAGGGCTCAGCGATAAGGCACGGTCCCCGTCGCCTTGAACGCCGCATATACTCGTAGCCCCTCGCGCAGCCCCAGCGCCGCGACCGCCTGCTGTGTCACCTCAGCGACCAGCGGTGGTCGCGCCGCGATGGCGACCCGGACCCGCTCGCCGAACGGGGGCTCGGCAACAATCTCGGTCACGATTCCCTCGAACACATTGCGGGCACTTCCCTCCGGCGCGGTCGCATACAGCATGATCTCGCGGGGATTGACGGCCACGAGCACTTCACCGTCTCCGCCGGGGTCGATCACGGAAATCTCGCCTGCATCCAGCCCAATCCGCACCAGCCCCCCCTGATCGCGCTCGCGGATCCGGCCCTGGAAGAGATTCACACCCATGAACTCGGCCACGTAGCCGGTCCGCGGGTGACGCAACAAATCGCCGGCCGTGCCGACCTGGGTGATACGGCCGGCCTCGACGACCGCGATCTTGTCCCCGAACGCGATCGCTTCCATTGGATTGTGGGTCACGTACACGGTCACGCCCGGAAGTCCCGCCAGGATCTGGCGCAGCTCGCCCCGGAGGATCCGGCGGGTCTGCAGGTCCAAGGCTGACAGCGGCTCATCCAGCAGAACGAGATGGGGATCGAGCACCAACGCTCTCGCGAGCGCCACCCGCTGCTGCTGCCCGCCCGAAAGATCGTGAGGATGTCGCTCGCGAAACCCGATCAGGTCGAACCGGGCCAGCATCGCAGCCACCCGCTCCCGGACGATCCGCGCCTCGACTCCCTGCGCCCGCAGCCCAAACGCGACGTTGTCGACGATGGTGAGATGGGGAAACAGCCCGTAGTCCTGAGCGACGTAGCCGACACTGCGGGTCCAGGCCGGAGCGGCCACGCCGCGCTCCGAATCGAAGTACACCGAGTCATCGAGAACGATGCGGCCCTCGTCCGGCTGCGCCAGTCCGGCCAGGAGCCGGAGCACGGTGGTCTTCCCCGCCCCGCTCTCGCCCACGAGCACAAGCGTCGACCCGCCGTCGACCTCGAGCGCGACGTCGAGCTGGAACGCGCCGAGCGCCTTACGAAGAACGGCGGAGAGCACGGGTCCGGGTATTCAAGCCGAAGGGAGTGCTGCGCAGCGCGATCAAAATAGTCAACGAGACGATCAGCAGGATCACCGACAGCGCGACGGCCGCGTCGAGATCGGTCTGGAGCGCGATGTAGACGGCGAGCGGCATCGTCTGAGTGCGGCCCTGGAGATTGCCGGCGAAGGTGATCGTCGCGCCGAATTCCCCCAACGCCCGGGCCCAGCTCATCGCGGCGCCGGCGACGAGCGACCGGGCACTGAGCGGCAACATGACGCGCCAGAACGTGTAGGCGGGCGTCCCGCGGAGCGTCGCGGCTGCGTCGAGGTAGCGGCGCTCGACCTCCCGGAGTCCCGCCGCGGCCGCGGTAATGAAGAACGGCGCGGCGACGAACGTCTGCGCCAGCACGACGGCGAAGGTGGTGAACGGGATGGCGATGCCGAGCGGACGCAGCACCGAGCCAAGGAGCCCGGTGCGGCCGAACGCCAGCAACAGGCCGACCCCGGCGACGGTGGGCGGCAGCACCATGGGAAGATCGACGATCGCCTCGACGAGGCGCTTACCGGGAAAGTCGTGCATGGCGAGCAGATAGGCCAGCGGAAGCCCGAGCACGACGATCGCGACGGTCGTGCAGAGACTGGTGATGAGACTGAGTTGGATGGCCTGCGCGACCAGTGGCTGCCGCAGAGCCGTGATCAGCGTGGGGAGCGGAGTGCGGAGCAGCAGGCTTAACAGCGGGAGCGCAATCAGGATGAGAATGCCGGCTATCGAGATGGCGCCGAGCAGCTTCGTCAGCCAGGCTCGCCGCATCAAGACGCCAGCGCCGGACCCCGTTCGATTCACCGGCGAACCGAGTCGGCCGTCGCCGACACGGGCTCGGTGTTGCGCAGCAGGCCGTGCCGCTCGAGCAGCGCCTGGCCTTCGCCTGACAGGAGGAACGCAACGAATGCGCGCGCCGCCATTGGGTTCCTCGCGTCCTTGAGCACGGCGATCGGATAGGTCGCGATCACGTTGTAGGCCTTGGGAATCTCCAGCATCCGCACGGCGCGAGCCACGGCCGCCGTGATGTCGGACCGGTAGACGATCCCCGCATCCGCCTCACCCAGCTGCGCCTTCGCCACCACGGCTTTGACGTTCTCCTCATCCGACACCACGTTCGCGAGCACGCGCCTGTCGTAGTCGGCGCCGAAGCCGGGCGCCGTGGCGAGCTTTCGCAGGGCCTCACGGCTGTACCTCCCGGCGGGCACTGCCTCCGCCGCGAGCACGATCTTGAGTCCGCGCTTGCCGAGATCCTGGAGCCGATCCACCCGGCCCGGGTTGCCGGTCGGCACGATGGCGACGAGACGATTGCGGACGAACGCTTGGATATCGTCGGACACGAGACCGCGGTCGCGCGCCGTGCTCATCCATCGCTCGTCGGCGGAGGCGAAGACGTCGGCCGCGGCGCCTCTCTCGACCTGTAGCGCGAGCTGCTGCGAGCCGGCGAAGTTGAACCGGATCTCGAGGCCGGGCTCACGACTCTCGAGAATTCGCCCCGCCTCCGTGAACGCTTCAGTCAGCGACGCGGCGGCGAACACGGTCAGCGATCGTTCCTGCGCGGCGAGCGGCCGCGACCATCCCGTGAGAGCCAGACTCACTACGCCAACGACTCGGGCCTGAGTGAGTCCGTCCACGAGCCCCAGCGTCCTCCCAATGCGCAGGCGCCTCATCCGATCTCCGCGCCCCTTCCGATCATCACTTCCGTCGATTTGATCACCGCGAATACTTCATCGCCCACTCGCAGCCGCAAGCGCTCGACCGCCGCCCGCGTGACGATCGAGACCAGTTCCTGATCACCGATTGCCACCCGCACTTCGGCCATGAGCCCGTCGACGGCTACGGCGGCAACGCGACCGCGGAGCTGATTGCGGGCGCTCAGATCCAGCGCCTGGATCATCGTTCGGCGTTGGCCCAGCAGCGCCTCGATTTTGTCGCGCGGGAAGAGCCATTTGCGGCCGATTCGGACGGCGGGGAGCTTTCCGGTGCGGGCGAGGCGCTGCACACGCTTGACGTTGAGGTGCAGGAGTTCGGCGGCCGTGTGGGCGCTCAAGGTTTCCATAAAGACTCCAGTTATTGCCGCTAATATCCTATAACATGCCGTAACTGTCCATGCCGGTCGCTTTGACGACATGCCCCACGCGCCCGAAGAAGCGTGCGACGCACCCAGTACGCCAGAGCGGAAGCGGGCGCCGCACGGGGATTCGTGGTCGCCGTGCGGTCGCTCCGGGAGGTGGAGCGGAGGGAGGCGTTGCTGCTGCGGGATGTGGTGCTGGGGTGGGTCGTGGCGATGGTCGGCGTGGTGGTCGCCCGCCACCGAGAGCGGGTAGCGACGGGGTGATCCCCCAGCTCGGGTCTACCCACCGCCCGCGAGCACGCGGCCGTACAGCTCCAGCGCTCGCTGCCCCCACCCCACGGGCGCCACCACGTGCGTCAGATGCACCTTGAACGTCCGCTCCGCGGAGGTACCGCGAGCCGGGAGCACGTTATTGATCAGCGCCGGAGTGAGATCCCAGACGCCTCCCCCGGACCCGTCGGGCATCTCGGCATCGACCATCGACGGCACGCCGATCGCCGAGAGAATGCTGGTCACCCGGAATCGGATCGGGCCGGAGAACGCCGAATCGGCGTGGTTGGTGAGCCGAACGGTCACGTAGAGGTCGCCGGTCTGCACGTAGTGCCGAGTGTTGATGACGTCGAGCGTAACCTGGTCCGAGACGTCGATGGCGTTCGCCAACGATATGCTGCCGTTGCGGACCGCGCTGCCGGGCACCGTCACCGCCGCGGTCCAGAGCTGAGGCGCGCCGGTGCTGAAATCCACCCACATCGGATGGAACACTCCGGCCGCGTCGACCGTCATGCCGCCGGCGTCACCGGGATGAAGATCCGCGCTGCCCACCGACAGGCGCACCTCACCTCGCGTCT
>JBGPVE010000031.1:0-18786 GCA_041491545.1 Gemmatimonadota bacterium | reverse complement strand
CTCGAGGGCGCGGTTGGCGACTACTTCGACTTTCTCGTGGCTCGGCCCAACTTCGTCCGCCTGCTCGAGCGGGAGGCGCTGAGCGGGATCGGCGTGCTGCCGGACGCACCGGCCGAGCTCCACACCGGTCGCCAAGCCCTGGCGGCCCTCGCCGTCGAGTTGGGGCTCGATCCGTCGCCGTCGGGGGACGCGGCCCATCTTCTGCTGAGCATCGTGGCGCTGTGCTGGTTCCCGGTAGTCCATGCCGGGACCGTGGCCCGCGCCTTCGGGGTCGATCTGTCGACTAAGGATGCTATCGAGCAGCGCAAGCGCCACGTCATCGAGCTCGTGCTCCACGGTGTCCACGGCCGCGCGGCGCTGCCGGCCCGCGGCTAGCGCCGTGTCCCCGAGCCCTTCTACCGGTTCCCGACCATGACCGACGCCATAGCGCCCCCCCTCCCCTCGCCCCGCGGCCCGCAGGAGCCTTTGGCCACCGAACAGGAGTCCCGGGAAGTCGCCGAAGCGGCCCGTGAGAAGGAGTGGCGAGCACCCAGCTTCGTCCGCGAGCTTTTCGAGGGGTCGTTCCGCCTCGATCTGGTGCACCCCTTTCCGCAGCTCGATCCAAACGAGGTCCAGAAGGCCCGCCCGTTCATGGAGCGGCTCGAGCGCTTCATGCGCGAGCACGTGGACAGCGACCGCATCGACCGAGAAGGAAAGATCCCGCCGGACGTGCTCCAAGGCCTCCGCGATATCGGCGCGTTCGGCATCAAGATTCCCGAGGAGTACGGTGGGCTCGGCCTGAGTCAAACCAGCTACACCCACGCCATCGGGCTCGTCACCAGTCAGGACGGCAATCTGACGGCCCTGCTGTCCGCCGCCCAGTCAATCGGCGTGCCCCAGCCGCTCAAGCTCTTCGGTACTCCCGAACAGAAGCGAAGGTATCTACCCCGCCTGGCTAAGGGCGCCGTATCGGCTTTCGCGCTGACCGAATCGAACGTCGGCTCCGACCCCGCTGCAATGACAACCAATGCCGAGCTCTCGCCGGACGGCACGCATTACATCCTGAACGGCGAAAAGCTGTGGTGCACGAACGGCACGATCGCGGAGCTCATGGTCGTCATGGCGCGGACGGGACCCCGCAAGATCACGGCCTTCATTGTGGAGACGGCCTGGCCTGGCGTGGAGGTCGCGCAGCGGCTGCATTTCATGGGTCTCAAAGCGCTGGAGAACGGCGTCATCCGTTTCCACGATGTGAAGGTGCCGGTGGAGAACATTCTCTGGGGTGAGGGCAAGGGCCTCAAGCTCGCGCTGGTCACACTCAATACCGGGCGCCTCACTTTACCCGCTTCGGCGGTGGCGTGCGCCAAGCGGTGCCTCGAGATGGTGCGTCGCTGGTCAGCGGAGCGGGTGCAGTGGGGACAACCGATCGGCAAGCACGACGCGATCGCCCAGAAGATCGGGCGGATGGCGGCCGAGATCTTCGCGATGGAGGCGGTCGCCGACTTGGCTTCGCTCATGGTGGATCGGGGCGGCGCGGACATCCGTCTCGAGGCCGCGATGGCGAAGATGTGGAACACCGAGGTGGGCTGGCGGATCGTGGACGACACACTCCAGATCAAGGGCGGACGGGGATACGAGACGGCGGACAGCCTCCGAAGCCGTGGCGAGCGGCCCGACCCCATCGAGCGGATGATGCGCGACTATCGCATCAACCTGATCTTCGAGGGCTCCAGCGAGATCATGCGGCTCTTCATCGCCCGTGAGGCGGTCGACACGCATCTCAAGGTGGCCGGCGATCTGATCGACCCCAAGGCGCCCGCCGGGAAAAAGGCCCGTGCCCTGCTCCGCTCCGGCGCCTACTACGGCGCCTGGTACCCGAAGCTCTACCTCGGCTGGGGCCTCCCGCCGCGGTACGCTGAGTTCGGGCCGCTGGCGACCCACCTCCGATTCGTGAACCGGGCATCGCGCAAGCTCGCGCGGACGCTCTTCCATTGCATGGTGCGCTTTGGGCCCAAGCTCGAGAAGCGGCAGGCGGTTCTGGGCCGGCTGGTGGAGATCGGGGCCGAGCTGCTCGCGATCACCGCCGCCTGCTCGCGAGCCCAGGCGATGATCGAGCGGGATTCGACCCAACGGGGGCCAGTCGACCTGGCCGACCTCTTCAGCCGCCAAGCGCGCCGCCGGGTCCGGGAGAAGTTCGCGGCCGTGTTCACCAACGACGACTCGGCAGCTTACGCCGTCGCCCAGCAGGTCCTGCGGGACGAGCATAGGTGGCTGGAACAGGGAATGGTCCAACCGCAGTCTTAAAGCGGCGGGCCGTGGGCCGGAGAAGAGGGCGGCTGGAAGATCAGAGCCGCTTCGCTGTATAATGTAGCGCACGCTTGCATCCGTGCGACCGCGGATCTGAGCCCTTCCGAATTGTCCGGTTCCGATATCGTCGATGCGAGACCCGCGCCTCCCCGCGGGGTTCGTCCCGTATGAGGCATTCATGGTTCAGGATTGGCGGCGGAGATTCGCCGGGCTGTCGTTTGGCAAGAAAATGGCGGCGCTGTCGACCGTTGTCGCGGTTGCCTTCGCGCTGGTACTTCTGGTCAATCTCGCCTTCGGCGTGCTCAACGAGCGCCAACTCCGCCGAATTCAGCTCGGCTACTATCCATCGGTCGAGGCGAGTCGAACCCTCCAGGAAACGCTCGCGTCCGTCCAGCGCACCATGCAGGACGCCGTTGCCGCCGCCGACGTGGAGCGCCTCAACGAGGCCGACAGCCTCCGCAATCGGTTCCTCGAGGTGCTCGACGCCTCGCGCCAGCTCGACGTGCAGGATCCGGCCCGGGGGGACAACCTCGACCGAGAATTCCGCGCGTACTACACGCTGGCCCGGGACGTCAGCCGACGGCTCATCGCGGGTGACAACAGCGAGTCGATGGGCCGCGCGCTCCGGTCGATGACCGCCGACTACACCGCCATTCGATCTCAGCTCGAGGCGAATACCCGTGACGATCGGGAGCGCATTCGCGCGGCCTTCGCCGCCGCCCGCATGCTCCAGCGCACGGGCTGGGTCCTAAGCGGGTTGATTCTCCTCGGCACCCTCGCGCTCGTGCTCGGCCTCTCCCGGTTCACCCGGCGGTCGGTGGCGGACCCGCTCAGCCACGCGGTCCGAGTGGCGGACGCGCTGGCCGAAGGCGACATGAACGTCTCGGTCGACGGCGCCTCGCCGGACGAAGTGGGGCAGCTCATGGGCTCGATGCACAGCATGATCACGTATCTGCGCGACATGTCCGCGGCGGCGGACGCCATCGGCCACGGGGACCTCTCGGTTCGCGTGGTCCCCCGCTCTCCTCATGATACCTTCGGCAATGCGTTCGCGAACATGGTGGCGTATCTCACGGAGACGGCGGCGGTAGCCAAGGCCATCGCCGCCGGCAATCTGGCGGTGCAGGTGCGCCCGCGCTCTTCCAACGACACCTTCGGCCAGGCCTTCGTCGCGATGGCGACCAAGCTGTCCCAGGTGATCGGCGAGATCCGCGCGAACGCGGAGACGATCGCCGCCACGGCGAGCCAGCTCACGGGGGCATCGCAGCACCTCGCCGAGTCGGCCACGCAGCAGGCATCGAGCGTGGCGACGACCACGGCGAGCCTCAACGGCGTGAACGCGCTGGTGGCGCGCAATGCGGAGAGCAGCCGCATCGTGGAGCAAATGGCGCTCAGCGGGGCGGCCAGCGCCGAGGAGAGCGGCGAGGCCATGCGGAAGACCCTCGGCGTCATGGAGACGATCACGAAGCGGCTCGGCATGATCGACGGGATCGCCGCCCAGACCCACCTGCTTTCGCTTAACGCCGCCATCGAGGCCGCCCGAGCGGGCGAGGCCGGGCGCGGCTTCGCGGTCGTCGCCGCCGAAGTGCGCAAGCTCGCCGAGCAGAGTCAGACCTCCGCCAAGGAGATCGCGGCGGTGGCGCTGGCCAGCCGTCAGACGGTCACCCGGTCGGGCCAGCTGCTGCAGGCGTTGGTTCCGTCGATTCGGGAAACGGCCGGACGGGTACAGGAGGTGGCGACGGTGTCGGTGGAGCAGACCGGCGCCTTGGCCAACGTCAGCGCGGCGCTCGGGCAGGTCGACGACATTGCGAAGCGGAACGCGGCCGCGGCGGAGGAGCTGGCGGCCATGGCGGAGCAGATGGCGGCACAAGCAGACTCGCTGGCTCGGCTGGTGAGTTTCTTCGGTGTACCGGGCACACCGGCGCCATCTTCGCAGCCGGCGAGGCGCGCGTCAAGGCAGCACGTCTAAGGCGCGGACTCCGGGGCCGAGCTCACGATCGGCCGAGACGTACCCCACGGCATTCGGATTCACCCGCACGATATCCAACACCTCCCCGTCGCTGCCTTTTTCCGGCGGCGGCGTGTCCCTTCCCGAAAAGATCTGCTGCTGCCAATACGCCTTCACCGCGGCGACCGATTTTTGGTGGACCTCACGTGAAAACGCCTCCCGGCAGGCTTCGGTCCCGAGCAGATCGATCGGCACCGCCGCTTGCCCGCTGGTCCACTGGGTGGCCCGCTTGAGAAAGATCTTCGAGAGATCCCCCCGGCGCACGCTACGGATCGGGCTCGCGGCGTTCACCACCACCTGGTAGCGGTGACTCTGCGCCGACACAGACCGGATGGGTAGGCCCGCCAGACCGGCGAGCACGGCCAGCAGTGCCGGAACGCGACGATCAAGCCCGCGCATCACGCCGCCTCAAAACCTGAGCCGGAGCCCGAGGCGTACCGACCGCGGGTCCTGCGTGATCGCGTCCTGAATGTGCTCGTCGCCACCCGGATCGCCGTACCGGCTATCGAAGAGATTGTAGATGCTCCCCGACAGGCTCGGTCCACGCTCACCGAACGGGTGAGCGAGCAGCGTGAAGTTGGCCAGCGCGTAGTCCGACACCGCCACGCCCGAACGGGTCGCCCGGGAACTCACGTAACGGACCTCCAGACTCCCGCGCAACCGATTGACCAACAGCGGAAGCGACAGTCCGACTCGAGCGAGGTGTTGGGGCGAGTTGACCGGGGGCGCATCGGTGCTCGCATCGATGACGTGCTGGTAGGCGTAGCTCAGCCGGCCGTCGAGTCGGCCGACCAGCCGTCCCGCGACCTCCGCCTCCAAGCCGGTGGCGCGCGCCCGGTCGACATTCTGGAAGGCCAGCAGACCGGTCGTCGTGTCGGGCGTGAGTCCGATGAGGTTCTGAACCCGAACGTGGTACAGCGACATCGTCGCCCTGACATCGCGAGCGACCTGCCGCTCGGCCGCGATCTCGAATGTGTGGATCGTCTCCGGCCGAAGCCCGGGCGAGGCCTCCTGCGTCCTTCCTCCGTCCTCGTAGTGCAGCTCGTAGTTGTTCGGCGCGCGGAACGCGCGCCCATACATCGCCTTCAACGTAGTCGCAGGGTCCAGCTTGAAGAGCAGCGAGCCGCGGGGATTCGCCGTGCCGCCAAAACTCTCGTAGTGATCGTACCGGATGCCGGCGACGAGAGAGACGCGAGGAGCCAGCCGGAACTCCCCCTGGGCAAAGCCGGCCCATACCCACGACGAGCGCCGATCGGCCAGGTAGACCGCGGGCGGGTTCACGTCGAACGCGCCCTGATCCTGCCGCATGTTCCAGCGCAACTCGCCACCCGCCGTCAACTTGTGCCCATCGCCCAGCAGCCGAAGATATTGAGTCTGCAGAGTCCACCAGTCCGCGGAGGTGTAGTCGCGGCTGATCACCGAGCCATAGGGATAGATGCCGTCGTAGCGAAACCAGTTGTAGGCGAGCGTCGTCCAGATGCGGGACAGGTCGGCGAACGGATGCTCGTAGTCCAGCGAGACCATCGCTTGCCGGTCGCGGGTGCGAAAGTTGGGGTCGTCGAAGGTCGTGCCGAACGCGCCGGTCGGCACGAACTTCCGCCGCGAGCTGAACGCGCCCTCCACTCGCCAGTCGCCGAACTGGAGGGTGCCGAGCGCCTTTTCGTATCGGTCGCCATCGGCGCTGATCGCGTTGCCATTGTTGGTGAGCGGCGAGGCGAACTCGGGATAGAAGAGACTCTGTCCCTCGCTGTGATACACGCTGGTGGTGAGCATCGCCTCGAGACCGGATGCGAAGCGCTTCCCGTAGGCCGCCGACCCGTGGTACGAGTCGAAGCTCGCGGCGTCGGACCTGACCGACAGGCCTGAGAGCTTCCGACCTTGCCGAGTGACCAGATTGACGACCGCGTAGAAGGCGTTGGTACCGTACAGCGACGACCCGGGACCGCGGATGATCTCCACCCGGTCAATCGCGTCCACATCGACGATCGCCTCGGTCCCCATGTACGCATCGTCTGACCCCGCGTCGTTGACGCGGTGCCCGTCGACCATGAGCAGGATGCGGGTGTTGAAGTCGCCCTGCCGCGCGAGGCCGCGGACGGTCACGTAGGTGTAGTTGCGATCGTAGCTGGAGAAGATCCCGCCGGCGGCGCTCAGGACCTCACCGAGGGTTCGATAGCCGAACCGCTCGATCTCGTCCCGGGTAATCACGCTCACCGAGGCGGGCGCTTCGGCGGGCGTCTGCGCGTAGCGCGAGGCGGCAAAGACCAGCGGCTGTTCCGGAATCGAGTCCTGCGCCAAGACCCCGTGCGGGAGCGATGCGACCATCACGGCCAGCGCGATCAGTCGAGCGGCGGGCATACCGCCGATCCTAGTCCAGGGCGAGTGCTGTGGCATTGTACTCCCGACAGAGGCAAACGTCCGCCATCGAGGGGCAGGAACTATGCCCGTGGGGGTGTCCCTAAGTGAGCCGTCGTGCCGGTGCTCCAAGCGTCGCAGTCGCATGGGGTTGGACGATCGTCTCCCGGAGTGCGCGAGCCAGGCGCTGACGAGCCGTTCGTCGAGAGGATCGCAATCCGCACGGGGTCGGCGGAATCATCGCCTACCCGTCGCGGGGACCCGTCGGACCGATATATTTCCGCTCAACCGGTAAGAATGAGGATCCACGATGGCGATCGCAGAAGGCAGAGCACTCCCGTTCGTCGGACCCGAGGCGATCGACGTTGCCGTGCTGGAGACGTTCGAATACGACGGGCCCGAGCAGGACATCGTCACCGAGACCCGTGAGTTCAGCGCGGTCTGTCCCTACAGCGGGCTGCCCGATTTCGCCACGCTGACGATCCGCTACACGCCCTCGGATCGCTGCATCGAGCTCAAGAGCTTGAAGTACTACGTGATCAGCTTCCGCAACGTGGGGATCTTCCAGGAGCATGCCACCGCGCGGATCGCCGAGGATCTCTTTCGAGTGCTACGGCCCCGTCGGATTGGTGTCACCACGGTGTACAACGTGCGCGGCGGGTTCGATACCACCTGCACGGTGCAGCTGCCAAATGCCTCGGCCTGAGGCCTCAGAAGCTGAACTGCGTGCCCGCGGGGTTGGACCTTACTTCCGACATGGCGTATCTTGGGGCTGTGACTAAAGAGACGCTGACGGTAACCGACAATAGAACCGGCAAGACCTACGAGGTGCCGGTCACCGACGGAACGGTTCGGGCGATGGACCTTCGCCAGATCAAGACGTCGGATGACGACTTCGGCCTCATGACCTACGACCCGGCCTTTATGAACACGGCCGCGTGTCGCAGCGCCGTCACGTACATCGATGGCGATCGCGGGATCCTCCGGTACCGCGGCTATCCGATCGAGCAGCTCGCCGAGCGGTCCTCGTTTCTCGAAGTGGCGTGGCTCCTGATCGAGGGGGAGCTCCCCACCAAGCAGCAGCTCGACGCGTGGACCGACGAAATCCGGTATCACACGTACGTGCACACCAACCTGACCAAGTTCCTCGAGGGCTTCCGCTACGACGCGCATCCCATGGGCATGCTGCTGGGCGCTGTCGGGGCGCTCTCGACGTTCTACCCCGATGCCAAGCACGTCCACGATCCGGTCAACCGCCGCCTGCAGCGGGTCCGACTGCTGGCCAAGCTGCCGACGATCGCCGCCTTCACGTTCCGGCATTCGCGTGGGCTGCCGCTGGTCTATCCCGACAACGATCTGGACTACATCGGCAACTTCGTCAACATGACGTTCAGCATCGGCGGCCGGCACAAGCCGAACCGGGTGCTGCAGCATGCCCTCGAGATCCTGCTCATCCTGCACGCCGATCACGAGCAGAACTGCTCGACCAGCGCCGTCCGCGCGGTCGGTTCCTCCCAGGTCGACCCGTTCTCTGCCGTCTCAGCCGGAATCGCCGCGCTCTACGGCCCGCTCCACGGCGGCGCCAACGAAGCCGTCCTGCTCATGCTCGACGAGATCGGCGACAAGCGGAACATCCCGTCGTTCATCGACAAGGTAAAAGGCGGCTCGGACCGGCTGATGGGCTTCGGGCATCGGGTGTACAAGTCGTACGACCCGCGCGCCAAGCTCATCAAGAAAGTGGCGTACGACGTCTTCGAGCAGACCGGGCTCAATCCCAAGCTCGAGATGGCGCTGGAGCTGGAGCGGATCGCACTGGAGGACGAGTATTTCGTCAAGCGGAAGCTCTATCCGAACGTCGACTTCTACTCCGGTCTCATCTATCAGGCGATGGGCTATCCCACGGATTACTTCACGGTGCTGTTCGCGCTGGGACGGACACCCGGATGGCTGGCGCAGTGGGAGGAGATGCTGCAGGACAAAGAGCAGAAGATCGCGCGCCCGCGGCAGATCTTCACCGGACACGACAAGCGAGACTTCGTTCCGATCGACAAGCGTTGAGCCGCCGCCCGGCGGCTCACGTCACGTTTTGACGTCCATCTCCCGCGGTATGTCGCCCTCGAGGTACGTGTAGCCTTCGAGGCCCGCGACGTAATCCGCAATGAAGCTGTTCGACTCCTGACGAGACAGATCCTTCGCCTTGCCCACCTTCCGCCGGAAGGTGGCGAGCAAATCCGACGCGTGGAACTGCACGTAGTTGAGGACTTCGGTGACGGTATCGCCGTGGACGAGATCGGTGATCTCGTAGCCTCCATCGGTGAGCCGCACGTGCACCGCGTTGGTGTCGCCAAACAGATTGTGGAGATCGCCCAGAATCTCTTGATATGCGCCGGTGAGGAAGATGCCGAGAATGTACGGCTGATCCGGAACCACCGGATGGAGCTCGAGCGAGGGCTTGCCCTTACGCCCGCCGCTGAACCGGTCGATCACCCCGTCCGAGTCGCAGGTGATGTCCTGTAGCGTCCCTCGCCTGGTCGGCTGCTCGTTGAGCCGGTGAATCGGGACGATGGGGAAGATCTGGTCGATGGCCCAGTTGTCGGGGAGCGACTGAAACACCGAGAAATTGCAGAAATAGCGGTCCACCAGCACCGACTCGATGTGCCCCGCGATCTCCGGATAGCCGGCCTTGTCGTCGGCGATCGCCAGACTCAACGCATTGAGCGTGGCCAGATAAAACTGCTCCGCGTCCGCCTTGTCCCGAAGCGAGAACACGCTGCTCGCGAAGAATTCCTGCGCCCGCTCCTTGGCGAAGACGACGTCGTGGAAGACCTCCTGGATCCGGTCCGGCGAGACCGTCTCGAGGTTTTCCGCCATTTCGACCAAGAGCGGATGCGGATCTTCTCGCAGCTTGGGCGGGGTCGGCTCGATGAGCGACTCGACGTCGATCACATTCACGAGGAGCAGTGAGTGGTGCGCCGTGAGCGCCCGGCCCGACTCCGAAATGATGTTGGGCATGGGCAGCCCCTCGGTGCGGCACACGCTCCCGAGGGTATACACCACGTCGTTGGCGTACTCCCGCATCGAATAATTGACGCTCGCGGGTCGAGTGGACCGGGACCCGTCATAGTCCACGCCAAGCCCGCCGCCCACGTCCACGTAGTCCAGCTTGGTGAACTGCATGGCGCGAAGCTCGGTGTAGTAGCGGCCGATCTCCTCCAGCCCCGCCTTGATGAATCGGATGTCGGTGATCTGGCTGCCGAGATGGAAGTGCACGAGCCGCAGGATGTCCTTGCGACCATGCGCCTCGAGTAGATCCAGCAGCTTCACCAGCTCCGAGGCGCCGAGCCCGAACTTGGATTTTTCACCGCCGCTCTTGGCCCAACGACCGGAACCCTCGGTGGCGAGCTTGATGCGCACGCCGACGGTCGGCGTGATCTGCATCTCATCAGCCACCCGAAGCAACACCTCCAGCTCGTTGAGCTGCTCCAGGACGATCATGACCGTATGTCCGAGCCGCTGACCCATGAGGGCCAGCCGCATGAACTCCTCGTCCTTGTACCCGTTGCAGACGATCAGGTGATCGGTGCTCTCGTTGAGACCGAGCACCGCCTGCAATTCCGGCTTGCTGCCGCACTCGAGCCCCACGCCATGCGGCGTCCCGAACTCCACGATCTCCTGCACCACGTGCCGCTGCTGATTCACCTTGACCGGATAGACCGTCGTGTAGGCGCCTCCGTAGCCGAATTCCTTGATGGCGCTGTCGAACTGTGCGGCGAGCGCCTGAATCCGGGAACGAAGGATGTCCGAGAATCGGAGGAGCAGCGGAAGGCCGACGCCCTGGGCGTTCAGATCCAAGGCCAATTGATACAGGTCGAGCCCCCGCTTGGGATTTCCGTCCGGATGCACGGTGACGTGGCCGGCATCGTTGACCCGAAAGTACCCGAGCCCCCAGCCGCTCATGTTATAGAGCTTTTCGGCATCCCGAACGGTCCAGAGTGCCGGCAGCCCTGGGGTGGCAATGGTGGTGGCGATGGTGGAGCTCCGGTGAGGCGGGACAGGGTCGACGCCCGCGTGATAAGCGGCGGCGTAAAGGTGAAGCGCTGTAAGGTAAAGTGCGGTGGCATTGGAGGAAAGCGTTCCGGACCCTGCGGCTCTTTCCCATCGCCGTTGCGGCCGCGCCACAGACAGACTGGCGGTCAAGGGCTGCCAATTGCCGATTCCCGATCCGGACCGGCGGGGCCCAGAGCCCGGCCATAGCCTGATGCGGCAATGTTTCCCGCGTTTGGAGAGCCCGCCGCGGCCGGCGGACCGGCCCCAGGGCACGAAGCTCGCTCAGTGGGACAGTGCAATCGTAAACCACATGATTGCAGATAGTTGCATAGGCCGATCGTCTCGTCGAAAGGGTTCTTATGTTCTCGCTGAAGCCGACGTTCATGCGCCGCTTGGCCCCACCTCAGCGGCTGCGACTCCAGGTCGCCTACGCCAGGGCCTGGGAGGCGCTCACCGATACGCATCAGACCCAGTGCGTCATGTTCGTGCATCGCCTGGCCGACCGTCTACCGTTGGAGGAGGCCCTCAGTCGGTACTTCCGTGAGGTGGCCGTGCCACTGGCCATGCGGGAGACAGTCCGGGCCCGGGCGCTCCTCTCGATCGCCGACAACGTGCCCGCGGTGCTGCCAGCCGAGGGGGGAGACGGCTGGAGCAGGCTGCGGCCGGACCGGTGGCTGGACAGCCTTCGGCGACGGGCCCAGTTCGTGGAGGAGACCACGCTTCACTCTCGTATGGCCGCCTCCCTCGCCGACGAGGCGGTGGTCGAGACCCACACCCGGATGGCGGTGGAGATTGCCGAGTTGGTGGGGGAGACGATGCCCGCGGACGAGGCGGTGATGCTCTACATCCGCACCTTCGACCTGCCCACCAAGGACGGCGACGCCGTGTTCCGGGGTGCGATGGCCGAGCTTGCGGACCAGCGGCTGGCCGTGCACCAGTCACCCCGGGTTCGCGTGCACGCCGTCGAGACGCCCACTGAGCGGCGACCCACGCTGGTGCATAGCGTGGCCACACCGGCCTTCGGACTTCGCGTCATCGTCTAAGCGGGCGTTGGGCAACACACCCTGTGCCGGCCTTCCGGGTATATCTTCCCTGGAAGGCCGGCATGACTTTATGGTGGGGTAAGGCGCGATGAAATGGTCGTACCGAATCGGAAGGGTTGCAGGAACCGACATCAAGGTGCATGTCACGTTCCTGCTGTTGCTCGCTTGGGTCGCGTACAGCGCATTCGCGGCGGGCGGCACAGCAGGCGCCATCGCCGACACGGCGTATATCGTCGCTCTCTTCGGCTGCGTGCTCCTCCACGAATTCGGGCACATTCTCACGGCGCGTCGGTTCGGCGTGCGCACCCCCGACGTGATCCTGCTGCCGATCGGCGGGGTGGCGCGACTCGAGCGGATCCCGAGCGAGCCCAAGCAAGAATTGCTGATCGCGCTGGCCGGCCCGGTGGTGACCTTGGTCATCGCGGCCGCGCTCTACGCCGTAGCGCGGGCGAGCGGGCAGAGCCCCGCCCTATGGCCGCCGACGCTCGGCTCGGGCAGCTTTGCCGAGCAGTTGATGCGGATCAATATCTGGCTGCTCCTGTTCAATCTCGTCCCGGCGTTTCCGATGGATGGCGGTCGGCTGCTCCGATCCTTGCTCGCGACCCGCATCGGGCTGGTCAGGGCCACGCGGATCGCCGGCGCGGTCGGTCAGATGCTCGCAGTGGGTATGGGATTGATCGGCCTCTTTCTCCCGAATCCGATTCTCGTCCTGATCGCGTTGTTCGTCTTCGCGGGCGCCCGCACGGAAACGGCGTCCGTGGAAAACCGCGCCGCCAGCGAGGGCATCCGCGTGGCCCAAATGATGGTGACGCAATTCCGGACGATCCCGATCCATGCCACGCTCGCCGAGGCGACCGATCTCCTGCTGGCGGGAGAGCAGCGGGAGTTTCCGGTGGTGGACAATCTCGGGCGAACCGAGGGCATTCTCACGCGCGACAATCTGCTTCGCGGGCTCCGCGAGCGGGGACCGCAAGCGACGGTGGGCGAGGCGATGACGACCCCGGCACCAACCGTCGCCCCAACGCTTCCGTTCCCCGACGCGCTCGAGAAGCTTCGGGCGAGCGGACTGCCCGCGCTGCCGGTGGTGGACGCTGCGGGTGCCCTGGTCGGTCTGCTCACGATGGAGAACATCTCGGAGCTGCTGCTGGTACGGCGGGCCGGCGCGGCACGCTGAACACGATGAATAGTGTCGCCGTCGACGACGCGGGTGACGGTGCCGCACGGGTCGACCAGGCATGCAAGGAATCGTAGAGCGAACGACCCGACTTCCCCACCCCGCGGCGGCCGTCTACGCCTGGCACGCACGTGCGGGCGCGCTCGAGCGGTTGACACCCCCTTGGGAGCGGGTGGACCTCGTCGAGCGCAGCGGCGGCCTGGAGGACGGGGCGCGGGTCGTGCTTCGCGTGCACGTCGGCCCGGCCGCGTTTCGGTGGGTCGCAGTTCATCGCGACGTCGTCCCGGGGCAGCAGTTCGTCGACGAGCAGGTCGAGGGTCCGTTCTCGCGCTGGGTGCACACGCACCACATGGTGCCGGACGGCGAGGCCTGTCTCCTCACCGACCAGATCGAATACGCACCGCCTTACGGGCTCGCAGGAGCGGCCGCCGATCTCTGGCTGATCCGCGGCCGGCTCGAGCAGATGCTGGCCTATCGCCACGCGGTGCTTCGGGACGACCTCGCGGCGCACGCGCGCTTCGGATCGACGCCACCGCTCCACGTGGCGCTGACCGGTGCCAGCGGACTGGTGGGCCGCTCGCTCACGACCATGCTCACGACCGGCGGCCATCGAGTCTCCTCCATCGTGCGCCGGAGCCCCAAGGCCGGTGAGATCGAGTGGGATCCGGCGCGCGGCGCCCTCGACGCCCGAGCGCTCGAGAACGTGGACGCGGTCGTCCACCTCGCCGGGGAAAACATCGCCGGGCGCCGCTGGACGGCGGACCGCCGCCGCCGCATTCGAGGCAGCCGCGCCCGCGGCACGGCGTTGCTCGCCGAGGCACTCGGCAGGATGCAGCGGCCTCCGCGAGTCCTGGTCTCCGCATCGGCGGTCGGCTACTACGGCAACCGCGGCGACGAGGTGCTGACCGAACGGAGCGGCCGCGGTTCCGCGGGTGACTTCCTGGTGCAGGTGACGCTCGACTGGGAGCATGGCACGGCGCCGGCGCGATCGGCCGGCATCCGCGTGGCCATACCCAGGCTCGGCGTTGTCTTGAGCCCGGCCGGCGGAGCCCTCGCCAAGCTGCTGCCGCCCTTCCGCGTCGGTCTGGGCGGCCCGCTCGGCGGGGGGGCGCAATGGATGAGTTGGATCTCGATCGACGACGCGGTCGGTGCCATTCATCACGCGCTGCTTTCGGATCGGCTGGAGGGCCCGTTCAACGCCACGGCGCCGGAGCCCGTCACCAACGCCGATTTTGCGGCGACACTGGGCCACGTCCTCGCACGGCCCGCGCTGCTGCCCGTCCCCGCCGTCGCGCTCCGCGCCCTGTTCGGTGAGATGGCGAGCGCGACGGTACTGGCGAGTCAGCGGGCGCTGCCGGCGGTGCTCGGCCAAACCGGGTACCCCTTCCGTCACGCCTCGTTGGAGCCCGCGCTTCGCCATCTGCTGGGACGCCGGGCCGACTCCGTTTTACCTTTGGCTCCATGACCAACGGTATCGCAGTCGTTCTATTGAGCGGGGGCATGGACTCCGCCACGACCGCCGCCATCGCCCGGAGCCTGGGCTTCGAGGTCTGCGCGCTCAGCTTTCGCTACGGCCAGCGTCATGCACTCGAGCTCGAGGCGGCCGAACGGGTGGCCAGGCATCTGGGAATCGCCCGGCACGCCATTGTCGACATCGACCTGCGTGCGTTCGGCGGCTCGGCGCTGACGGCGGATATCGCGGTGCCCAAGGATCGGGATGAGGCAACGATCGGATCGGGCATTCCGGTGACGTACGTGCCCGCGCGCAATACGATCTTTCTCTCCTTCGCGCTCGCCTGGGCGGAGGTGCTGGACGCGACCGACATTTTCATCGGCGTGAACGCGCTGGACTACAGCGGCTATCCCGACTGCCGGCCCGAGTTCATCGCCGCCTTCCAGCATCTCGCCGATCTCGCCACGCGGGCGGGCACGGAGTTGGGCCGGCGCTTCACGATCCACACTCCGCTCATTCGGATGTCCAAGCGCGAGATCATCGAGCGGGGCCTGGCGCTGGGCGTAGACTATGGACTTACCCTGAGCTGCTACGATCCGTCACCGGAGGGCGAGGCTTGCGGTCGCTGTGACGCGTGCCTGCTCCGACTGAAGGGCTTTCGCGATAGTGCGTTGGTCGACCCGGCCCGCTATCAAGAGCCGCAGGCGGTCTGAGCGATGGCATACACCGCGAAGGAGATCTTCTACACCCTGCAGGGCGAGGGTGCGAACACCGGGCGGCCGGCGGTATTCTGCCGATTCGCCGGCTGCAATCTCTGGAGCGGACGCGAGGCCGACCGGGCGACGGCAACCTGCGGTTTCTGTGATACGGACTTCGTGGGCACGGATGGTCCCGGCGGAGGTCGATTCGCCACCGCGCAGGCATTGGCGGCGGCCGTAGCGGCAGCCTGGCCCGAGCCTTCGACCGATCACCGGCTCGTGGTGTGCACCGGCGGCGAGCCGTTGCTCCAGATCGACGCCGCGCTGGTCGCGGCGCTGCACGATGCGGGGTTCGAGATCGCGGTCGAGACCAACGGGACGGTCGAGCCGCCGCCCGGGCTGGATTGGATTTGCGTGAGCCCCAAGGCCGGCGCCGCGCTCAGGCTCAACGCGGGAGACGAGCTGAAGCTGGTGTTCCCCCAGGTCGGGGCCGAGCCGGAGCGGTTCGCCGATCTACCCTTCCGGCATTTTTTCCTTCAGCCGATGGACGGTCCGGTCCGGGAGGCGAATACTCGAGCCGCTCTTCGCTACTGCCTGGAACACCCGCGCTGGCGGCTCAGCCTGCAGACGCATAAGCTTCTCGGCATTCCGTGATCGCCCCCATCGCCCCTACCGCCGGATCATGCACGGCTATTCCGATCGCATCAACCACGCGTTCGCCTTCGCGGCCAAGTACTATGGGGCCGCCGCACCAACCGCCGGCGGGATGAGCTACCTGGCTCATCCGGCCAACCTGGCAGTGATTCTCACGCATTATAACTGTGACCAAGGCACCGTCGTGGCGGGCATCGTCCACCACGTGCTGGAGGAGATCACACCCGATCGGCGGGAGCTGATGGAGGGGAAGATTGCCGACAAGTTCGGCTCCGTGGTCCTGGCCATCGCGAAGGATGCCTGCGAGCACCGGTTCGACCAGCGAGGCGCGGAGCGACCGTGGCGGGCGCGAAAGCACGATTTCCTGGCGCATCTCGCCGTGGCCGAGCCGCGGGCCCTCGATGTCATCGCAGCGGACGAGATTCAACGCTGCGGCTCCACCGTCACCGCACTCAGGCGCCTGGGGGTCGAGTATCTTCGGACCGTCTCCCAGGCCACCTCGGAACAGACCATTTGGTGGTACCGGTCGATGCTCGAGGTATTGAGCGCCAGATCCGAATGGCCCCAGCGCCCGATGCTCGAGGAGATCCGCGCCTTGAGCACCGACCTCGTGCGGAGCCTGCGGCGGCGGGAGGAGGAGTTGTGAGGGTTCGAACCATGGGGCGGCGAATCGCGTGGCTCGGCGTATTGGCGGGCGTGGGCTGCGGCACCGGTCTGCCGCCGGCGCCGGCGCCGACCAACCCGATCCGGTTTCTCTCGATCAACGATGTGTACGTCGCGGATACGCTGAGCGATGGGACGGGTGGTCTGGCCCGCGTGGCGACCATGCACAACCGCATCGCCGCCGAGGGGCCGACGATCTTCGTGCTGGCCGGTGACTTTCTTTCGCCGAGCCTCTTGAGCAAGTGGTACGCCGGTCGGCAGATGGTCGAGGCGTTGAACGCGGCCAAGCTGGACTACGCGACGTTCGGCAATCACGAGTTCGAGATCTCCCAAGACACGCTGGTCGCGCGGATTGGGGAGTCCAAGTTCAAGTGGATCTCGACCAACTGCACGTTGGCGAACGGCGATCCGTTCCCGGGCGTGCTGCCGTGGGACACGGTGCGGATCAAGGGGCGCAAGGTGGGGCTCTTCGGCGTCACGCTGAAGGGCGCATATCCCGACTACGTACGCTGCGCCGACCCGGACAGCGCGGCGCGGCGGGCGGTCGACACGCTCAGCGCGCAATCGGCGGACCTCATCGTCGCGATCACCCACCAGACGATCGAGGCCGACCGCGCGCTGCTCAACCGCGAGGCCCGGCTGGATCTCATCCTGGGTGGACACGAGCACGAGGCCCAGGGAGCCGTCGTCTCGACCCGCAATGTGCTCAAGGCCGACGCGAACTCCCGGACCGCGCAGTTCGCCACGCTCTGGGGAATCAAAGGGCAGTGGCGACAAGCAGTGGCGCTGCTGCCGGTGCATGCCACCATCGCGCCGGACACGGCCACGGAGCGGGTGGTCGCGGCCTGGCACGACAGCCTGGTGCGCCGACTCGGGTCGGAGCGCCGGATCGCCACCGCCGACGCGGCGATCGACGCGCGCGACGAGGCGCAGCGGCAGCAGGAGTCCATTCTCGGCGATTTGGTGACCGACGCCATGCGGGCCGGCACGGGCGCCGAGGTGGCCCTGCTCAACGCGGGCGCGATGCGTCTGGACGACGTGATCGCGGCCGGACCGATCACCAATTATCAGTTGGAGTCGATCTTTCTCTTCCAGGACGACACCCGGATCGTCAAAGCTCCGCTCACCGGCGCTCGGATCCGCGAGCTGCTACAGCGCAGCGTGTCCGATGCTGCGCTGGACAAGGGAGGATTCCTTCAGGTCTCGGGGATCCACTTCACGTACGATCCGACGCGCCCGTCCGGCGACCGGCTGGTGGGAGACGTGGAACGCACCAAAGGCGGGGCCATCGGCCTCCGGGACGTCGTGACGGCGGCGCTTCCGGGCTATCTCGCGTGTCACGGCGGAGACGGGTACCGGGTGCCCGAAGCAGCCGAAAGCTGCGCAACGAAGGCGAGCGCCCCCCGTGCCGTCGATCTGCTAATGGCCTACGTGACCGATTCGCTGGGCGGCCACGTTTCCCCGCCGCCAGCCGGCCGCATCGTTCGCCGCTGACACCAGGCTGGACAAAAACACAAATCCCGGCGAGCCTAAGCTCAGCCGGGACAGAGCTTTAGCAGTTTTGATCACCCAGGCTGCAAAGCTGAAATCCCTGGGGCCCGTAAGGGCTATGCTCAAGTCGTGACTGTATGTATGTTACGCGGGGCGCGAGCCTGGCGCAAGTCGCCACCCCGACACACGCCACGGATCTCAATCGACAGCTAATGCGTTCAACACCAACGCCGGCCGCGCTCGCCACTCTTCCCAGCGCCTTCGCCGCCGCCTGCCGGCTGTCCCGCACCGATGGGGAATTGCTGGAGCGGTGTCGCGCGGCCTTGGTGCAGCGTTTCCAAAGCGAACAGATCTGGTTCACGCTTACCGCCCCGCAGGGTGAGATGCCCCGCTTGGGGCCAGCGGACGGCTTTGGCACTGCGGTCGAGGTGGCGCGTCTCACCTGCGGCGAGACCGAAGCCGTCATCTTAGCGGAGCCCGCGGTGGCGCCCGAGATGCGGGCCGTCGCCATGCCGCTCGCGCTCGGGCTCACGGTGGTGCTGGAGCTTCGCTCGATCCTGCTCGACCGGCAAGCGGCGCTCGACGATGCGGTGTTTCAATTGCGCGCGCTCAGGCAGGTGGCTCGGCTCCTCTCGTCGGTGCATTCCACCGAAGAGACCGAGCAGCTCATCCTCGACTTCATGGCGGAGGTCTTCTTCGCCTGGTGGGCCTGCCTCTACCGGCCGGACGGTTCGGCCTACGCGCCGAAGGTATTCCGCTCGCTCAACGATCGCACGCCGCCGACACCGATCGGCCGTCCGGCGCTGGACGTGGCGCTTCCGGCCGGCAGCGCGTCGGTCGGCGCGGACGACGTGGCGGTGGCGTTCCTGGTGGGATCGGGCGCCGAGCTGGTGGTCCCGCTCGACGCCGGCGCG
>JBGPVE010000030.1:0-18948 GCA_041491545.1 Gemmatimonadota bacterium | reverse complement strand
GGGCCGCGACGGCGCGCCAGGTCGTGAAGATGTGGGTTCGAAGCGCGAGGTCATCGGGGTAGAAGTCACGAAAGCCCGGCAGGGCCTTGGTTTGCATGGGGGGATTATAGCCGCCACCCTACCCCGTCGCTACCGCCGCGTTACCCAGTCCTCCGACCCATCACAGCGGCCCGATGCTCAACTCGCGCATCACATCCCCGACCGTGTGAAACGAGCCCGTCACCAACATCGTCCCCGCCCCCTCCTGCACGGCTTGAATCGCCTGACCGAAGTCCGGAATCAGCGACCACGCGGCCTTGGCCGGCGGGCGGGACGGGTCCTTGAGCCATCGGCCGAGCCAATCCACGTCCCACCCCCGACTCGCGGCCGTCGGAGCGAGCGTCAGCACGCCTCGATCGATGATCTCATCGAGCTGCACCAGCATTTCCGCCCATTCTTTATCCCCCAGAATCGAGACCAGGGCGTGAAGCGGGCGCGGCACGTCCAACTCCCGGAGCGCCGCGACCAGCGCCCGCATGCCGTCAGGGTTGTGCGCCACGTCGAAGATCCATCGCCCGTGACGGTCCAGCCGCCCCGGAATCCGGGCCGAGGCGAATCCTGCGGCGATCCGATCCGGCGTGGGCCGATAGGGATGGGGCAGCGCCATGAGGATGCCGTGCGCAACCCCGGCGTTGCGCCGCTGATGCCGGCCCAAGAGTGCGAGCGGACCCGGCCAGGCGTAGTCGGCCGGGACCACGCGGATGTCGGCGTTGGATTCCCGGTCGATCTTTCGGATGAAGCACTTGGCCTCGCGCCTCAGCGTGTCCACGATCTCCGGCCGCGTCTCACCGATGACGAACGGCGCGCCCGGTTTGGCGATCGCGGCCTTCTCGCACGCGATCTTCTCCAGCGTGTCGCCCAGGTACTTCATGTGGTCGAGCTCGATCTTGGTCACGGCGCTCACCACGGGGCGGATCACGTTGGTGCTGTCGAGCCTGCCCCCGAGGCCGACCTCCACCACGCCGATCTCGGCGCCGCGCGCCGCGAAGTCGGCGAATGCCATCGCCGTGGTGGCCTCGAAGAACGTCGCGCCGCGCTTCCGGATGAGCGGGGCCAGTCGATCCGTCCACATCGCGACCGCCGCCTCGCCGATCGGCTCCCCGTCGACCAGCATGCGCTCGCGGAACGACACCAGATGGGGCGACGTGTACAGCCCTACCCGCCACCCAGCCTCGCGCAGCGCGGCGGCCACGAGCGTAGAGACGCTCCCCTTCCCGTTGGTGCCGCCGATGTGCACCAGCGGCATCATCTCGTGCGGATTCCCCAGCGATGCCAGGAGCGCCCGCGTCGTCCCCAACCCGAACTTGATGGTCGTGGTTCGGGGAAAAAGAAAATCGAGCGCCGCGGCGTAGCCCAGCGTCATGAGATCTCGTCACCGAATGGAGGTTCGGTCATCCAGCTCCACAAACAAACGCCCCACCCGGGAAGCAGCGGGTGGGGCGTCGAGCGTCCTGTGCGCGAGGAGGTGCTATGCCAACTCCAACTCCTCGACCGGCGGACGCTGCCCCTGCATGTGGCGAAGAAGTCGGACTGTAGTTTCGCGCAGCGACCCTCGCGGAACGACATCGTCGATTTGCCCATGCTCGAGCAGAAACTCAGCCGTCTGAAACCCATCCGGCAGGTCCTGACCGATGGTCTGCTTGATCACGCGCGCGCCGGCGAAGCCGATCACGGCGCCCGGCTCCGCCAGGATCACGTCGCCCTGCATCGCGAACGACGCAGAGACACCGCCCGTCGTCGGGTCGGTCAGGATCGAGATGTATGGAATGGACGCGGACCGAAGCTGCGCGATGGCCGCCGAGGTCTTGGCCATCTGCATGAGCGAGAGCACACCCTCTTGCATGCGGGCGCCGCCGGAAGTCGAAACGATGACGAGGGGAACTTTCTTCTCGAGAGAGCGGCGGGCCAGACGAGCGATCTTTTCTCCCACCACCGACCCCATGGAGCCGCCCATGAAGGCGAAATTCATCACGGCGAGATTGAACGGGAGGGACTCGAGCTTGGCGCTGCCGGCGTAAATCGCGTCGCTGTGGCCGGCCTTCTTCCGCGCGGAGACGAGCCGCTCCGGATAGTGCTCGAAATTGAGCGAATCGACCGACCGCAGATTGGCGTATAGCTCCCGCCAGGTGCCGGCGTCGGTCAACAGCTCGATGTATTCCTCCGCCGTAAATCTTCGGTGCCGCCCGCATTCCGGGCACACATTCAACGCCTTCTCGAACTTCTCTCGGATATCGATGTGGCCGCAGCCATCGCACTTCTCCCACGCGTCCGCCGGAATCTCGAGGCGGTTTCGCTGGGACGTTCGCGGCTTGCGTTCCTTCTTAAACCATGCCATCACGGCCATAGGGTGGGTGAGGTCGAGGTTAGAGGAGCCACTCGGTTCAAAACCAGGCCCTCAATCTGGGGGGTTTGACCGCCATCCGCCAGACCCTGACCCGTAAGTTATTGTCATGAATCACCATAGCCAGCAAGCCTCGAATCCCACGCGACTCGAAAAGCGAGTCCGAGACAGAGCGAGCAGATCACAAAAAAGGAGCCACCGTAGGAAAAGAACGGCAGCGGAATACCGGTGATCGGCATGATGTTGACGGTCATCCCGACGTTCTCGAAGACGTGAGAGAAGAAGATGCCGAGGATGCCGAATACGGTCAGGCTGCTGAAGGAGTCGGTGGCTCGGCGCGCGATCCGGATCAGGATCACGAAGAGCGCGCAGAAGAGCCCCAACGCCACCGTGACGCCGACAAAGCCGAGCTCTTCGCCGACTACGGAAAAGACGAAATCGGTATGCTGCTCCGGCAGGAATGCCAGGCGCTTCTGAGGCCCTTGGGTGTATCCGGTGCCGAACCAGCCGCCTGAACCGATCGCCACCCGCGACTGGATCGCGTGATATCCGGCGGCACGGGGATCCACCTCTGGATTCATGAAGGTCAGCAGCCGGTTCTGCTGGTAAGGGGCGAGCCGACGCCAGAGTGGCATGGCGACGACCCCCATCACCACGTTGACCAGCCAGAACGCGATGCCGTCCCACAGGTACGGGCGCCACGCGATCAGGATCAGCGTGAAGCCCACGATCCAGAAGCCCCATGTCACGTTGCTGAACGCCAGCAGCAGGCTGACGCACGGGGAGGCCAACAGAAAGAGCAAGCGTGGGCGTACCCCGGCCCAGAACAGCATGGCGAAGAAGATGCCGATGAAAACGATCGCGCTGCCCAAATCCGGCTGCTTCATCACGAGGAGAAAGGGCGCGCCGACGATCAGTCCAGGGACGGCCAGATCTCGAAGCGATCGCGGCGGCTCTCGGCGACTGGAGAGATAGCGCGCCAGCATGAGCACGGTGGCGACCTTCGCCAGCTCCGACGGCTGGCCGATCGGGTGCCCCCCGATGGCGAGCCACGAGTGGCTGCTCGCGGCGGTTCCCGCCCCGGTGCCCACGACCAGCACGAGGCCCAGCAAGAAAAGGCTGAATCCGTAGATGGCCGGCGTCATCCATTCGAGCAAACGCGGAGACGTGTTGAACACGACCCAGGCCGCCGCCAGCCCGACACCAAACCAGACGAACTGCCGCTGCCAGACGCCCGCGCCCTGGGTAGGCACGTCGGTTTGCCCCGCTGAATACAGAACCACGAGCCCGTAGGCCATCAGAGCCAGGCTCACGCCGGCGAGTTGCCGATCGACCGCGGCGAGCCTCACTGATTAATTCCCGCGCCCGCGCGCAGCGACTCGGCCTTGGCCTGCATCGCGGCTGAATCAGGGTCCAGCTCGAGCGTCCGGGGGGCGCTATCCTCCGGCGCGATGATCTTCAGCTTGATCGGCGCCTGGTGCGTCGAGTCCGGTCCGAGCACGTACCGGCGAAGCGCGGCGATCACGTATGGGGCGACCACCGTCCCGTGCTTGGCGAACTCCATGATTCCGCCGACCACGATCTTCGGCTGGTCCGCCGGGGCAAATCCGATGAACCAACCGTGGTCCTCACCGTGGGAGTTTTGCGCGGTGCCGGTCTTTCCCGCCACCTGGAGGTCCGCGTGCCGGCTGGCGGCGGCGGTTCCGCGCTCGACCACGGCGATCAAGGCGTGGCGGAGCCCGTCGATCTGCTCCGGGTTGAGCCCCGTCGAGCGCGGCTTGCCGCCGCCCGGTCTCACCAGGTATGGCGCGACCGCTTCGCCCGAGCCGGCCAACGCCTGGTAGAAGTGCACCATGTTGATCAGCGTCTGGGTGTTCTCGCCTTGGCCGATCGAGAAATTCAACGTGGTTGCCGCCGGACTCCACCGGCGCGGTCCGTACAGCTTGTCGAAGTACGCCACCGACGACGGGAAGATGGGGGACACCTCGTTCTTGAGATCGAGGCCGGAGCGCTCGCGAAACCCCATCAGCACGCCATCCTCGACGATCGCCTGGAGTCCGAGCCGAAGTCCGAGCTGGTAGAAATAGACATCGCAGCTCGCGACCACCGCGCCCGTCAGATCCAGTGAGCCGTGCCCCTCTTTCTTCCAGCAGCGAAAGACCCGGTTGCCCATCCTGAGGCCACCCCGACACGGCACCGGCATATGCGTGTCGAATCCGATGAGACCGCGCTTCAGCGCCATGGCGGCGATGGCCAGCTTGAACGGCGACGCCGGCGGATACCGCGTCTGCATCACCCGGTTGAGCAGCGGGTGGGCTTCGTCGGTGTTGAGCTCGCGCCAAAGCGCCGGAGCGATGCCGCCGACGAACGCGTTTGGATCGTAGGTGGGGGCCGAGTAGAGAGCGAGCACCTCACCGCCCGGCGTCATCGCGACCAGGCCGCCGCGCACGCCGGCGGGCCAGATGCTGTCGACGAACCGCTGCAGATCGAGGTCGATCGTGGTGCGGATCGGCTTGCCCGGCGTCGGCGGCAGCGAGGCGCTGCTCGCTCCCTCGCGCACCAGCCGGCCGCGCGCGTTCACTTCGATGTAGCGCACGCCCTCGCTGCCGCGCAGCGTATCGTCGTACGCCTGCTCGAGTCCGGCCTTGCCGACGATCGAACCGAGATCCGCGCCCGGGAAGCGATCGTTCTCGAGATCGGCGTCCGTCACCTCACCGACGTATCCCACCAGATGCGCCACCGCCTTGCCGGCCGGATAGAGGCGCTTGGGCTCCGACTGAATGACGAGACCGGGAAGCGCTGCCCGATGCTCTTCCAGCTTGGAGATTACCTCGAACGGCGCGTCCCCGAAGACCATCACCGGCTGGTACCGCGCCAACCGGTACCGTCGCAAAATCTCGTTGGTGCCCGCCGAATCGATCGGCACGATGCGCGCGAAGCGAGAGAGTACCGCCCGGAGCGAATCCAACGAAGGTGCCAGCAGCTTGACGGAATAGCCGGGGACGTTCTCCGCGATGACGCGGCCCTGTCGATCGAAGATCGTGCCCCGCGGCGGTGCCAGCTGGATCGGGCGCAGGCGGTTGGTCTCGGCCTTGAGCTGGAACTTTTCGTGCTGGATGACTTGGGTCCGGAAGAATGCCGCGAGGAGAATCAGGAACGTGCCGGTGACGATCCAACCGGCAACCCGAGCGCGCTCGTTGATGCGGTAGGAATCGAAGCCGCTCATGCCTCGAGCCTCACCGCGAACCACTCCTGGAAGGCGTACAGCACCACGATGCCCGCCGCGGCCGTGATGACGCCTTGGAGCGGACTATAAAATCCAAGCTCGAGCAGCACCTGTCGCTCCCCGCTGCCGCTCGCGATGAGCAGCAGAAGGTCGCGGAGCCAGAGCGCCACGACCACGAACCCGGCGTTGACCAGCAGATTGTCGGCGAAAAAGACCGCACGGCCCCACGCGGCGGCATAGCCGACCACCGTGTGGGCCAACGCGGATGCACCAAAGCGAGCCGGGGTGAGCGCGTCGCTCGCGAGTCCCACGAGGAATCCGGCCACGGCGCCGGTGCCCGGGCCGCTTCGCATGGCGAAGATGACCAGCGCGAATAGCAGGAAATCCGGGCTGAGCCGGGCGTCGAAGAGCCGGGGACGCACGTAGAAATGGAGCAGCACCAGCGTGACCACAATCAGCGAGAGCTGCAGCCGGCTCGCCCGCGTCGTCATCGGCCGGAGTCTTTCGGAGGCGGGGGCGGCGCCGGAGCCGGAATCCGGACCGGAGTCGGGGCCGGGATCGCGGCCGGACTCGGGGTTGCGGCCGGGGACGTCTGACTCGCGGCCGGCGCCGAGCCCGCAGCGGCCTTGCGCCCGCTCGGTGGGCCGGGCCGAACCCGCGGCGCAGGCAGCGAATCGAGGCGGGGTGTCGGCTCGGCGCTATCCGGCGGGAAGGCGTCGGCCACGGATCCATGAGGCGGAGCCGTGAGCACCAACACGTGCGAGATCGATCCGTGATTCGCGGCGGGCCGCACCCGATACACTCGCTCCCACCCCGCCTGCTCGCTCTCGACACCCACGACGGTGCCGATCGGAATGCCCTTCGGGTACACGCCCCCCAATCCCGACGAGAGCACGACCGTGCCGGTCGCCACCGAGTCGCGGTAGGGCACGCCACGGAGCTCCAGAAAGGCGTCGCTTCCCGTCGCTGAAGCCGACGGTGCCACGATGCCGTACGCGCTGCCGTTCTCGGTGAACGCGCTGACCCGAAACTCCGGATGGGCCCAGGTCATGGCGACGCTGGTGGCGGGGCCGACGCTCCACACGACCCCGACCAGCCCCTCGGGTGCCACGATCGGATCGAACGTGGAAACGCCCGAGGATCGCCCGACACTCAGCAACAACATGCGCGCGTCGGTCACTTGGGCCTGGTGGAGCACTTCGGCGGGCACGTACGGCGCGGTGAGCCGGCGACTCAGGCCGAGCGTATGGCGGAGCCGCTCATTTTCGGCGGTCAGAGATGGCAGAAATTGGGCGACGTACGCGGCGGAATCCCGCTCGGCCGTCACGGCCCTGAGTCGCGCCCGGCTGGTCTTCCCCTCTTCAGCTCGCTCCTGGAGCCAAACGAACGGGCGGAGGACGGTGGCGCGAAGACCACCGGCGAACGCTACGGTCCATTGCTCGGGGGAGAAGAGCGCGGCGACCGAGAGCGCGAGGCAGGCCACGAAGAGCACCGTGTCCCGGCGGCTGTACGAACGGTCCGACGCAGGGTGCATGCCTGGACCTAGGCGGACAGCACGCTGCGGTATTTCTCGAAGTCGTCGAGGATGCGCCCGGTGCCCCGTACGACGCAGGTGAGGGGATCCTCGTCCACGTGGATCGGCAACCCCGTCTCCTGGGAGAGGAGGATGTCCAGGCCCCGGATGAGCGCGCCGCCGCCGGTCATGACGATGCCGCGGTCGACGATGTCACTGGCCAACTCGGGCGGCGTGATCTCGAGGGCGCGCCGCACCGCGTCGATGATCTGCTGGATCGGCTCTTGGATCGCTTCTCGAATCTCCGTCGAGTGTACCCGAACCGTCTTCGGGATGCCGGAGACCAGATCGCGGCCCTTCACCTCCATCTCGCGTTCCTCGCCCACGGGCGCGGCCGAGCCAATCTTGATCTTGATCGCCTCCGCCGTCGGCTCCCCCACCAACAGGTTGTAGTTCTTCCGCATGAACTGGACGATCGCCTGATCCAGCTCGTCGCCGCCGGTGCGGATGGACGTGTCCGAGACGATGCCGGACAGCGCGATGACCGCGATCTCGGTGGTCCCACCGCCGATGTCGATCACCATGTTGCCGGTGGGCGTCTCGACCGGGAGTCCCACGCCGATCGCCGCCGCCATTGGCTCCGCGACCATCAACACCTGCTTGGCGCCGGCTGTCTCGGCCGAGTCACGCACGGCGCGCCGCTCGACTTCGGTGATGCCTGAGGGCACGCACACGATGACCTTCGGCTTCACCCGGAAGAAATGCTTGTCGATGATCGTCTTCAAGAAATAGCGCAGCATCTTCTCGGTGACGTCGAAATCGGCGATCACACCATCCTTGAGCGGGCGCACCGCCAGGATACCGTCGGGCGTGCGGCCGAGCATGCGCTTGGCTTCGAGTCCGATACCCTTGATCTTGCCGGTGGCCTTCTCGATGGCCACGACCGACGGCTCGTTGAGGACGATGCCTTCGCCTTTGACGTACACAAGAGTGTTCGCCGTGCCGAGATCGACCGCGATCTCGTTGGCAAGGAGCGACGTCAGACTGAATGACGGGAATTTCATCGGATGGCCGTTAGGCGCATGAAAGTGAAGGTAACTAGTGCCCGGTGCTTCCGAAACCGCCATGGCCCCGATCCGTGTTCGGGAGCTCGGCGACCAACCGAAAGGAGACCTGCTCGACCCGGGCGATGACCATCTGGGCCACCCGCATCCCGCGGGTCACGGCGAACGGCTCGGTACCGAGGTTGATCAACGCCACCATCACCTCGCCCCGGTAGTCGCTGTCGATGGTGGCGGGACTGTTCGGCAGCGTGATGCCGTGGCGCAGCGCAAGGCCCGAGCGAGGACGGAGCTGGCATTCATAGCCCGGCGGAATGGCGATGGTGAAGCCGGTCCGGACGAGCTTCCGCTCCAACGGCGCCAGCGTCGTCTCCTCGGCGCTCGCCAGATCGTAGCCCGCGGCGCCCGGCGTCGCCCGGGCGGGCAGCGGCAGGCCGTCGCCGTGCGGCAGCCTGGTAATCATCACCTCCAGCGGGCCGTCGGCCGGCACCGCCCGCCTAGAGAACGGAGCCGACATCGACCAACGGCAGCTTGAACGCCTCCGCGACCGCCGGGTACACCACCTTGCCCTCGACCACATTCAGCCCCTTTCCCAGTGCGGGGTCGTTGCGGCAGGCGGCCTTCCATCCATCCCGGGCGAGCTTGCGCGCGTATGGAAGCGTCGCGTTGGTGAGCGCCAGCGTCGAGGTGCGGGGTACGCCGCCCGGCATGTTCGCGACGCCGTAGTGCAGAATCCCGTCGACGAAGTAGGTGGGGTTCTCGTGGGTGGTCGGCTTGATCGTCTCGACGCAGCCGCCCTGGTCGACCGCGACGTCCACGACCACTGCTCCCTGCTTCATGCGCTTGAGATCGTCACGCTTGATGAGGTGCGGCGCCCGCGCGCCGGGCAACAGCACGGCGCCGACGACCATGTCCGCCCGACCGATCGCATCGAGAATGTTATGGCGGTTGGAGTAGACGGTGTCGCAGTTGGCGGTGAGCACGTCGTCGAGATACCGGAGCCGGTCGAGTGAGATATCGAGGATCGTAACGTGCGCGCCGAGGCCGGCCGCCATCTTGGCCGCGTTGATGCCGACGGTGCCGCCACCCAGGATCGCGACGTCGGCCGGCGCCACGCCCGGCACCCCGCCGAGGAGAATGCCACGCCCGCCGTACACCTTCTCCAGATACTTGGCGCCGGCTTGCACCGCCATCCGTCCGGCCACCTCCGACATCGGCGTGAGCAGCGGAAGCTCGCCGGTGGCGAGCTGCACCGTCTCGTACGCGACGGCGATCGCGCCGGACGCGATCACCGCGCGGGTGAGGCGCTCGTCCGCGGCGAAGTGGAAGTAGGTGTACATCACTTGCCCCGGTCGCATCCGAGGCCACTCGACCTCGATGGGTTCCTTCACCTTCATGATCAGCTCGGCCCGGCGCCAGACCTCATCCGCCGTCGACAGTATCTGGGCCCCCGCCGCGATGTAGTCCTGGTCGGAGAACCCGCTCCCTACACCCGCCCCCTGTTCCAGAAACACGGTATGGCCGACCGCGACCAACGCCTCCGCACCCGCCGGCACGAGGGCCACCCGATTTTCATTGGTCTTGATCTCCTTGGGGACACCGATCAGCATGGTCGCTCCGGGGCGTGGGTATCAGCAGGGTCCCAAACGTACGACGCTCTGGCGCTCGGGGGCAAAGAACTCCGCCGCGACGCCGGCCACGTCGTCGGCCGTGACCGCATCGATCTCGGCGAGCATCTGGTCCAACGGCCGGTAGGGATCGTCGTGCAGCACGCAGCCGGCCAGCCGGCCCATGCGACTCGCCGGGCTCTCGAGCGAGAGCATGATCTGGCCCTTGAGCTGCCGCTTGCCGTCCAGCAGCTCGTCGGCCGGCAGACCACCGCGCGCGATCGCCGCGTACTCCGCGCGGATGGCATCGACGGCCTGGTCGGCCGTAGCCGGCTGCGTGCCGACATAGACGCCGATCTGCCCGGTTGCCCGAAAGAATTGTTTGTACGCGTAGACGGCGTAGGCCAAGCCAAGCTCTTCACGCACTCGCTGAAAGAGGCGGCTCGACATCCCGCCCCCGAACGCATTGGCCAGGATGGCCATGGGAAACCGGCGGCGGTCACGCAACGGAAAGGTGTCCGTCCCGAAGACGACGTGCGTCTGGGCCGTGTCGCGCAGCTCGACCCGCTCCCGCCCGCGCTCGGCCGGGATGGCCACCACCGGCGGCGGCGCTGGCGCCACATTGGAGCCCTCGAACCACCCCTCGCGTTCGAGAACGGTGAGCAGTTGATCGTGATCGAGGTGACCCGCAGCCGCCAGCACGCAGTTGCCGGGAGAGTAACCCGCGCGATGGACCTTCCCCAGATCGTCCGTGGTGAGAGCCGCGACGGTTTCGGGACTTCCGAGAATCGAATATCCGTACGGATGCGTCGGCCACAGCGTCTCGGAGTGCAGCTCGAAGACCAAGTCGTCGGGGGTATCGAGAACGCCGTTGATTTCCTCGAGGATGACGTTGCGCTCGGGGCCGAGATCCTGCTCCCGCAGCAGCGGCCGCTGGACCAGATCGGTGAGGATCTCCACGGCCAGAGGCAGATCGGCGTCGAGAATGTGGGCTTGGTAGCTGGTGTAGTCGCGCCCGGTGAAGGCGTCGAGGCTTCCGCCCCGGACCTCGAGCTCGAGCGCGATCTGTTTGGCGGAGCGGCGCTCGGTTCCTTTGAACACCATGTGCTCGAGGAAATGCGAAACGCCCATCTTGTCGCGGGGTTCATGCGCGCTGGCGGTGCGGACGTAGATGCCCACGGCCGCCGAGCGCACACCCGGCAGCATCTCTGTGAGAACGACGAGCCCGTTCGGAACGGTCGTCCGGCGCAGCCCGGCGTCCAGCTCGACTGTGTCCACGAACGCGCTATTCCTTCGGCAGTAGCGCCTTCCGCGACAGCTTCATGCGGCCGCGCTCGTCCACTTCGAGCAGCTTGACCTGCACGACGTCGCCCTTCTTCACCACGTCCTCGGTCTTTTCCGTGCGCCCGTGCTGCAGCTCGCTGATGTGCAGCAGGCCCTCGACGCCCGGCAGAATCTCGACGAACGCCCCGAACGGCGTGGTGCTCTTGACCGGTCCTTCATATATGCGGCCGACCTCCGGCTCGGCCACGATCGCCGCGACCATGTCCCGCGCCTTCTGACCGGCCTCGCCGCCCACCGCCGAGATCGTGATGAGACCCGAGTCATCGACGTTGATCCTCGCCCCGGTGGCATCCTGAATACCCCGGATCGTCTTGCCCTTGGGTCCGATGATGTCGCCGATTTTGTCGGGCTTGATTTGGATGGTAATGATGCGCGGCGCGTACTTCGAGAGGTCGCCTCGCGCCTTGGGCAGCGCCTTCTCCATTTCCTTCAAGATGAAGAGCCGGCCCTTCCGCGCCCGATCGAGAGCGTCCTTCATGATGTCGATCGTGAGTCCCTCGATCTTGATATCCATCTGGATCGAGGTGATGCCATTGGCCGTGCCGGCCACCTTGAAGTCCATGTCGCCCAACGCGTCTTCCGACCCGAGAATGTCGGTCAGAACCGCGATCTTGTCGCCCTCCTTCACGAGCCCCATCGCGACGCCCGCACAGGGCGCCTTCATGGGGACGCCCGCGTCCATCAGTGCGAGTGAGCCCCCGCACACCGTGGCCATGGAGGAGGAGCCGTTCGACTCGAGAATCTCCGAGACGACACGCATCGTGTACGGGAACTCTTCGTAGTGCGGCAGCAGCGGCTGGAGCGCGCGCTCGGCCAATGCGCCGTGCCCGATTTCCCGGCGGCTGGTGCCGCGGATCATCTTGACTTCACCGGTCGAATACGGCGGGAAGTTGTAGTGCAGCATGAACGACTTGGTGGTCTCGCCGGCCACGTCGATGCTGTCGATCCGCTGCTCGTCGTCCGAGGTGCCGAGCGTTACGGAGACCAGGGCCTGGGTCTCACCGCGCTGGAAGAGCCCGGAGCCGTGGGCGCGCGGCAGCATGCCCACCTCGATCGCGATGGGACGAATGGTATCAAGATCCCGCCCGTCCACCCGCTCGCCCTTTTCCAGCACCTGGGCTCGCATGACCCGATACTCGATCTCCTCGAGCTCGGCCGCGATGTCCTTGGCCTTGTCGGGATACGTCTCGGCGAGTTGCTGCAGCACTTCCTGCTTGAGGGCCTTCACGCCGGCGGCACGCCCCGCCTTGTCCTTGGCGTTGATCCCCTTGGCCATCGCGGCTTCGGCCAGCTCGCGCACCTTCGCGACCAGCACCGGGTCCGGCACCGCCTTGACCCAGGCGATCTTCTTGACGGACACCGCGTCGATCACCTTGCGCTCGATCGCGATGAGATCGCGGATGCCCTTCTGCGCCACTTTGAGCGCCTCGAGCATCTCCGCTTCCGACACCTCGAGCGAGCCACCTTCGACCATGTGCACTGCGTCGGCCGAGCCGCTCACCACCAGGTCGATCGTGGACACCTCGAGATGCTGGAACGTCGGATTGAGAATCCAGTTGCCATCCACCCGACCAACCCGCACCGCGGCGAGCGGCCCGTTCCACGGCACCGTCGAGACGCTGAGCGCGACCGAGGCCGCGACGGCTCCCAGAATGTCGGCGTCATTTTCCTGGTCCGCCGACAGCACGGTGACGAAGACCTGAACTTCGTTCTTGAAGCCCTCGGGAAAGAGCGGGCGAACGGACCGATCGATCAGCCGGCTCGCCAGAATCTCCTTGTCCGACGGGCGGCCTTCCCGCTTGAGGAAGCCACCTGGAATCTTGCCGGCGGCGTAAGTCTTCTCGCGGTACTCGACGGTCAGTGGGAAGAACGGCAGAGTGGAGATGTTCGGGGAGACGGTTACCGCGGCGAGAACCAAAGTATCGCCGAACTGCACCACCGCCGAGCCGGCCGCTTGCTTCGCCAGGCGGCCTGTCTCGATGACGAGGCGGCGCCCCGCGAACTCCATATCGATCCGTTGCACGGTCACAACCTTTTCCGGTTCAGAGCACACCAATGCAGCGAGGGCGTCCCAAAGTGCTCGTCCGGGACGCCCTCGTGGACCCGCAGGTCTTAGTGACGGAGACCGAGTTCCTCAATGAGCGCGCGATAGGTGGTGAGATCGCTGCGCTTGAGATACTGCAGGAGGCGCCGACGGGTCCCGACCATCTTCAACAATCCCCGGCGGCCATGATGGTCCTTCGGGTGTGTCCGGAAGTGGTCGGTGAGCGAGTTGATCCGCTCCGTCAGGAGCGCTACCTGGACCCTGGTCGAACCGGTGTCGGATTCGTGCCGGCGGTGCTTGACGACCACGGTCTGTTTGTCAAAGGGCATGCTGCGGGTATCCTCGGGGCGACGAAGCTTTCTTTAAGTTCGTTCTATCTTTAGCACGGCAAAATAACCTGCGAGATTGGCCACCGGCAAGGGCAGGAGCGCTCCCCTACCCACCGAAGAGCCTCCGAAGGTCGTTCGAAAAGGCGAGTCCCATCAGCAGCACCACGACCACGAGCCCGACCGCCGTCAGCCGCTCGCGGAGCCGCACCGACAGGGGCCGGCGCATGACGGCTTCGGCCAAGAGCAGCAGGAACTGACCGCCGTCCAGGACCGGCACCGGCAAGAGGTTCAGGACGGCCAGGTTCACCGAAATGAGCGCCATGAAGGCGAGAAACGCATCGGCCCCGAGGCGGGCGCTCTGCCCCGCCATCTGGCCGATCAGAATGGGGCCGCCCACCTCCCGGCGGGACACCCGTCCGCTCAGAAGCCCCCGCACCGTCCGCACGATCTGGGTGCAGGCACCCAGCGTCGCCTCGGTTCCGGCGCCGATGGCACCGCCCAGCGTGTAGGGCACCGATCGGGTGTCGGTGGCGAGGCCGACGCCGATCCTGCCGACCTCCCGCGCTTTCCCGTCGGGACCGCTGACCGTATCACGCTCCGGCGTGATCGCGAACGAGAGCCGCTGGCCTTTTCGCGCCAGCTCGATCCCCATCGGATGCCCGGCGCTGGACTCAAGAACGTCGAGCAGATCCTGCCATTGCCGCATCGGCCGCCCGTCCGCGGCCACGATGGTGTCGCCCGGCTGGATTCCGGCCCGTGCAGCCGGCTTACCCTCGAGCACCCGGCCAACCACCGGCACCCGGAACGGCTGCAACACCTCGGACGCCTTCAACCGCTCGGCCAGCGCGTCCGGGTGAATCCGGATCACGACGTCCGATCCATCGGCAAAGCGGAGATCGATCTCCTTGGCTGGCGCGTTCGCGATCCCCTGCTCCACGTCGTCCCAGGAGTCCACCGGCTTGCCGGCCACCGCCACGATCCGCGATCCCGGCTTGACGGCTCGCAACTCCTCGCCCCCCGGCGGGATGTTGGTCGTGTCCACTCGACCCACGGTGGTCACCGGGTCCACCTGACGCCCGTTCTTGGCGGCTAGCGCCACGAAGACGAGCCAAGCAAAGAGCATGTTCATCGTGACCCCGGCAAGAATCACGATCATCCGTTTCCATACCGGCTTGGCCTCGAAGACCCGGTCTGGCGGCGTCGCGGCCAACGATGTGCCTCCTTCGAGCATCGCACTCGCCGCGTCCTCTTCCCGACTGGCCATTTTCACGTAGCCGCCCAACGGGAGCCACGAAACGGAATACTCGGTCTCACCCCGCCGGAACGTGAGCCATTTGATGGGTGACCCGAGGCCGAGGGAGAAACGATGTACGTAGATGCCGGCCCACTTGGCCGCCACGAAATGCCCCGCTTCGTGCACGAAGATGAGCACGCCAAGCACGATGGCGAGGGACAGGATAGTCGTCAGCACGTCTACCTCAACAGTTCACGGGCGCGGTCGCGCGCCCAGCGATCGGCGGCGCGCACGGTCTCGACGTCGACCGCGCGCTCGGACCGGTGGGCCTCGAGCACCCGCTCGATGACCTCGCTGATCCGGCCGAACTGAATGCATCCCCCGAGAAACGCCGACACGGCGACCTCGTTGGCGGCGTTGAACACGGCGGGCGCCGTGCCGCCCGCGCGCCCCGCGAGCACCCCGGAACGGAACGCGGGGAACGCATCGGTGCGCACCGGCTCAAAGGTGAGCGGGCCCGCGGCTACGGGGTCGAACCGGCGGACACCGCTGTCCGGCAGGCGCTCGGGATGCGTAAGTGCGTAGAGAATCGGCAACTCCATCGATGGGAACGCCAGCTGCGCGATGACGCTCCCGTCACAAAACTCCACCAAGGCGTGAACGATACTCTGCGGGTGGATCACCACCTCCAGGGCATCGTAACCAAGCCGGAAGAGATAGTGCGCTTCGATGATCTCCAGCGCCTTGTTCGCGAGCGTGGCGCTGTCGACCGTGATCTTCTTGCCCATCTGCCACGTGGGATGGTTGAGCGCCTCATTCACGGTGGCGCGATCGAGCCGGTCGGTGGCCCACTCGCGGAACGGACCGCCCGAGCCCGTGAGAATGAGCCGCCCGAGCGCCGCCTCGCGACCCGCGATGCACTGCAGGACAGCGCTGTGCTCCGAGTCGATGGGGATGATCTCGCCGCCGCCCGCCCGGGCTGCTTCCACGACGAGATCGCCGGCCATCACCAGCGTTTCCTTGTTGGCGAGCGCGACGCGTTTCCCGGCCCGAAGCGCCGCCAGGGTGGCATCGAGCCCCGCCGCTCCCACCACGGCGTTCACGACGATGTCCACCTCCGGGTGGAGCGCCGCCGTCACCAACACCGATGGTCCCGACGCAAGGCCGTTGTCGCCCGGTCCCTCGGCCAACCCCACGAACTCCGGGTGCCATTCGGCCGCCTGGGTCTCCAGCTCGGCCCGATTGCACCCCGCCGTGAGCGCCACCAGTCGGAAGTGCTCTCGCTGGCGCTTGAGAACCGCCAGCGCGCTCCGACCGATCGACCCGGTCGATCCCAGGATTGCGACCCCGCGCATCAATGCACCCCGAGCGCCCGATACATCGCCGCCGCCACCGGGATCACGAAGTAGAGCGAATCGAATCGGTCCAGCACGCCGCCATGTCCCGGAATGAGATGGCTCGAGTCCTTCACCCCCGCCTCCCGCTTGAACAGCGATTCGGCCAAATCGCCGATCTGCCCGATGACCGAGAGAACGCCCGCGATCAGGAGCAACGAGCCGAGCGAGACCTCGACTCCGACCTTGGGAAAAATCAACAGGTAGAAGATCGGCGCCACCGCCACGCCGCCGAGCACTCCGGCAATGGAGCCCGCTCGCGTCTTTCCGGGACTCACCGTCGGAGCCAGCTTGGGCCCGCCGATCGCGCGGCCACCGAACATCGCGGCCGTGTCGCAGACCCAGGTGACGACGAGCGGAAAGAAGACCAGCCACGCCCCGGCCCAGGACCGCGTGCCGAACGCTCCATGCCGAAGATCGATGAGAAACGCCGGCAAAGCCCCCGCATAGCACGCGCCGAAGAGCGTGGCGGAGACAGCCTCCAGCGGACGCTCCGTCGGTGCCCGCCGGAACAGCGCCAGACCCATGACGGTGATCAGCCAAACAGCGCCGAGATAGGGCCAGGCGGCGGCGACCCAGCCCGCGGGATCTCTCAGGACCAGGTAGACCGCCACCGCAAACAGCGCGGCCCCGATCATGCCGGGAAGCTCCAGGGCGACGACCCCATCTCGCCGCAACAGTCCGTACAGCTCACGGGCCCCGAGAGCCCCCAGTATCGCGATGAGAGCGACCAGCGGCCAGCCGCCGAGCCAGACCACGAGGAGCGCGAGCGGAATGGCGACGGCGGCAAACCCGAGCCGCAGCGCCAGGTTTCGATCCATCAGACGGAGACGCGCCCGAACCGTCGGTCGCGGCCGTGGAACGCCAGGATGGCCTCGAAGAGATCGCGGCGGGTGAAATCCGGCCAGAGGACGGGGGTCACGTACAATTCCGCGTACGCAAGCTGCCATAGAAGAAAGTTCGAGATCCGCATCTCACCCGAGGTGCGAATCAGCAGATCGGGATCCGGCCACGGCGCGCTGTAAAGGTGCCGCGCGACCGCGGCTTCATCAATCTCGGCCGGGTGCAGCTTGCCCGCCGCCACCTGCTCGGCCAGCAGCCGCGCCGCCCGGGCGATCTCCGCCCGCGAGCTATACGAGATACACAAGTTGAGCGCGAGCTTGGTGCCGCCGGCCGTCTCCGTCACGATCCGATCGATGGCCGCGCGCACGCTGGGAGCCAGACGGGTGATGTCGCCCAGAATCCGAACCTCCGCGCCCCGGGCGCGCAGATCGGTGATCTCCTTCGCGATATACTCCTCGAGAAGGCTCATGAGCGCGTCGATCTCGTCGGTGGGACGGTGCCAGTTCTCCTGGCTGAACGCGAAAAGCGTGAGGACCTCGACGCCGGCGTCCAGGCACCCCTCGATGACCTCCCGCACGGCCGTCATGCCCGCGTGGTGGCCGAGCGACCGCGGCAGCGAGCGACCTTGCGCCCACCGTCCGTTGCCGTCCATGATGATGGCGATGTGCGCGGGAATGCCGCCGTGAAGCTGGACGCGCTGCAGGAGGTCGTCGCTCATCCGATCAGACTTCCAGGATCTCCGCTTCCTTGGCGTGGATCAGACCGTCGATCTGCTTGATGTGCTCGTCGGTGAGCTTCTGAATGTCTTTCTCGGCCCGGGTCTTGGCGTCCTCGGACGTCTTTTCCAACTTCTTCACCTTGGAGAGCATGTCGGTGCGCGCGTGGCGGACCGCGATGCGCCCCTCCTCCGCCAGCTTGTGCACCACCTTCACCAGCTCTTTCCGGCGCTCCTCGGACAGCGGCGGAAGCGGAACCCGCACGGTGCCGCCCTGCGTGGCCGGGTTGAGACCCAGGTCGGAATCTCGAATGGCCTTCTCGATCGCGGGAGCCAGCGACTTGTCGAAGGGCTGCACGGTGAGGAGGCGAGGCTCGGGAGCCGACACCAGACCGACCTGATTCAGCGGAACCGTCGCGCCGTAGGCCTCGACTCGCACGACATCCAGCAACGAGGCGCTGGCCTTGCCGCTACGAATGCCGCTGAACTCGCGCTTGGTGTTCTCGACCGCTTTGTGCATCGCCTCGCGGGCGTGCTTGATAAGCTCGGGAATGGTGCTCATCGGACGAGGGTGCCGACTCGTTCACCCCGAAGGACCCGGGTGATGGCGCCGGGCTGGTTGATGTTGAAGACGACGATCGGTAGTCCGTTGGCCTTACAAAGCCCGAAGGCGTTCGCGTCCATCACGGCGTAATTCTTGACGATCGCTTCCTGGTACGACAGCTCGGGAATGAACGTCGCCGACGGGTCTTTCCTCGGATCCGCGGTGAAGATCCCGTCGACGTTCGTGGCCTTGAGGATCACTTCCGCCTCCACCTCGAGCGCCCGCAGCACACCGGCCGTGTCGGTCGAGAAGAATGGGTTGCCGGTGCCGGCTGCGAAGATGACGAGCCGGCGCTTTTCCAGGTGCCGGATGGCCCGCCGACGGATGTACGGCTCGGCCACCGACTCCATGCGAATCGCGGTCATGACCCGAGTGTCGACCCCGATCTTTTCCAGCACGTCCTGCAGGGCGAGGGCGTTGATCACCGTGGCCAGCATGCCCATGTAGTCGGCCGACACCCGGTCCAACCCCTCGCGGCTCGCGGTCGCACCACGGACGATGTTGCCGCCGCCGACAACCAGGCAGAGCCGCACATCGAGCGCGTGGACGGACTTGATCTCCTCGGCAAACGCCTCGACCACGTGATAGTCGAGACCCACTCCCTTCTCGCCGGCCAGCGCCTCGCCCGAAAGCTTGAGCAAGGCGCGGGTGTAG
>JBGPVE010000029.1:0-19026 GCA_041491545.1 Gemmatimonadota bacterium | reverse complement strand
GATAGCGTCCAGAAGGCCAAGACCGATTCCGGCGTTAAGGTGGTTGCCGTCCCTGCTCCGTCGACCGAGAAGCGGATGAAGGGCGCGGCGCCCAAGGCGGCGGCCAAGGCCGACTCCGTGAAGCGGGCAAATGACGCCGCGCCGGCGGACAGTCTCCGGGATCCGTCCGAGTCCGAGGTGCTGCGGGAGAGCTTTACCTACGGTGGCGCGCCCCGCGATCCGTTCGCGTCGCTCATCAAGACCGCACGCAACGGTCCCGAGCTGAGCGATCTCCAGTTGGTCGCGATCTACGAAGACCTTCGCTACTCCGGCAACAGCGTGGCCGTATTGCGCGAGAAGACCGGTGGCAAGCGACACAAGCTTCGGGCTGGTGACCAGTTGGGTCGCCTTCGGGTGACCCAGGTCAGGGCCAAGGACGTGGTGTTCACGATTCAGGACTTCGGGTACGAACGGCAGGAAACTCTCTCGCTCCGGAAGCAGGAGGACGTCACGCCATGACGCGATTGCATCGTTTGCTGCTGGCCGCCGCCGCACTGCTCGGAATCGCCTCCCCGGCCCTGGCCGAAGGTGGCCCCGAGAGCGGAGAGGTCACCGGCGTGAGCGTGCTCCCTTCGCCGGGCAAGGCTGAAGTCGTCATCAACGTCCACGGGGCCGTGCAGGTGCGCGACTTCATGCTGCAGTCGCCCGATCGACTGGTCCTCGATGTGGTTGGGGCCCGGCTCAACGCCGGCGGCGCCAGCCTCTACGACGGCGTGAACCGAGGTGGCGTGAAGAACCTCCGGTACTCGCAGTTCCGTCCCGACGTCGTGCGCATCGTGCTCGAGCTCGATGGCACCAAGGATTACAAGGTGAACCGCACGCCGGATGAAGTCCGCATCTCGTTCGGCGCCGAACGCCCCTTTGTGGCATGGACATCCAAGACGGCGCCCGCGATGGCTCTGCCCGCACTGGCGGGGGAGGAGACCACCGCGGTGGCCGACGTGGTCCAGCCGCGGCCAGCGCGCCGACCTGAGGTCCAGGTCGCGTCGGTGACGTCCAACCGGAACGGGCTCAACCTGCACGATCAGCCCCGGATCACCGTCACCTGGGATCGCGCCAGTGTGGCCGACGTGGTGGCGGGCTTCGCCGCCTTCAGCGGTCGCACGATCATCCTGGGCAAGGACATTAAGGGCGAGGTCACGGCCGAGATCAAGAACCAGCCGTGGGATCAGGCCTTCCAGGCCATCCTGGCCACGCAGGGTCTTTCCGCGACCGAAATGCCCGGCGGTATCATCCGGGTGGACGCCCCGGCGGCGCTCGCCGCGCTCGACTCGCTCGAGCCGCTCGAGTCCCGCACGGTTGCGATCAACTACACGCCGCTCGGCCAGATCACCAAGTCGGTCGAGACGTTGCTCACCAAGGGGCGCGGCCGCGTCGTCGCCGATTCCGCTTCCAGCAACCTGATCGTCACCGATACTCGGAGCCGGATCGACGAGATCGCCCGCTTCGTCGGGAACCTCGATCGGAAGACGCCACAGATTCTCATCAAGGCCAAGATCATCTTCGTCGATCGCACCGATCTCGAGCGGCTCGGCCTGCGCTATGATCTGAGCACGCCCACCCAGTTCTTCAACAACCTGGTCAATCAGCCGATTCCGACCAACGGCGTGCCGATCGGCTCCCAGGGCGGCAACGGCTTCGTGGATCTCGGCGGCAACGCGCTCTCGCTCATCGGCAATGCCAACGGCCGGGTCGAGAACTCGGCGCTCGATCTGATCTTCTCCACCGTCATCGGCGGCAACACGCTGACGGCCTTCCTCAGCGCGCTGCAGGAACAGCAGCTCGCCGACATTCAGGCCGAGCCGACCATCAGCACGCTGGACAATCGCGAGGCCGACATCCTGGTGGGTGAAGAGACACCGGTGCCGGGCGCGCCGCCTCAACAGGGCTCCGCGGTCGCGGTACAGCAGGTGCAGTTCAAGGAGACCGGCATCCGTCTGACCGTGACGCCGCACGTGACCAACAGTGGCCAGATTCTCATGCAGCTCCGCACCGAGCGCTCGGCCGTGCAGCCGCTGCCGGCGTCGCAGTTCGGGTTCAACTTCTCCAAGCAGACCTCGAAGAACCAGCTTCTCGTGAACGACGGCGAGACGGCGGTCATCGGCGGCCTGACGATCACCGAAGTCAACAAGACGCGGTCGGGCATCCCGCTGCTCTCGAGTCTCCCGATCGTGGGCAACCTGTTCGGTACCACGTCCACGCAGGAGCGGCGGCGCGATCTCATGATCCTGGTGACTCCGCGAGTGGTGGACGACGCCACCGGCGTGAATTAAGCGGCCCTTGGCCGACTCTTGCCAACCGAGTAGAATCGAGCCCGGCCCCTTGGGTCGGGCTCATTCGCTTCAATCCGCCTTTGCCACCAACCGGGACCTGATGACGTGCACCTGAGATTCACCACGGCGGGCGAGTCGCACGGCAAGGCGCTCGTCGCGATCGTCGAGGGATTGCCGGCGGGGCTGCCGATCTCCGCTGAGTGGGTGGACCGCGATCTCGCTCGCCGGATGATGGGCTACGGGCGCGGCGCCCGTATGAAGATCGAGCGGGACCGCATCGAGTGGCTCGCCGGTGTCCGCGCCGGCGAGACCCTCGGCTCACCGGTCGCGATGCTGGTGGCCAATCGCGATTGGGCGAACTGGGAGGACGTCATGGCCGCCGAGGGGACGCCCGGAGACCTGCGACGCAGACGCGTCACCCGTCCCCGGCCGGGTCACGCCGATCTCGTCGGCGTGCTCAAGTACGACCGACTCGATGCTCGCGACATCCTGGAGCGGGCCAGCGCGCGGGAGACCACGGCCCGGGTAGCGGCGGGCGCGTTGGCGCGGCGACTGCTCGACGAGTTCGGGGTCGACATCGGAAGCCACGTCGTGTCGCTGGGCGGTGTAACGGCCGGGCGTGTCGCCCAGCTGCCGCTGCCGCTCAACGAGGCCGCGGACCGGTCCGAGGTGCGGGTGCTCGATCCGACGGTCGAGGCCGACATCATCCGCCGGATCGATCGGGCCAAGAAGGATGGGGACACGCTGGGTGGTGAGATCGAGGTCGTCGCTCGTGGGCTCGTGCTCGGGCTCGGGAGCCACGTGAGTTGGGACCGCAAGCTCGATGGTCGCCTGGCCGGAATGTTGATGTCGATCCCGGCGGTAAAGGGAGTCGAGATCGGCATGGGCTTCGACGCCGCGCGCCGGCCGGGATCGGAGGTACACGACCCGATCGATGCCGAACAACCCGGTCAGGCCCCGCTCGGCGGCGATGCACGTGGCGGGTTCCGCCGCCGCACCAACAACGCCGGCGGTCTAGAGGGCGGAATGACGACCGGGGAACCCCTGGTTGTTAGAGTAGCGATGAAGCCGATCTCGACCTTGATGTCCCCGCTTCCCACGGTGGACCTCGCATCGGGTGGGGCTGCCAACGCCCAGAGCGAGCGGTCGGACGTGACGGCCGTTCCGGCCATGGGCGTGATCGCGGAGGCGCTCGTCGCGCTGGTCCTGGCCGATGCGATGTTGGAAAAGTTCGGCGGCGACAGCCTGGAGGAAATGAAGCGGAACGTCACCACCTACCGGACCGCCCTCGGCGCTCGCTGGACAGCGGTCCGGGGCGAGGGAGTGGAGACCGGCTGATGCGACGACACATCATCCTCGTCGGGCTTGCCGGATCGGGAAAGAGCACCGTCGGCCGTTTGGTCGCGGAGACGCTGCAGGCGCCCCTGATCGACATCGACACACTCCTGATGCGCGAGATGGGGATGCCGGTCGCCCGAATCTTCGCCATGCATGGCGAAACGATTTTCCGGAGGATGGAGCGCGATGCGGTCCGGACCGCTCGAAACAGCCCGCCGGCGGTGCTCGTGCCCGGTGGCGGCTGGGCGGCCCAAGAGGGCGAGGTGGAGGCGGCCTGGCAGTCGAGTCTCATCATCTATCTCAAGTGCATGGCGATGACGGCGGCCAAGCGCGCGGGACAGAGCGAAGACCGGCCCCTCCTCATGGAGGAGGATCCCGTGGCCAAGATGCGGACGCTCCTCGCCGCCCGGGAGCCGTACTACTCCCAGGCGCATTGCCAAATCGGGACCGACGTCAAGCCGGCGGCCGCCGTCGCGGAGGAGGTCGTCCGCCTCGCCCGGGAGAAGGGCGGTTGGTAAGTCACTGTTACAAAACGACTTAGAAATGATCTCCTTGCCAACCGGGACTGGGAGGGGTTTCTTGCACCCTGTCCGTGTTGACCCTGGAATGAATTCGACCGATACACTGAAGCCATGCCGACGACCAAGACGCAGCCAATAGCCAAGACGAAGACAATAAAGGAAAAGAAGCCGGGCGCCACGCCGAAAGCCGCCAAGGCCAAGCCGAAGGCCGCCTCGGGCGGCAACGGCAAGCCGCGGCGTCGGGGTGACGCGCTGGTCATCGTGGAATCTCCCACCAAGGCCAAGACCATCGGCAAGTATCTCGGCTCGGGATACGCCGTGAAGGCTACGATCGGTCACGTGCGTGACCTTCCCACCCGCAAGCTCGGAGTCGAGATCGAGGACGGCACGTTCAGGCCCGAATACGTCGTCATCAAGGGCAAGAACCAGACGCTGGCCGACATCAAGAAGGCCGCGAAGGCAGCCAGCGAGGTCTACCTGGCCACCGACCCGGACCGGGAGGGCGAGGCCATCGCCTGGCACGTGGCGAGCCAGCTCGACCGCTCGGTGCCGACGCACCGGGTGCTCTTCCACGAGATTACCAAGGACGCCATCGAAGAGGCGATGCGGACGCCGGGCCAGATCAACGAGGACAAGGTGAACGCGCAGCAGGCTCGCCGCATTCTCGATCGCCTGGTGGGATACAAAGCGAGCCCGATTCTTTGGAAGAGCATCCAGACCGGCCTCTCGGCCGGCCGAGTACAGACCGTCGCGCTTCGACTCATCGTGGAGCGGGAACGGGACATCCGGGCGTTCAAGCCGCAGGAGTACTGGACCATCGAGGCGCTCTGCGAGAAGGACGGCCAGACGTTCGAGGCCTCGCTCCACAAGCTCGATGGCCACAAGCCGCAGTTGCACTCGGCGGCCGAGGCGCAGGCGGTGGTGGATGCGGTGCGTTCGCAGCCGTTCGTGGTCGCGAGCGTCGAGAAGAAGCAACGCCGGAAGCGGCCCGCCGCGCCGTTCACGACGAGTACCATCCAGCAAGAGGCCGCCAAACGGCTCGGGTTCTCGTCCCGCCGCACCATGCGAGCCGCCCAGGATCTCTACGAGGGCATCGATGTGGGTGAGGATGGCCCGGCGGGTCTCATCACTTACATGCGGACCGACTCCGTGCGCGTCTCGGACACGGCCATCGCGTCGGTGCGCGACTTCATCGGGACCAATTACGCAAAGCCGTATCTGCCCGAAGCGCCCAACGTCTACTCGGCTAAGAAGAACGCGCGGGTCCAAGACGCCCACGAAGCGATCCGCCCGACCGACGTGCGCCGTCGGCCCGAGAGCGTTCAACGGTACCTCGAGCCCGATCAATTCAAGCTCTATCAGCTCATCTGGCAGCGATTCGTCGCGTCCCAGATGACTCCGGCGGTCTACGACATGACGATCGTGGACTTCGATCTGGGCCGTTATCTCTTCCGCGCCACGGGCTCGGTGATGATCTTCGACGGATATCACACGATCTACCTGGAAGGCCGGGAGCCGGAAGAGGGCAAGACCATGGACGATCTCGCGCCGATTCCGCCGCTCGAGCAGGGCGACCGGGTCGACGTGCGGGAGATCACCCCAAGCCAGCATTTCACCGAGCCGCCGCCGCGCTTTTCCGAGGCGAGTCTGGTGAAGGAGCTGGAGCGGTTGGGCATCGGGCGTCCCTCCACTTATAGCGCCATCATCTCGACGCTATCGGCGCGGGAATACGTCAAAGTCGATCAGCGCCGGTTCTTCCCGACATCTCTGGGAGAGACGGTCGAGCGGGTGATGGTGAGCAAGTTCCCCGACATCTTCAACGTGGGCTTCACGGCGGAGATGGAGACCGAGCTCGACCGGGTCGAGGACGGTGAGTTGGGCTGGCAGCGCGTCCTCCGTGATTTCTACGACCCGTTCACCAAGGCGCTGGACGCGGTGGACATCAACGCCCTCGTGGCGGAGGCGCACGGACTTTCGCCCGAGCGGCTCGCGACCGAGCGCTGCCCCAAGTGCGGCTCGGCTATCGAGCTCAAGACCGGCCGGTTCGGGCCGTATCTCGCCTGCGTGAACTACAAGAACCCCTGCGACTACGCCAAGTCGCTCAAGAAGGACAAGGCGCCCGACCGGCCAACCGACGAGAAGTGTCATCAGTGCGGTGCGGGGATGGTCATCAAGACCGGTCGTTTCGGCGAATTCCTGGCCTGCACTCGCTATCCCGAGTGCAAGGGCACCCGCGCCATCCCGCTGGGCATCAAGTGCCCCAAGTGTATTGAAGGCGACGTCGTCGAGCGCCGCACCAAACGGGGCAAGTCGTTCTGGGGCTGCATGCGGTATCCGGCGTGCGATTTCTCCACCTGGAACAAGCCGCTCGCCGAAGAGTGTCCCGAATGCCACTGGGTCGGTCTCGAGCGAAAGATCAGCAAGGCGGAAGGTGAGAGCCGTACCTGCTTCAAGTGCGGGCATCGGATCCAGATCGTCGAGCCGGAGGAGATGGCGCTGACGTGACCGCAATCGTCGTGGGCGGTGGGCTTGCCGGCTGTGAAGCGGCTTGGGCCCTCGCTGAGCGCGGCGTGCAGGTGACCCTCTACGAGATGCGCCCGGCGGTGCGAACGCCGGCCCACCAGACCGACCGGCTGGCCGAGTTGGTGTGCAGCAACTCGTTCAAGTCCCAGGATACGACCAACGCTCACGGGCTCCTCAAAGCCGAGTTGCGGCGCTTGGGGAGCTTGTTGCTTCGGTGTGCCGATGACGCCCGGGTGCCGGGAGGGTCCGCGCTGGTCGTAGATCGCGAGGCGTTCTCGCGCATGGTGTCCGAGCGGGTGAGTGGGCATCCGAACGTTCGGGTCGTTCGGGCGGAGATGGACGAGTTGCCCTCGCCTGCCGTGATAGCGACCGGACCGCTGACCTCCGATCGTCTCGCGAAGACGCTCGGCGAGCGACTGGGCGCAACGGCCCTCGCCTTCTACGACGCGATCGCGCCGATCGTATCCGACGACTCCCTCGACCAGAGCTGTCTCTATCCGCTCTCGCGCTATGGCAAGGGCGAGGGAGACGATTACCTCAACGCGCCGATGAGCGCCGAGGTCTACGAGCGGTTTATCGACGCGTTGCTCGCGGCCGATCAATTTCAGACGCACGAGTTCGACCGGGTGCCGTACTTCGAGGGGTGCCTGCCGATCGAAGAGATGGCTCACCGCGGGCGCGAAACGCCGCGATTCGGACCGATGAAGCCGGTCGGCCTGCCCGTCCCACGCACGGGGCGGGAACCGTTCGCCGTGGTCCAGCTCCGCCGTGAGGACCGAGCGGGGCAGATGTGGAACCTGGTCGGGTTCCAGACGCGGCTTCGGATCCCGGAGCAGCAGCGGGTTTTCTCGCTGATCCCCGGACTGGCTTCGGCCGAGTATCTGCGCTTCGGCAGCATCCACCGAAACGCGTACGTCAACAGCCCGGCGAGCCTGGGCCCAGGGCTGGCGCTGCGAGACGATGAGCTGATCTTTCTGGCCGGCCAGATGACCGGCGTCGAGGGTTACACCGAGTCGCTTGGCACGGGGTGCTTGGCCGGGATCAACTTGGCGCGGCGCCTGGCCGGTCTCGCCGTCGCCGTGCCGCCGCCCACCACGATGCTCGGCGGGCTGTATCGTTATCTGCGGGACGCCGACCCCCGGCACTTCCAGCCCATGAACGCCAACTTCGGCCTGCTCGATCCGCTTCCCGGCCTGATCAAGAAGGATCGGAAGAAGGCGCTCCTGGTGGAGCGGGCGGAGGCGGACTTCGATCGATGGCTCGGAACACTCTAAGACGAGACGAGGCGCCCATCGCGCGCGCCGAGGTGCCCGAGTTCCTGGAGCACCTCGAGAAGGAGCGCGGCCAGTCGCTGAACACGGTGAAGGCGTATAGTCGGGATCTGGCAGCGTTCACCGAGTTCTGCGGCCGGCACTATGGGGACGGATGGTCGTGGGAGCGAGTGGACCGCGCGGGCCTCCGCGGCTTCCTCGGGGATATGCAGCGGCGGGGGCTCTCCAAGCGCTCGGCGGCGCGGGCGCTGTCAGCGGTGCGGAGCCTCTATCGCTACCTGCAACTGCATCACGGGCTTTCGGTCAACATCGCGCGGGCTGCGCGGGTGCCGAAGATCGAGAAGCGGCTCCCCACCTACATGGACCGACCGACGATCGACACGCTGTTCGCGTGGGTCGAGCAGCGGGCCGAGGACGGCGGTTTCATGGCGGTGCGGGATCTCGCCATGTTGGAGCTGTTCTACTCGACCGGCATGCGGCTCTCCGAGTTGGCCGGGCTCAGCCTCGGCGACGTCGACGCCCTGTCCGACCAGGTGAAGGTGCGAGGCAAGGGAAGGAAGGAGCGTATTCTGCCGGTCGGGTCGCGGGCGGTGTTGGCGCTCCGGCGCTATCTTCGGCTGCGGGAGGACGTGGTGCAGGGCGGTCGCGGCGATCCCCGGGCCCTCTTCGTGAGCGTACGCGGGCGTCGCCTGCCGCCGCGGAGCATCCAGCGGCTCATGCACAAGCTGTTCGAGGCGGTGGGAGGCGAGGGGCTGCGCGTGCATTCGCTGCGCCACACCTTCGCTACGCATCTGCTGGATGCGGGCGCCGACCTCCGCGCCGTGCAGGAGCTTTTGGGACACGCCTCGCTCAGCACGACGCAGGTTTACACGCATACGAGCGTGGAGCGACTCAAGAAGGTCTACCACCAGGCGCACCCGCGTGCGTGACCATCCAAGGACACGATGACCACTTTCCACGGTACGACGATTCTCGCGGTGCGCAAAGGCGGCCATGTCGCGCTGGGCGGCGACGGGCAGGTCAGCATCGGCGATACCATCATGAAGGCGCGCTCGATCAAGGTCCGCTCGCTCAAGGGCGGCAAGGTGCTGGCGGGGTTCGCGGGCTCCGTGGCCGACGCGCTCACGCTCTATGAGAAGTTCGAGGAGAAGCTGGAGCGCTATCCGGGCAATCTGCCGCGGGCGTCGGTGGAGTTGGCCAAGGATTGGCGGAGCGACCGCATCCTGCGCCGTCTCGAGGCGCTGCTCATCGTGACCGATCAGGAGCACAGCTTTCTCCTGAGCGGAGCCGGGGAGCTGATCGAGCCCGACGATGGCGTGCTCGCGGTCGGCTCGGGTGGAAACTATGCGCTCGCCGCGGCACGGGCGCTGCTCTCGGATCCCGATCTCTCGGCGCGGGACGTGGTCGAGCGCGCGCTCGGGATCGCCGCGGACATCTGCGTCTTCACGAATCGGAACATCACGATTCTGGAGCTGCCGCCTACCCAATGACCGAGTCTCTGACGGAAAGCCCCACGCCTCCCGACTCGGTCGAGGCGCCGCTGCCGTGGCTCGAGGAGATGTCTCCGCGCCAGATCGTCGCGGAGCTGGACCGCTATATCGTGGGACAGGACGCCGCCAAGAAGGCGGTCGCCATCGCCGTGCGGAATCGCTGGCGGCGGGCGCAGGCCCCGGACGACATCCGGGATGAGATCATGCCGTACAACATCATCCTGATCGGCCCCACCGGCGTCGGAAAGACCGAAGTGGCGCGCCGGCTGGCCCGCCTCGCGGGGGCTCCGTTCATCAAAGTCGAGGCCTCGAAGTTCACCGAAGTGGGCTACGTCGGACGGGATGCGGAGTCGATGGTCCGCGATCTTGTGGATGCGGCGATCAACATGGTGCGCACCGAGCGCGAGGACGAAGTGTATCCGCAAGCCGAGCAACGCGCCGACGAGCGGCTGCTGGATCTTCTGCTCCCACCCCCGCCACCGTCGCCGTTCCCCACGTCGGCGCCGGCCGCGGAGAAGCCGGACAAGACGTCGGTGTTCGTCGTGTCGCCCGGCGGGCAGGCCAAGGCGGAGGCGGTGACGGCGGAGGGGGAGGAGTCGCGGAGCCGCTCTCGCGAGAAGTTGCGCGCCATGCTGGCGGACGGGCGACTGGACGATCGCGAAGTCGAAATCGAGATCACCCCGCAGAGCTTCCCCATGTTCGATCTGATGCAGCCGCCGCAGGGAATGGAGGGTCAGGACGTCAATTTCACCGAGATGCTGCAGGAGATGCTGCCCAAGCGGAAGAAGCGCCGCACGATCAAAGTGCCGGAGGCGCGGCGGATCCTGGTGGACGAGGAGCTCAAGAAGCTCGTCGACATGGACGACGTGGTGAACGAAGCGCTCGATCGGGTGGAGAATCACGGAATCATCTTCATCGACGAGATCGACAAGATCGCGGGGGAGCGCGGTCCCTCCTCCGGCCCCGACGTCTCGCGGGAGGGGGTCCAGCGCGACCTCCTGCCCATCGTCGAAGGCTCGACGGTTCAGACGCGCTACGGGTACGTCCGCACCGATCACGTCCTGTTCATCGCGGCGGGCGCGTTCCACGTGGCAAAGCCGTCGGATCTCATTCCCGAGCTGCAGGGCCGGTTCCCCATTCGAGTGGAGCTGCTGCCGCTCACGGAGCAGGACTTCATCCGGATCATGACCGAGCCGGAAAACGCGCTGACCAAGCAGTATCAAGCGCTGGTGACGGCGGAGGGCGCGGCGTTGGAATTCACCCAGGACGGGATCGCCGAGGTGGCGCGCGTCGCGTTCATCGCGAACGACCGAATGGAGAACATCGGCGCCCGGCGGCTGCACACCGTCATGGCGACGCTCATGGAAGAGCTGCTGTTCGAATTGCCCGACTGGCCCGAGAAGCGAATCGTCTTCGATGCCCAGGCGGTGCAGGCTCGGTTGGCCAAGATCGTGAGCGACGACGACCTCCGCCGCTACATCTTGTAAGCCGCCCGGCCGGCTTGCCAGTCTCCATCGGCTCGGCTACAATCCGCCCGATTGCCGGCCCGTCCTGTACCTGCCAAAGGCTCATGCACGCCAAGCGCGATTTCCTCGCCATTCCCGACTTCACCAAGTCCGAGCTCGTCGCCCTGTTCGATCTGGCCGCGCGGATGAAGCGCGGCGAATATCGCGAGAAGCCGCTTATCGGCAAGACGCTCGGAATGATCTTCGCCAAGAGCTCGACGCGCACCCGAGTCTCCTTCGAGGTCGGCGCATTCCAACTGGGCGGCCACGCGCTGTTCCTGTCCTCGCGTGACATCCAGCTCGGCCGCGGCGAGCCGATCCGTGATACCGCGCGGGTACTGAGCCGTTACCTGGATGGGATCATGATCCGCACCTTCGATCACGCGGACGTCGAGGAGCTGGCTCGGTACTCGACGGTGCCGGTCATCAACGGACTGACCGACCTGCTCCATCCCTGCCAGGTACTCGCCGATCTGCTCACCGTCTGCGAGGCGCGCGGCACATGGGACGGCGCCGTCGTGGCATGGATCGGGGATGGCAACAACATGGCCAATAGTTGGCTCAACGCCGCGGGCACGCTCGGATTCGAGTTGCGGCTCGCTTGCCCCAAGGGGTATGAGCCCAACCGGGAGATTTTCGAGCGGAACCGCGCCAAAACCAAGATCGTGCTTACGCAAGATCCGAACGCAGCGGTCCGCGGCGCCCACGTGGTCACTACCGACGTGTGGGCCTCCATGGGCCAGGAGGCGGAGCAGGAGCAGCGGGCCAAGGCCTTCCAGGGCTATATCGTGGACGCCCGGCTCATGCAGAAGGCCGATCCGCGGGCCATCTTTCTCCACTGTCTCCCGGCCCATCGGGGCGAAGAGGTGGCCGACGACGTTATCGAAGGATCTCAATCGCGCGTCTGGGACGAGGCCGAGAACCGGCTCCACGCCCAGAAAGCTCTGATGGCAACTCTGATGGGGGTCGGACGGTGAGCCGGGAGCGCTGAGAAGACGACAGCGCTCCGCTCTCATCTCACCACTTCCTTATTCACGCCTCGCAACCGAAACCATGGCCGATCTCAAGCAGACTCCGTTGGCGGATGCCCACCGTGCCCTCGGCGCCAAGATGGTGCCGTTCGCCGGATACGAGATGCCGGTGCAGTATGCCGCCGGGATCATGGCGGAGCACCAGGCGGTGCGGACCAACGTCGGCGTGTTCGACGTCTCCCACATGGGCGAATTCGAGGTCACGGGCCCCGATCGCAACGCCTTCGTCAATCGCGTCACCTGCAACGACGTCTCGGTGGTCAAGCCGGGCGGCGTACAGTACACCGGCCTGCTCACGCCCGAGGGCACCTTCGTCGACGACTGCACGCTCTATCGGTTCGACGACAAGTGGATGATCGTCGTCAACGCGTCGAACATCGCGGCCGCCTGGAACCACATCGTCGACCAGAAGGTCGGGGCGAACGTCCGGCTCAAGGACATTTCGGACGAGGTGGCGCTCTTGGCGCTGCAGGGGCCGAACGCGCAGGCGGTGTTGCAGCCGCTCACCGACGTGCGGCTGGCAGACGTGGCGTACTACCACTTTACATCGGGCCGGGTGGCCGGCGTCGACTGCTTCATTTCCCGCACCGGCTACACCGGCGAGGACGGATTCGAGCTCTACTGCCGAGACCGCAGCGTCGTCGCGCTCTGGGAGGCGCTCATCGCGGCGGGCACGCCGCCCATCGGGTTGGGCGCGCGCGACTCCTTGCGGCTCGAGATGGGATACGCGCTCTACGGTCACGAGATCGACCGCACCATCACGCCGCTCGAGGCCGGCCTGAGCTGGATCGTGAAGCTCGACAAGGGCAGTCCGTTCATGGGCGATGTCGCGCTCAGGTCGCAGAAAGAGCGCGGGGTCACCCGGAAGCTCGTGGGCTTCAAGCTTCTGGGCCGCGGCATTCCACGACAGGGATATCCGGTTTGGCACCAAGGCCGTCAGGTCGACGTGGTTCGGAGCGGCGGGATGAGTCCCACGCTCGGCTACCCGATCGGCACCACGCTCCTGCCGGCGGCCGGCGCGGCCGTGGGCACGCGGTTCGAGGTTGAGTGCCGGGGTGAGCGACTCTCGGCGGAGGTGGTGAGCCGGCCCTTCTGGAAACAGGGAACGGCCGGGCGGCGGAGCCCAGGTGCGGCATGACCGTTCGGGTGGCGATCCTCACGATCTCGGACGCGAGTAGCCGCGGCGAGCGAGTCGATACGAGCGGCGACGCGGTGGCCGAGTGGGCACTGGCCCGCGGGTATACCGTCCTGGAGCGCGCGCTGGTGCCGGACGAGTCGGCAGTGATCGTCGATACGCTAAAACGCTGGGCCGACGGGGACGCCGCCGACTTGATCCTCACCACGGGTGGCACCGGCCTCACGGCTCGCGATGTGACACCCGAGGCCACCCGCGCCGTGCTGGACAAGGAGGCGCCCGGCATCGCCGAGGCGCTCAGGTTCGCCGTCTATCCTCGATTTCCGCGCGCGGCGCTTTCCCGTGGTGTCGCGGGGGTGCGGGCCAAGACACTCATCGTCAACCTTCCAGGCAGCCCGGGCGGGGTCAGCGACGGCCTCGCCGTGCTCGCCGATCTCGTGGACCACGCGGTCGATCTCGTTCGCGGCGTCCGCACCGGCCACGGCTGATTTATGGCTTCGCAGATTCTCATCACGATGGACGATCTCGAGACGGCGGTGCGGCTCAACGCCGCGCTCGAGTCGGCGGGCTTTTCGACCGCGATGTTCTCGTCGCTGGACGACGCGCGGGGCTCTGTTCGGCGGGAAAATCCCGAGCTCGTCATCCTGACCGGGGCCGTGCACGAAGCGCCGAGTCTCCAGCTCGCCGCGTTGGCGCGGGACAATGAGATCTCGACATTGGCGCTCCTCGAGGCCACCGACTCCGAGCGGCAGGACCGGGTTACCCGGCTCGGCGCGACGGAGGTCATGCTCAAGCCGGTGAATCGGGACGAAGTCGTGGCCACGGTGCGGCGCCTGATCGATCGGCGACACCTGCAGGAGCGCACCGGGATCAGCGGGGCCAGCGCTCCGATCCAGGAGCTCCTGGTCAAGATCGAGCAGATGGCGCCGGTCTCGAGCACCGTACTGATTCAGGGCGAGTCGGGCACCGGAAAAGAGCTGGTCGCCAAGGCGATCCACGATCTCTCCCCGCGGCGCGGCCAGGCGTTCATCGCGGTCAACTGTGCGGCACTGCCCGAATCGTTGCTCGAGAGCGAGCTATTCGGCCACGAGAAGGGCGCGTTCACCGGGGCGGCGGAGCGGCGCTTGGGACGCTTCGAGCTGGCCGACGGGGGCACGATTTTCCTGGACGAGATCGGGGAGGTGCCGCTCAGCGTGCAGGTCAAGCTGCTCCGTGTGCTCGAGAGCCGATCGTTCTTTCGAGTGGGCGGGACGCAGCCGATCAAGGTCGACGTGCGGGTCATCGCGGCCACCAACCGGGATCTCAAGGAGCGGGTCGGATTGGGCGACTTTCGCGACGACCTGTTCTATCGCCTGAACGTGCTCAATATCTACCTCCCGCCGCTGCGCGAGCGTCGAGGCGATATCCCACTTCTGGTCCGCCGGTTCATTCGCGAGCTAGCTAAGATGCACGACCGGACGTTCCGGGGAATCACGCCCGAGGCGATGCAGCGCCTGGTCGCGGCGCCGTGGCCGGGGAACGTGCGCCAGCTCCGCAACCTGATCGAGTCGATGGTGGTGCTGGCGCCGGGCACCGAGATCCGAGCGTCGGACATCCCGGCCGACATCTTTGAGGGTGCCGGCACGCTGCTCCCCGCTCGGCTTCCCCAAGCACGGGATCTGCCGTCGCAGGAAGTGGAGTTCATCCTCCGTAGCTTGTTGGATCTGCGCCGTCAGGTCGAGGACTTACGCCGGCGGCTGGACGACCACCCCCAGCGGGTCCAGGTGATCGATCTGGCGGAGCACGCGCCGATGGTCGATCTCATGCCGGAGACCGACGGGGAGGTGTCCACTGAGGTAATTTACCGGCCTGGCATGACAATGGCTGATGTGGAGAAGGCCACCATCGAGGTCGCGCTCCGCGAGTCCAGGGGAAACCGCCGGCGGGCCGCCGAAGTGCTGGGAATCGGGGAGCGGACGCTTTACCGTAAGATTAAGACATACCGGCTGGATAGCTGACCAGAATTCTGACGGCGCGACGCGTCCCTGGCTAATATCATTCCCGGGAATAGGTTGCAGGATGGGGTGGCGGGTCTTTGAGCAGCAGGATTGTGATCGAACCAGCAACTGCACGGTCCCGGGGAGGCTGGCTAAATATTTGTCAGTCAACAATTTGCACTTGGTCACCCGTTGACAGTTCTTAAGTTGCGTTCCTATATTGACTTCCTAACCAATATCCGCGCATTTCAGCGCGGCCGGCGACCGTGAATTTTGCCATCGACGCTGAGCGTTGTGTCGCATGCTTGGCATGCGTACGGGTCTGCCCAACCGATGCGATCGCGGTCACCGGCGGGGACGTAAAGCCGCTGTTGCAGGTCGTCGACGAAACCTGCATCCGGTGTGGCGACTGCTTGCCGGCATGCCCGCACGACGCCGTCAAGGTCAGCGGCGAGATCGGCCGCGCGCTGGTGATCGCGGGCCAGGGCGACGGAGTGTTGATGCTGAGTCCCGAATCGGCGGCGCATTTCTATCCGGCGACGCCGGAGCAGTTGATCAACGCATGTTATGCGGCGGGCTTTCGCACGGTGACCCGCGGGGTCATCGGTGACGAGTTGGTGGCGGCGGAATATCTGCGGCTGTGGGAGGAGGAGGGTTGGGGCACGCTGATCCGGTCCACCGATCCGGTGGTGGTCGACACGATCCGGGCACAGTACCCCGAGCTGATTCCCTATCTCGCGCCGGTGACGGTGCCGGCGGTGGCGGAGGCGCGCTATCTGCGAGCGCTGCACGGGCCGGGGCTCAAGATCGTGTATGCGGGCGTGGCGCTCCCGGTGAATAGCGCAGATCTAGATGCGGCGATTACGTTCGCGGATCTGGAAGAGATCCTTCGGGTGCGGAACGCGAACCCGCTGACCGAGGCGACCTTCTTTCAGCGGGTCCCGGAGGAGCGGCGCCGGCATCTGAGCGCCGCCGGTGGGCTTCCGCTCAAGCTCTTGGAGGAGGCACGGCACTCGAGTCGCCGGTTTCTCAAGCTGCGCGGCCTCGGAACGCTGCGCGCCTTGGCCCGAGCGGTGTCGGTCGATCGGTTGGACCTCGGATTCGTCGATCTGCTGTCGCGGGAGGGCGCGCTCGATCATCCGCTCTCGGGGCCCGCGGACGAGTTGTACTGGCGCCGGGCGCTGGTGGCGAGCACCGAGCCGCCGCGGAGCCGCTTTCCGGTGGTGGATTCGGCGGTCGTGGCGAGCGTGGGGGCGACCTTCGATATCAAGCCGAGACTGGTCGAGCCCGATGCCGAAGCGGTGGCGGCGATTCTGGACCAGATCGGCCTGGGTCCGAACGGGCGGCCGTGGGACTGCGGTGCCTGTGGGTTCAGCACCTGTCGCCGCTTTGCGGAGGCGGCCGCCCTGGGCCGGGCCACCCTCAAGCAGTGTACGCCGTATCAGGAGCGGCGAGCGGAAGAGGCGCAGCAGCAGGCGGCGGTCGACATGCTCACGGGCCTTTCGACCTACCGGGTCCTGCGCGACCGGCTTGCCTTCGAGGTGGAGCGGAGCAAGCGCAGCGGCGAAGGCTTCGCGGTGCTGTTTCTGGACCTGGACCGGTTCAAGGCGGTGAATGACCAGTTCGGTCACGAGGCCGGCAACGAGATTCTGCGCGCGTTGGCGGAGGAAGTGCGGCAGGCGGTGCGCGCGTCTGACGTGGCTGCGCGATATGGGGGCGACGAATTCGTGGTGATCCTCACCCGGACGGACATGGAGGGTGGGGCGCGGGTGGCGGAGGCGTTGCGGGCCGGCATCGAGGGCGTGGGGCGCCGTCTGGGCTATCAGCCGGGGGTGGTGACGGTGAGCGTCGGGCTGGCGGAGTTCGATCCGCGGCAGCCGTCGGACGGCGATCTCCTGGTGACGGCCGATCGCGCGCTGTATCGGGCCAAGGCCGCGGGCCGGAACGTGGTCGCGTGAGCGTCGGGGCGTGAGCGTCGGGGCGTGAGCGTCGGGGACCGGGCAGATGAGGCATCATGACCGCCTACAGGGGTGACAATAGCGCTGTGACGGGATCATTCGGTCAGCGACCACCGGAGCCCTCGGGCGGGCGGGCCACGGCCACGCCGGACACGTTGCCCGATCCGTGGGGGGTCCGGCGCGCGGAGAACCTGCTCACCAGCCTGGAAGGGATCCTCTCGGCGCGGGTGGTGACGACGCCGTTGGGTGAGGTGAGCGAGGTGCATGTGCTGGCGCAGTCCGGACTCGCGCCGAAGCAGATCGTGCGCAACGTCGAGTCGGCGCTGCTGGCGCAGCTCGGGCTCAGGATCGATCATCGCAAGATCAGCATCGCGCAGACCGCCGACGTCCGTCCGCTGGAGGCGCTGGAGAAGGAAGCGGTGCGGGAGCGGTCGATGCATCGGGCGCTCTTGTTCGAGAACCTCACCGTCGCGCCGGGGCGGCGTCCGCACCGGATCACGATCGCCGTCACGCTGTCGTTTCGCGGGACGGTCGAGTCGGCGGAGGAGGAGAGCTCGGACACGCCCCGGAGTCGGGTCGAGGCAGCGGCCAAGGCGGCAGTGACGGTGCTGGATCGGTTCTTGAGCGACTCTTCGCTGGCGCTCGAGGGTGCCAAGATCATCGATGCGTTCGATCGAGAGTTCGCGTTTGTGGCGGTGCAGGGGCTGGGTGGGCGGGAGACGTTGCTGCTCACGGGCACGGCGCAGATCAAAGAGAGTGCGGAACGGGCGGCGGTGTTCGCCGTGATGGACGCCACCAATCGGTGGACGGACGCGCGGCGGGGCGGCTAGCTCAGTCCGAGCGAGTTTGATGGCGGTGCAGGCGGTGCAGGCTCACGCTTTCATCCCGAAAGGAACGTAAGGGAGGGGGACCCCGGTCGTCGACAGTAGCGAGCGAAGGCGAGCGGGACAACTGATCGAGCGGAGCGTCTGGCAAGCCATAGCGAGGCAGGCCACTTCCCGGCTGTAGTTGTGTACCCGAAGGGAGGTGACGCTCATGTTAAGGATCAGCTGGCTTACGGCGGCGGCACACTTGCTGACCAGTCCGATTCGTTTCTTCGCGACAGCGTTGGGACGATCGGAAAACACTCAGTGGATTTAGTAGCTGCCACCAGGGGTTCCCCAACCCTACACTACGCATGGCTCCGAATCGAGCTCGTCTGCACTGCTACATAGTCGCGATTGCGTTTGCTTCGCTAATCGCTGTCGTGTGTGCTTGGCAGGTGAGATCAACGTTCCCGGGCTGGTGGCCAATTGGCACCTTTATATTGGTCACGACGGTTCTAGAAGGACTAGATACACGCCTACGGTTCTCCGCAAAGGGAGCTATTTCGTTTGTGATGCAGTTCGCCTCGGCGCTCCTGTTCGGTGCTTTTTGGGGAGCAGCTGTTGCGGGCGTGTCAATTCTCTTCGACAACTTGGCCCGCGGTGCGGGACCCGTAAAGGCGGTCTTCAATGTTTCGCAGACTGTCTTAGCCTTACTCGCAGGGGCTGTCGCCTACTATGCGCTTGGTGGAAGTCTGCCTCCAACATACTTGGAGCCCGGCAGCACGTTCTCTTTGCTTGTAGTTCAGCGGGATCTGGGTCTGTTCTTCGTCTGGGCGACCACATACTTCGTCGTTAATCATTTGGCTGTGAGCTTTGCCATTGCATTGAGTTCAGACCGTGCCTTTCGGGAAGTATGGAATCTAAACGTTCGCGGGGTGTTGGGGTACGATATTGTTGCTAGTGCTTTGGCAATCCTACTTGCGTGGGTGTACATAAGGTTTCAGCAGTGGGTGGGTTTTGGCTCTCTCGGCGTTATTCTGCTTGTCCTGCCGCTCGTTGTTGTTCGCCATGTCTATGGTCTGTATCGGCAGGTACAAGAGAGTGGTCAGGAGTTGCTGCAGGTGATGGTCAAAGCCATAGAGGCTCGCGATCCCTATACG
>JBGPVE010000028.1:0-19056 GCA_041491545.1 Gemmatimonadota bacterium | reverse complement strand
GGCCAGGCCGTGGCGGATGCCTTCGATGATGCCGACGATCTTGTCCGCGAGCCCCACGCGGGGTATCACCGCCCGCACCATGCGCTCGGCGACGAGCGGCCGCGTCACGACGAAGGCCGCCGCGATGAGTCCCGCCGTCGACAGCGCGCCGGCGACCAACGCAATGCGCGACACCGGCACACCACCGACGGCGACGCCGGGTGCCAGCCCCGGGCTCAGGAGCGCGAGCGTCAGGAACAAGGTGACGGTCAGCCCATCGAAGATCCGCTCGACTGCCACGGACGAGAGCGCCGCCGTGAACCGCACGCCCGCGAGCTTGGCGACCGCGAGCGGCCGGATCAGCTCACCGGCGCGGAAGGGCAATAGGTTGTTGGCCATGAAGCCGAGCGCCGTAGCGTGCCAGAGCGGAAGCAACGGGAGCGGCGCGTCGGCGGCGCCGCGGAGGAGCAGTCGCCAGCGGAGCGCCCGGATGAGGAAAGTGGTGGTGGCGACGACGACTGCCAAGGCGAGCGGGAGTGCGTGCGCGGCCGCGAGATGCCGGCGCACCTCCCCCAAGTCCACCCGGCGAAGGATGAACGCGAGCAGTCCAACCGAGATCGCGACGCCAAGCAGAGCCGGCCAGAGCCGGGAACGTTCAGTCGGACTCGGCAAGCGCAAGCGGAACGAGATCGAGTAGCTCTTCGATGAGCGGTTGCAGCGCGATGAGATCGGCGCGCCGCGCGAGCTGATTCCGAAGCTCGCCCCGCACCTCGTCCGCGCGCTCCAAGGCGCGCCGGCCGCGATAACAGAGGTCCTGGATGGCGACGACTGCTTCGTCGGACGGTGCCGAGGGTTGAGGCGGGAGCGGCGGGGGCTCGTCGTGCTTTCGACCGATGAGTCCCTCGATCGACGCGGTGCCGAGGCCCTGCTCGCGGACCAGACGCTCGTAATCCGTCAGACCGCGCTCGAGAGCGGTGAAGTCGGGAGCGAGCGACTCGATGGCGACGACAGGCTCCGCCGCAGGCTCCGCCACGGCGCCACCCGGTCCCCCCGATTCATCCAGCCGATGCGCCAGGTCGAGAATCCGACGCGACAGGTACATCCGGTCCGGCGCCGTGCCGCCCGCCCGAAGCAGCTCGCCCGTCTCCCGCAGCGTGACCGCGAAGGCCTCGCGACTGCTCTTGACCGTTCCCGTGGCGACCCACTCCCGCGTGGCGCGCCCGAAGACGCCGAGCGCGCTACCGATTGGATCGGTGTGAGGGGCGGCGGCGGCGCGCAGGGTGCCGATCAGACGATAGAGTCGGAGATCCAGCTCGGTCGTGGAACGGGCTCTTTCGAGGAGGCCCGCGGTCTGGACCAGGTGCTCACCCAAGCTCACCAGCTCGAGCGAGCCCGGCGGCGTCGGCGGTGCGAAGTGGGGCACGTCGGCCGCGCGCTCGACCGGTGAGGCCTCGCCGCCGGCGTAGAGCGACTCGATCGGCACCACGTCGCGCTCGACGGCGAACGCCTCGAGCAACAGCTCGGTAAAGCGACGCGGCTCGTCGGCGTCGGCCGCGGGGACGCCGTGCTCCGCGATGTCGCGCGAGACCCGCGCGAGGGCGAGCGCTCCAGCAGCGAGCACGTCTTCCACCTTGGGCGGGGCCGCATGCAGGCGTGAGAGATCGCCCACGGCGAGCTCGATGCCATCCAGAACGTCGGGCAGTGGAGCGAGATCGGGCAGCTCGGCCAAGCCCTGCAGCGACTGCATTCGCCGGAGCACCATGTACAGGGGCTCGCGGTCGTCCGGCGCCATGCGCATGGCACGGGCGGCGCGGTCGAGCGCGCTCGCGATCAACGCGCCCTCGCGCGCGACGAACGCGCGCACGCCGGTCTGGAGGTCGGCCCCGGCGGTGGCCCCGCTGCGCCGAAAGCGTTCCGCCTCCACCGGGCCCTGGCCCGCCAGCGAGTCGAGATGGGCGCCGAGCCGAACGGCCCGGGCCGCGTCCGCCTCCTGCCAATCGGTGATGCGGCGAAGCAGGGCGCGGAATTCCTCGATGGCCTGGCTCGCCTGCTCGCGGGTGGCCGCGTCCCAACTCCGGACCTTGTCGCGATAGGCGCGGCCCAAAGCCTCGAACCCGGCGGCGGCCCGCGCGAGCTGCGGCTGGTTGGCCATGAGGGCCGAGCCGCGAAGCATGCGCGCTACCCGCACCAACTCATCGGGCGGCGGGGCGTCCGTGCCGAACATTGCATCGAGACGGTCAAGGCAGTCGCTCGCCTCGAGCGTGAAGAAGGCCACCGGCCCGAGCGGGTTTGTCATGACACCTCGGCAAAGGCTGGGACTGTGGGTCGAAATGTTGGGTGTGCGAAGTGTAGGGTGTGCCGCGACCCCGAGCAAGCGGATTATCTTAGGGCCATGCCGATACCACGCCTGCTCCCATTGGTGCTTCCGGCGCTGCTCGCCGCGCTTCCCGCGTCCGCCCGGGCCCAGGGCGAGACCTCCCAGCTTCCGCTGCCCACGCTCTCAGCCACTCGCCTCACGCTGAATTTGCAGGTGGCGGGGACGAGCGCCGAGTCCGGGACCTATGTCATGCGCGGCCGGGGTGGCTGCCAAAATCTCGGCGACGCCAAGACCACGAACTGGCTGGTCGGCTGGTCCTCGGCCGACGGCTCCGAGCTATTCACGTTCCGCCATCGGGAACTGCCGGATGGGAAGAACGAAGAGCAGCTCACGATCAAGCCGAAGGGCAAACCCACATTCACCATCGTGGCGGCGAACGCCATCAAATCGTCGGTGCGCGGCAAAGCAGTCCGGTTTACCATCGACGGCACCGACGCCACCGGCCGCAAGCTCAAGGGTGCGATCACCTGCGCGGGTCAGACGACCTGAGCCTGCCCGCAACGCCAGGGCGTTAGGGTCGGATCTCCACCTCCACGACGTCACCGGGCCGCACGATGATCGGCTCGCTGAATTCACGCCCGCCTTTGCCGATCGGCTTGGCGAGAATGCGGACGGTGCCGTTGTTCACCCACTGCGAGGGGAACTCGAAGGTGCTGGTGGAGCCGTTCCCGCTCGCGGTGCCGACGCGGTAGCGCTGTCCTGACGTGACCACGTACACGTCCATGTCGTAGAAGTTCCGGTTGGTCACTTGGAGCACGGTCTTGGGCGAGTCGGCGGCGGTGGGGGCGGGCTCGGCGTTATTGGCCGCGCAGCCGAATGCCGGCAGCCACAGAGCGAGCGAGAGCAGGAGATAGCAGGGGCGACGCATCGGGGCTCCGAAGTCAGAGATCCTGCCCTGAACGATAGCTCAGCGCCGAGCGCCGCGCACCAGCGCCTCCATGGCGGCTACGGCCTCGCGCATTCCGTCCAGGACGGCGCGGCTCACGACGCTGTGGCCGATGTTCAGCTCCTCGATCTCGGGAATGGCGGCCACGGGCGTCACGTTCAGGTAGGTGAGTCCGTGACCGGCGTGCACGGCGAGTCCGATCGCTGCAGCGTGGCGCGCGGCGTCTCGCAGCTCCTCGAGGGCGCGGTCGCTTTGGCGCCAGGTGTGGGCGTAGCGGCCGGTGTGCAGCTCGATGGCGGGCACACCCAAGGCCTTCGCCGCGTCGATCACCGCGAGGTCGGGATCGATGAACAGGCTCACCCGGCAGCCCGCGTCCTCCAGCCGTCCGATCGTCGCGTCGAGCCGGGGGCCGGCTTGGTGGAGATTGAGGCCGCCTTCGGTGGTCACTTCCTCCCGCCGCTCGGGCACGAGCGTCGCCTGGTAGGGCCGAAGTCGACAGGCGAATGCGACGATGTCCTCGCTCGTGGCCAACTCGAGATTGAGCGCGGTGCGCACCGACTCCTGCAGCGCCTCGACGTCCCGATCGTGGATGTGGCGCCGATCCTCGCGGAGATGCACCGTGATGCCGTCGGCGCCCGCTTCCTCGCAGATCGCCGCGGCGCGGATCGGGTCCGGCTCGTCGGTCTTCCGCGCTTCGCGCAGGGTCGCGACGTGATCGATGTTGATGTAGAGTCGCATGCCGAATGCCGTCATTGCTCGTGGGTCTCGCGCCCGTTATGTTCGCTTTCCGTCCTTCGACTCGTGAGCATCCCGTGTCTCATCGATCGTCCCTCGGTCTCCTGCTGGTGCTGCTCGTCGCGTGCGGCGGCAATCCTGTCCCTTCGGTCTCGGGCGGCCCGGCGACGTCGGCCGAAGGGGCTGTGCGGAGCTTCCTGCAAGCCGTATCAGATAGCAATCTCGCGAAAATGGCCTTGTATTGGGGTTCCGCCAAGGGGGCGGCCGCCAAGACCCACGAGCCGCCCGACTACGAGCGGCGCATGGTCGTCATGCAGTCGTACCTCCGCCGGGCGAGTTACCGGGTCGTTTCCGGCGTCACCGAGGGCCCGGTGGATTCGCGCCAATTGCAGGTCGAGCTGGATCGGGGCGAGTGCAAGCGCCTGGTGCCGTTCACCGCGATCAAGGCCGGGGATGGCACCTGGATCGTGAATCAGGTCGACCTCGCGTCGGCCGGGAGCCCGACCAAGCCGTGTTCGGGCAAGGCGCCCAAGGACTCGACCATGCCCAAGGACTCGGCCCAGTAATCGGGAACTTCGGCCCTCGGGGTCAGGTTGTTACTCGGTAAGCTCGAGCAGGATGCCCGCTGTTGCCTTGGGATGCACAAAGGCAATGCGGCAGCCGCCCGCTCCCAGACGGGGTTGCTCGTCGATGAGGTGGTAACCGGCGGCTCGGCAGGCGGCCAGGGCGGCATCGAGATCCGGTACCCGGTAGCAGATATGATGAATGCCGGGGCCACGCTTCGCCAGGAACTTGGCGATCGGACTGTCGGGATCGCGCGGGGCCAGCAGCTCGACCTCGGTGTCGCCGAACTGTAGGGACACGATATCGGCGCCGTCGGCCATTTCCGGCCGATGGGGAATCACGCCGAGCACGTCGCGGTAGAACGCGGCAGCCGCGCCGAGGTCGGGGACGGCGATGCCGACATGGGCGATTCGGGGGTAGGCGGTTCGGGGATGATCGATCACGCGATGTCTCCTCATCGTACGCAGGGTCTCGGAGCAGGCCCAATATTTGGAATGGAGAATAACGTCATGAGCAGCACCAGCGCTTCTACGATTCACGTCACCGACTCTTCCTTCTCGGGCGACATCGAGCAGGCTCAGGGCCTGGTGTTGGTCGACTTCTGGGCGACCTGGTGCGGCCCCTGTCAGGTCGTGGCGCCGATTCTCGAGCAATTGGCCGGCGAATATGCGGGCCGCGCCAAGATCGCCAAGCTCGACGTGGACACCAATCAGCGCACCGCGATGCGCTTCAACGTCCGCTCGATCCCGAGCATTCTCTTCTTCAAGAACGGCAAGCACGTCGACACCGTCGTCGGCGCCGTGCCCAAGGCCGCGCTCGAGGGCAAGATCAAGCAGCATCTATAAGCCGGTGACCGCGGTCCTCTACGTCGTTGCGACGCCGCTCGGAAATCTGGCGGATCTCACGCCGCGGGCGGCGGCAGTGCTGAAACAGGTCGCGGTGGTGGCGGCGGAAGATACTCGCCGCACCCGCGGCCTGTTGTCGCATCTGGGAGCGCACCCCACGCTGCTGAGCTTTCACGGCCACTCGGGCCCAGGGCGGCGCGACGCGCTGCTCGCCATTCTGAGGGACGGGCGCGACGTGGCGCTGGTGACGGACGCGGGCACGCCGAGCGTGAGCGATCCGGGCGCCGACCTGGTCGCGGCGGCCCGCGAAGCCGGCTTCCTCGTCGTTCCCATTCCGGGTGCGTCCGCGGTGGCGACGGCGATTTCCGCATCCGGCCTTCCCGCCGATCGCTATCTCTTCTTCGGTTTCGTGCCCCGGAAGGGGCGGGAGCGGACCCGGTTGCTCACCCGGGCGGCCCAGGAGGAGTGGAGCGTCGTACTCTTCGAGGCGCCGCCGCGGCTCGCGGCGCTGCTCCACGATCTGATCCCGCTGGCCGGCCCCGACCGGCGGGTGGTGGTGGCCCGCGAGCTGACCAAGCTGCACGAGGAATTCCGCGCCGGGACGCTGGCCGAGTTGGCGGATTATTATTCGACTGCAGCGCCTCGAGGGGAGCTGACCATCGTGCTCGCGGGGACCGGCGCGCCGCCTGAGCCCGAAGATCGAACGGAGGAAGCGCGGGCGCAGGTGCCCGTTCTCCTGGCGGAAGGCATGTCGAAGCGCGAGGTCGCGCAGCGGATCACAGCGACGTTCGGACTTCCTCGCAACGAAGCGTATCGCCTGGTGATGGAGATGTCGTGACGGTCCTCTGGTTGCTGCTAGGATTGGTGGGGGTCCCCCACAGTGTGGGGTGGGCGCATCCGGCGCCGCCCGCGGTGATGACGATCGGCCGGCTGCATTACGACGGCGGCGGCGACTGGTACGCCAACCCCTCCAGCCTTCCCAATCTCCTGCAGACGATCCGCACCCGCACCAACTTGCGCGTCACCGCCCAAGAAAAAGCCGTCACGCTGAGCGACGCCGATCTCTGGAACGTGCCGTACATCTACATGACCGGTCACGGCAACGTCCACTGGAGCGATCGCGACCTCGAAACGCTCCGCGCCTATCTGCAGAACGGCGGCTTTCTCCATGCCGACGACAACTACGGGATGGATCAGTCGATCCGCCGCGAGCTGAAGCGGCTCTTTCCCACCCGGCCACTGGTGGAAGTTCCGCTCGACCATCCGATTTACCATCTGATCTACGATTTCCCCAAGGGGATCCCCAAGATTCACGAGCACGACGGGAAGCCGGCGCAGGGCTTCGGCATCTTCATCGATGGGCGTCTCGTCGTGTACTACTCCTATCAGAGCGATCTCGGCGACGGGTGGGAGGACTTCGAGGTGCATCGGGACCCGCCGGAGAAGCACGAGGCCGCGCTCCGAATGGGCGTCAACTTGTTCGCCTACGCCGTGGGATACGGAGGATGACCGCGACCATGCGTGCGCTCGAGCGCCTGGCGAGACCGATCCGCATCCGGACCCGCGCCGGATGGACGGCCACGGCGCTCGGGCTCGGCGCGATCTGTCTGGGCGGCGCCGCGTGGCTGGCGCGGTTGGGCGCGATCACGGCGCCGTGGTGGGTGTTGGCCGCTTGGACCGGCGCGTTGGCGGCGCTGGCGGTCGTCGTCGTCGTTGCGAGACGGCGCGACTTGGCGCTCGCGCTGCCATCGTTCGCGCGCGGGCTCGAGTCCGCCGGCGGCTGGCGCCTGGGCGCGATCTCCGCGCTGCTCGACCCTCCGGCGGCCGGTACCAGCGATGCGCTGCTCGGGCTCGCGGACCAGGCCCGAGCGGCGGATCTCGCGCAGCGCGGGGCGGAGGCGGCCCGATCGTTCGCGCACTCGGCGACGGAGCGGCTGCTGGTCGGGGTTGGTTGCCTCGCGATAGGCTGCGCTTTGCTTGGCGCGGCGGGCCCGGTGCGCGGCGCGGCGGCGGCGCTCTGGCACCCGGGACGCGCCTGGGACGCGATGGTGGCTCCGGTGCGGATCAGCGCCGAGGCCGCCGTGGTCGATCGGGGAGCGCGGGTGGCGCTCGAGGTGAGTGCCGTGGGGCGGCGCGCCGCCACGCTCTGGCTCCGCGCTCCGGGCGAAGCGTGGCGCGCCACCGGGGTTCGGCTCGACTCCCTGGGCCGCGCGCGCTATCTCGCGGGACCGCTCGAGAGCGATCTCTTTGCCCGGGCGACGAGCGGAAGTCGCTCCTCGGATACGGTCGAGGTGCGGGTCCGGCTGCCGGCGTTTCTGGGTTCGGTTGCGGTCATGGCGCATTACCCCGGTTACCTCGGGCTGGAAGACGAGCCGGTGCCGACCGCGGGCGACACAGTCCTGCTGCCGGCGGGGACGCGGCTCGAGACCAAGGGCGAGGCAACGGCCCCGCTCGCCGCCGCGGCGTGGACCGGGGCGACCGGCGCCGAGTCGCTCACCGTGACGGCCACACGATTCGCCGGCACGTTCGTGCCCCGCGCTTCCGGTATCTATCATCTCGCGCTCGTGACGGTTGCCGGGGCGCCGTTGGCGGGCGACACGGTGCGCCTCCCCATCCGTCTCGTCGCCGACAGCGCTCCCACGGCCGAAATTCCGGTTCCCGGCGCGGACACGATCGCGCCGCTGAGCCTGCAGCTCCCCATCGTGATCGACGCGCGGGACGATCACGGCATACGCGCCGTCGAGATCGAGAGCCGGCGCATCAGTCAGCTTGGCGTCGCGGATCCGATGCTGCGTGAGGTAGTGCCGCTCCCCGCCAAGGCGGCGGACCGAGCGGTGCTCTCCTTCACGTTGGACCTCAATCGGCGGGCCCTGCTCCCCGGCGACACCGTGCGCTATTTCGCGCGCGCCACCGACAATTCGCCGCGGGCGCAGACCGGGCGCTCGCGCGAGTTCGTGCTGCGGCTGGCGACGATGAGCGAGATTCGCGCGGCCGAGCGCCAGAGCAGCCGAGCGATTGCGGGCCGGCTCGACAGTCTCGCCGCACAGAGTCAAAAGCTCGAGCGTCAAACCGAAGATCTCGCCCGGGAGCAGCCCCGCGGCGCCACCGGCGCCAACGCGCGGCCGCAGAATGCCCTCGCCTACGAGCAAGCCAAGCGAGTCGAGGCCGTGGCCGCGGAGCAACGGCGGCTCGTGCAGCAGGCCGAGGCGTTGAAGGAAGCGATCAAAGCCCTGCAGCGAGGCGCGGAAGCCGCCGGCATTCACGACTCAACCTGGCAGCGGCAACTGCAGGAAATCAGCGAGCAGTTGAATCGCGCGCTCACGCCTGAGCTCAGGCAGAAGCTCGAGGAGCTGCAGAAAGCGCTCAAGGATCTGAACGCCGAGCAGACCAAGCAGGCGCTGGAGGAGCTGGCGGAGCGGCAACGTCAACTGCGCGAAGCGCTGGAGCAGAGCAAGGAGCTGTTTCGGCGGGCGGCCGTCGAAGGCGATCTGGCCAACCTGACCCAGGAAGCGCGCGAGCTGGTCCAGGAGCAGCGCCGGTGGGCCGAACAGGTCCCCTCGGCGGACAGCACGCGCGCGGCGGGAGTCGAGCAGCAGCTCGCTACGCACACCGATTCACTCTCGGCGTCGTTGCGGAAGCTCGCCCCCGAGATGCCGGAGGGGCGCACGGAGAAGCTGAGCGCGATGGCGCAGCAGGCCGCCCAGGCCGCGGCGCAGATGCGTCAGGCGGCCAAGTCCGCCGGGAGCGGCCAGCGCCCGAGGGCTCAGCAGCAGGGCGAGCGCGCGGCCGATCAGCTCCAACCGCTCGGCGACGAGCTGCAGCGCCAGCGGGAGGGGATCCAGCAAGAATGGCGAAAGGACGTGACCGACGCGCTCGATCGGGCGCTGGCCGAGGCCAGTCGTCTGGCGGATCGTCAGCTCGGCATGGCGCGGGCCTTCGAACGGGGCGCGCCGCCCAGCACGATGCGAGGCGAGCAGGCGGCCATCGAGGAAGGTGTCGCGCGGTTGCAGGCGCAGCTGAAGGCGGTATCGGGCAAGAACGCGCTGGTATCGCCGCAGATTGCGCAGACGCTGGCGGAGGCGCAGCTCCAGATGCGCCGCTCGCTCGAGGCCGTGTCCACGGCCAACCCGAGCTCGCGGGAAGCCGCGGAGCGGGCGGGGGAGGCGGTGGACGCGCTCAACGCCGCGGCGCACCAGCTGCTCCGCGCGCGGGACAACGTATCGGGATCGGCATCGGGGAGCGGGCTCGCCGAAGCCCTCGAGCGCATGAGCCGGCTCGCATCGCAGCAGGGTCAGTTGAGCCGGCAGGGCGGGGGGCTTCTGCCGATGATGGGTGGCGCCGGCTTTCAGCAGCAGCTCCGAATACTCGGCGCCAAGCAGCGGGCGCTCGCGGAGGAGCTGGAGCGGCTGAAAGGGCAGGGAAACATCCCGGGCGCAGGTGACCTGGCGGATGAGGCGAAGGATCTCGCGCAGCGAATGGAGGCACAGCGGCTGGACCGGCAGATGGTGCAGCGCCAGGAGCGACTCTTCCGCCGGATGCTCGACGCCGGCCGCACGCTGCAAGGCCAGGAAGAGGACGAGCGCAAGGAGCGGCAGAGCACGACGGCAAGGGACGACAGCGTGCATCTGCCCCCCGCGCTCCGCGCGAAGCTCGCCGACGAGGACAATCGGTTGCGAGTGCCCAGCTGGGAGGAGCTGCAGAAGCTCTCCCCGGAGGAGCGGCGGCTGGTGGTCGATTACTTCCGGCGGTTGGCGGAGCCGCGATGACGGTGGGCTCGGGTGGGGCCGCGATGCTGCGGAGCCGGGCTGCCGCCTTCCTCGGCGCCGCGGGCGTTCTCGTGCTTCCGCTCGCCGTGGCGGCGCAACAGATCGATCCGATGCGCCGCGCCTTCGATCTGGAGCGCCGCGGGAGCTACGCCGACGCGGCCGAGACCTACCGCGCCGTGCTGCGCCGGAATCCGGCTGAGTCGGCGGCGCTGTTCGGTCTCGAGCGGGCCCTGCTCGCGCTCAACCGAAGCGCCGAGATCCTGCCGCAGGTGAACGCGGCGATCGTCGCGAGCCCGAAGACGGTGGCGTTCTACGGCGTGGCCGTCCGGGCCTGGGCCGCGGCGAATCAGCCGGACAGCGTCCGCCGGGTGGTGGAACGCTGGGTGGCGCTGGATCCCGGCGACGAGTCACCTTACCGCGAGTGGGGGACAGCGGCGATCGCGCGGCGCGATCGAGCCGAGGCCCGACGGGCATATCTCGCCGGTCGAGAGCGGCTCCGACGCCCTGATGTGCTGGCGCCCGAGCTGGCGGAGGTCGCGGTCGAAGAACAAGACTGGCCCACGGCGCTGCACGAGTGGCTCACCGCGATCGGACAGACTCCGGCCTATCACTCGACCGCGGTCATGACGCTGGGTGGCGTTCCCGAGTCGGTCCGACCTGACCTCCTGCGCCAGCTGCAACGTGAGAGCGACGGGCCGGCCCGGTCCTTGGAGGCCAATCTTCGCGCCCGCTGGGGCGATCCGGCGGGCGGGTTCGAGTCGCTCTCGCGCGCGCTGCCGGCCGATACCACCCAAGCGATCGACATGCTCCGGATTTTTCTCGAGCAAATTCGCGGACAATCCGGAGCCAAGGCCAAGCGCGCACAGGCGCTGACGCTGGAGGCGATCGCCGACCGGTCGCCGGGTGCGGACGGGGCTCGGCTCCGGCTGGAGGCGGCGCAAGCGTTCGCCGACGGCGGCGATCAACGCGCCGCGCGGCGCATGCTGAGCGGCGTGGCCGCCGACTCGTCGTCGCCGCCCGACCTCGCATCGGGCGCCGCCATGACGCTCATCGGCGTGATGCTCAGCGAAGGCAAGCTCGATGAGGCCGAGCGAAAGCTGGCCGAAATGCGCGGGAGCTTGACCAGCGAGGATGCTCGGGCGCTGAGCCGGCGGATGGCGTGGAGTTGGGCGCGGAGCGGGAAGCTGGCGCGCGCCGATTCGCTGATCGCGCGGGACACGAGCGTCGAGGGGCTGGCGGTCGCCGGGCGGATTCGCCTGCTCGAGGGCGACGTCCGCGGCGCCCTCGCTCGGCTGCAGGGTGCGGGACCGTTTGCCGGCACCCGCGAGGAGGCCACCGAGCGCACGGCGCTGCTCGCGCTGTTGCAGCCGATCGATGCGGACAGCGTGCCCGCGCTGGGCCGCTCGCTGCTTCAGCTCGAGACGGGGGACACGGTCGCGGCGCTGGCGTCGTTGGAGAAGGTGGCGAGCGAGCTGCCGCCGGACCACGGCGGTGCCGAGCTCAGGCTCTACACCGGCAACGTGGCCCGCGCCGCGGGCAAGCAGACCGAAGCCGAGCGGCTCTTCCGCGCGGCGGACGTCGCCGAGGCGAGAGCGACGGCGCCGGCGGCCGAGCTGGCGCTGGGCCGCCTGCTGCTCGATCTGAATCGGGCGCGGGAAGCCGTCGGCGTGCTCGAGCATCTCATCCTGACGTTCCCCGACAGCGCGCTCATCCCGCAGGCCCGGCGCGCGCTGGATGAGGCGCGAGGGGCGGTGCCGCGCACGTGAGACGGCGCGATTTCCTCTCCGTCTCGGGCGGAGCGCTCGTGGCGCTCGGTCCTTCGCTCAGGCTCCCTTGGCGTTGGCCGCTCGCGCCGTGGCTGCTCGTTCCGATGGACGATGCGCAGGCCGACCACTTGAAGGCGTACGGCGTCACCTATCGGGCGGTCGAGCGCGGTGCGCGCGCGGAATGGTTTCTCAATTACCGGAACGGCTCGTTTCTGCTGCCGGCCGACTCCGCATCGGCGCGGGATGCGGCTCTGTCGGGTGTCACGACCGAGCCGCTCGACGACCCCGAGCTGCTCCGGATCCGCGCGCAGATTCAAGACGAGAACATGGACGCGATCCCGCTGGAGAAGAGCCCCAAAGTCGCCGTCTACGCGCCGCCCAACGCGGCGCCGTGGGATGACGCCGTCACGATGGTGCTCAACTACGCGGGCATCAAGTTCGAGAAGGTGTGGGACGCCGAAGTGCTGGGCGAGAAGCTCAAGCTGTACGACTGGCTGCATCTCCATCACGAGGACTTCACCGGCCAGTACTCGAAGTTCTTCTTGAATTACGCCGGCGCCCCTTGGCTGGCCGACATGGTCCAGCGCAACACCGCGATGGCGCACGCCCAGGGATTCAAGACGGTGCCGGACGAGAAGAAGGCCGTCGCGCGCGCGATCGGGGCCTACGTGGAGCGCGGAGGATTTCTCTTCGCGATGTGCACCGCGACGGAGACGCTCGATCTCGCGCTCGCGAGCGCGGACGTCGACATCGCGGCCGCCTACGCCGACGGCACGCCGATGGACCCGGCGGCGAGCGGCAAGATGCACTGGGACCGGACCCTCGCCTTTCAGAATGCGCAGCTCGAGCTGAGTCCCACCGTGCCGGTGTACTCGGACATCGACGGCCACCAGGTGAATTCACTCGAGCGGCGCCAGCCGCTGGGCTCGTTCACGCTGTTCAATTTCAGCGCGAAGATCGATCCGGTCGCGGCGATGCTGGTGCAGAGTCATCGTCAGGTGATTCCCGACTTCTACGGACTCACCACCTCGTTCACGCGGCGCACGCTCAAGCCGGCGATCACGGTGCTGGCCGATGAGCCGGGCGCTCCCTGGGTCAAGTACATCCACGGCGAGCACGGTCAGGGCACGTGGACCTTCCTGGGCGGTCACGACCCGGAGGATCCCCAGCACCAGATCGGCGACCTGCCGACCGACCTCTCGCTGCATCCGCACTCACCGGGGTATCGTCTCATTCTGAACAACGTGCTATTCCCCGCCGCCAAGAAGAAAGAGCTCAAGACCTGACGGTCGCTTAACTTTGTCCGATGAATCAACCAGACGCCCGCCTCACCCCCACCGCGCAGGCCTATCTCGCGCGGGAGATCGCCGCCGCGGGCGGACGCGAGGTCTCGTTCGTGGCCCGGGTGGACGCCGACGGCACCGTGGTCTCGGCCCGCGCCGTGAGCCGCGGAACGGTCGATCTCGTGCTCGCGCTTCCCGGCATCGCCCAGCGCGGGGAGATGCTGCTGCACAACCATCCGAGCGGCAGACTCGACCCGTCGGTCGCCGATCTCAACGTCGCGGCTCGGCTGCATGACGGCGGGGTGGGGTTCGGTATCCTCGACAACGGTGCGACGCAACTTTACGTAATAGTTGAGGTACCGCAGGATCGGGCGGTCACCCGCATCGATCCGTTCGACGTGGTGGAGGCGTTGGGCGAAGGGAGCCCGATCGCGCGGGTGATGGGCACGTACGAGGATCGGCCGAGCCAGCGCGACATGGCCGCGTACATCGCGGATGGGTACAACGACGGCGGGGTGCTCTTGCTCGAGGCCGGCACCGGCGTCGGCAAGTCCTTTGCCTATCTGGTGCCGGCGCTCGCCTGGGCCCGGGCCAACGGCGAGCGCACCGTGGTGAGCACCAACACCATCAACCTGCAAGAGCAGTTAGTCGGCAAGGATCTGCCGCTCCTCCGCAACGCGCTCCGAACCGACGACTACACGCCGACGTTCGCCCTGCTCAAGGGCTGGCGCAACTATCTCTGCCTCTTCCGGCTCCGCGGCGCCGTGAGCGGCCAGCGCACGTTGCTCGAGCCCGACAAGCTGGACGAGCTGCTTGGCATCGCCGAGTGGGCGGGCCACACGGCGGACGGCACCCTCAGCGATCTCCCGGTGGCCCCCAGTGGCGAGGTGTGGGATGAGGTGAGCGCCGAGCCCGATCTCTGCAGCCGGCTCAAGTGCCCCGACTTCGACAAGTGCTTCCTGTTTCGGGCAAGGCGACGCGCGGCGGAAGCCGACATCGTCGTCGTGAACCACCACCTGCTCGCGGCCGACCTCTCGGTGCGACAGGCGCAGGACAACTGGGAGGAGGCCGCGGTGCTTCCGCCCTACCGCCGGCTGGTGCTGGACGAGGCGCACCACGTCGAAGATGTGGCGGCGCAGCACCTCGGCGTGTCGGTGACCAGTCGCGGCGTGCGCCGGTTGTTGGGCCGCTTCGAGCGCAATGGGCGTGGACTCGCGCCGACCTTGGCCCATGAGCTGATGGCCCGGGACGATCTCTTGAGCCGGGCGAGCCTCGACCTGTTGCAGCAGCGGCTCCTCCCCGCGCTGGGTCAGGCGCGCCAGGCGAGCGACGCGCTCTTCAGCCGCCTCAACGACCGGTTGGAGGAGGTCCCAGGCGCCCAGCTTCGGCTGGATGAGACCTTCGTGGAGGACCCGGTTTGGGGCGCGGGTCTCGCGGTGGAGCTGGACGCGACGCTCGGGGCGTTCAGATCGGTGGGCGAGACGCTGGAGACCATCGCCGACCGGCTGTCGCAAGACGAGGAGACCGACCGCTCGCGCCAGTTGCTCCAGGAGCTTCGGGGACTCGTCCGCCGACTCGGCTCCGCTACGGACGGGCTCAATCGCGCGCTGCGGCCGGTGGCCGGCGGCCCGCCCACGGTACGCTGGATGGAGCGCACCGGGCAGCGGGGCCAGAATATCGGACTCTCGGCGGTACCGCTCGACCTCGCGCCGATCTTGCGCGAGCTGCTCTTCGACCGGCTCGACACCGTGGTGCTCACGAGTGCCACCCTCGCCGCGGGCGGTGAGTTCGACTTTCTGGAGTCGCGGCTCGGGTTGGGGGTCCACGGCACGCCGGTGGCGGTGCGGGAGGTGCTGCCGTCGCCCTTCGACTATCCGTCGCAATGCCTCTTCGGGATCCCCAACGATCTGCCCGAGCCGCGGGACGACGAGTTGGGCCACGGGGCGGCACTGGTGCAGATCGTCACCGATCTCGCGTACGCGTCGGACGGCGGCATGTTCGTGCTGTTCACCAGCCATGCCGCGCTCCGCCGCGCGGCCGCGGCCCTCAGGGAGAGCCTGGGGCCACGCTGGCCGATTCTGGTGCAGGGCGAGGCCTCGCGGGACCAGCTTATCCGGCGGTTCCGCGAGGCGGGCAACGCCATTTTGCTGGGGACGGATTCCTTCTGGGAGGGGGTCGACGTCGCGGGGCGCGCGCTCCGCGCCCTGGTCATCAACAAGCTACCTTTCAAGGTTCCGTCCGAGCCCATCACCGCGGCCCGTTTGGAGCGGCTAGCGGAGCAGGGCGCCGACGGATTCATGGGGTATCTGTTGCCCCATGCGGCCCTGAAGCTCAAGCAGGGCTTCGGCCGATTGATCCGGAGCCGGCAGGATCTGGGCGTGGTGCTGCTCCTGGATAGCCGAGTGGTGACGAAGCGGTACGGCCCGTTGATGCTGAGCGGGCTGCCCCGGGCGGAGAGGGTGGTTGCGAATTGGGCGCAGGTGCGGACGAAGTGTGAGGATTTCTTCGCCAGGTTCGGCATCGGAGCGAGCGTATGATCCCGTTGAAGCCGGGAAAGATCATCGGCATCGGCCGTAACTATCCGGCTCACGCGAGGGAAATGGGCAATGACGTGCCGCCGGAGCCGCTGCTCTTTTTCAAGCCTACCACCGCGCTGCTCGAGCCCGGTGGCACGATCCTCCTGCCGAGCGTCTCCCAGCAGGTGGAATTCGAGGCGGAGATCGGGGTCGTGATCGGGCGGCGGCTGCACAAGGCTTCGCTGGAGGAAGCCGAGCGGGGGATCGGGGGGTACACCTGCGTGAATGACGTCACCGCGCGGGACCTGCAGCGAGTCGACGGCCAGTGGGCGCGGGCCAAAGGGTTCGATACCTTCTGCCCGGCGGGGCCGCGGGTCGCCTCCGGATTGGATTGGCGGACGCTCGAGCTGCGCTGCCGGGTCAACGGCGCGGAGCGCCAGCGGGCGCAAGCCACCGACATGCACTTCCCGATCCCTTTTTTGATGGCGTACATCAGCGGTATCATGACCCTGGAGCCCGGGGACCTGATCGCCACCGGCACACCGGCCGGCACCGCGCCGCTCAAGGACGGCGACGTGGTGGAGGTGGAGATTCCCGGCATCGGCATTCTCTCGAACTCCGTTCGCAACGACGAGACCAAATGATCACCTTCAGCGACCGCCTCCTCGCCCTTCCCGGCTATCCGCTCGCCGAGATTCCGTCGATCAAACGGCGGTTGATGGAGGCGGGGGTCGACGTCATCGACCTCGGCGCGGGCGACAACGACATGCCGCCGCCGCCGGTCGCCGTCGAGGCGATGAACGCCGCGCTCAAGAATCCGGCGTTGAGCAAGTATGGATTCCAGCAGGGCCTGCTCGAGTTCCGTCAAGCCGCCTCGCGTTGGGTGGAGCGCAGGTTCGGGCTCCACTTCGAGCCGGTGACCGAGACGCTCCCGCTCATCGGCTCGAAGGAGGGGCTCTCCCATCTGCCGTTCGCCGTGGTCAACCCGGGCGACGTGGCGATCGTGCCGGAGCCGGGCTATCAGGCATACATCGGCGGGTCGCTCTTGTCCGGCGCCGAGCCGTACATCGCGCCGCTGCGGAAGGAGCAGAAGTTTCTGCTCGAGCTGGATCGGCTGCCGGAGTCGGTGCTCAAGCGGGCCAAGATCGTGTTCGTCAACTATCCGAACAACCCGACCGCCGCGGTGGCCACGCCCGAGTACCTCGAGCGCACCGTCGCCGCTTGTCGCAAGTATGGGATTCTGCTCGCCTACGACAACGCCTATTGTGACCTCACCTTCGACGGCTACCGGGCGCCGAGCATCTTCGAGATCGCGGGCGCGCGGGATGTGGCCATCGAGTTCTTCTCGCTGTCCAAGAGCTTTTCGATGACCGGCTGGCGGCTCGGCTTCGCGGTGGGACGGGCGGAGTTGATCGGGGCGCTCACCCGAGTCAAGTCCTACGTCGACACCGGGCCGTTCCTCGCGGTCCAGAAGGCCGGCGTCGCCGCGTTGGACAACGCCGAGCGGCTGGTGGCGCCGATCCGTGACGAGCTGTCGCGCCGGCGGGATGCCGCCGTCGAGGCGCTGCGGACCGCCGGATTTCCGGTCGAGGCGCCCAAGGCGGCCATGTATCTCTGGATCGCGCTGCCCGGGGACGTGCCGTCGGCCGTGTTCGCCAGACGGGTGCTGGAGGAAACCGGCGTAGTCGTGTTGCCGGGGAGTGGGTTCGGGCCCGCGGGTGAGGGTTACTTCCGAATCGCTTTGACCGTCGGCGCCGACCGACTCGCCACCGCGGCGCAGCGGTTGGGTCTCATGCTGGAGCGACTTCGCCGTGGGGAGCTTGCGACCACCGCTTGAGCTCGAGCTGCCCAAGCGCCGCCGTTCACGCTGGTGGTGGGCGGCGCTCGGGGTGAGCCTTGCGGTTCACAGTCTGTTGCTGTTCGGATGGGTCGAAGGCCGATTGCCCGACGTGCCCAACCCGCCGAGGCGGCTCATCGTGCTCCAGCCGCTGGCGGAGAGCCCGCGGGTCACCGAAATGCCGTTCGGCGTGCCGCGCAGCAACGTCTTGGGGCGCACGCCGCCCAGAGTGCGCAGCCCGCGCCGCCTCCCCGACGTCCCGCCGGTGCACGAGCTGGCCCGGCCCGAGCGGACCCGGCCCGACAGCACCGACCGAGCGGCTCCCGCGCCGCCTCCCGTCGATTTGGGACGAATCGGACCGGATCTGGGCGATGGCATGCTCTGGGTGCGGCCGCTCCCGCTGCCGCCGCGAGAGCTGGCGCGCAGGCTTCAGCGAACGCACGTCGAGCTGGTCGACAGCGCGGTCACCGCGACGATCCAGGCATTCCTCGATTCGATTGCGCGGGAACCCGGCGCCGATCGGGCGGCGATGCCGTCTTGGACGACGGAAATCGGCGGGAAGAAGTACGGGCTGGATGGTCGCAACATCTACATCGCGGGTCTCAAGATCCCGGCCGCGGTGTTGGCGCTGCTCCCGATCTCGGGAGCCACCAACGAGCAGCGTGCCTTCGATCACACCAACGACATGCTCGCCGATCTTCGTTCCGCCGCCGGTCGCGCAACGACCGCGGACGAATTCAAGGACGCCATTCGCCAACTGCGCCAGGAGAAGCAGGAAGAGCACGACTTCGAGCGGAACCGGCGCACGCCGCCGCCGCCCGATCTCAAGAGCCCGCCGCCGTTTCCGGTGATGGCGCCATCCGATTCCGCCTCGAGGAACAATGAAGCTCGTTGATACCGATGAAACGATCGTGCTGGTCACCGGGACGACGCTCGCCGCCGAGGAGCGCGATCGGCCCACGGCCTATCGCCTGAAGGCCGAGATCGACCGGCGGGGTGAGGGTCACGCCTACCGGCGCGCCGTCGTGGTGGGTGACGCGTGGTACGTCGACAACCGGGTCTTCCACCTGAACCCCACGATCGCCATCGGCGGCCCCGGCGCGAATGCCGTCGCCAGCGAGCTGTCCTCGACGATGCCGACCGTATTCTCCGTGGCGGAGCGGGTCTTCGTCCAGGTCGATTTCGACGCGGACGCCAAACGAGCCTGCCTCTGGGGCGTGGATGCCACGGCCACGGCGGCGGCGGTGGAGGCGTTCATTCAGCAGGGATTCCTGGATGATCTGTTGGGGCGGATCTGGAGATTTCGGAGTGGGATCTTCGTCTAGGCGCGTGGGCGCACCCGCTTCGGTCTACTCACCCCGCAGCAGCTCCTCCAGGGCCTTATCGATCACCTCGGTCGTCCGTCCCTCGATGATCTTCCGCAAGATATCCACGGCTTCCAGCGGCAGACTGTCCGGGTGGACGCGGTCCTTCGCGAAGCGAACGATGTTGCCCAGCGGGAT
>JBGPVE010000027.1:0-19176 GCA_041491545.1 Gemmatimonadota bacterium | reverse complement strand
CGGCAAGTTGTCGGCCCTCGAGCAGCAGATCGACGGCAAGCTGCCGTCCGGCACGCTGGGCATCGGTCATACCCGCTGGGCCACCCATGGCGCGCCGACCACGCCGAACGCTCATCCGCACACCGATCAATCCGGGCGCATCGCGGTCATTCACAACGGCATCATCGAGAACGCGTCGGTCATCCGGAAAGCGCTCGAGCAACGCGGCCACAGCTTCAAGTCGGAGACCGACACCGAGGTGCTGGCGCACCTGATCGGTGAGTTCTACCACGGGAACATCGAGGAGGCCGTGGCGGCCGCGCTGCGCGATGTGGACGGCGCCTACGGGCTCGCCATTATCTCGGCGGATGAGCCGGGAGTGCTGGTCGCGGCCCGAAAGGGCTCGCCGCTCCTGGTCGGGGTGGGGGAGAACGAGTGGTTCGTCGCCTCGGACGCGTCACCCCTGCTACAGTACACCCGGTCGGTCATCTATCTCGACGACGGTGAGATGGCGGTGCTGAGCCGCGACGGCTATCGCATCCGCAACCTCGACACAGTTCGGATCGAAAAGCCGGTGAATCAGATCGAGTGGGATCTTGCCACGATCGAGCGCGGCGGCTATGCCCACTTCATGCTCAAGGAGATCTGCGAGCAGCCGGAGAGCCTTCGGAACACGCTCCGCGGGCATCTGCTGGAAGACGAGGGCACCGCGCGCGTGCGCGGTCTCAACCTCTCGGATGACGACCTCAAGCAAATCGAGCGCATCGTCATCACGGCCTGCGGCACCTCCTGGCATTCCGGGCTCATCGGCGAATACATGCTCGAGGAGATGGCTCGCATCCCGGTCGAGGTCGAATACGCGTCGGAGTTCCGCTACCGCAACCCCGTCGTAGACGCGAAGACGTTGGTGATCGGCATCTCGCAGTCGGGCGAGACGGCGGATACCCTCGCCGCCATTCGGGAAGCCAAGCATCGGGGCGCGCGCACCGTCGGCGTGGTTAACGTGGTAGGCTCCACCATCGCCCGCGAGGTGGACGGCGGGATCTACCTGCATGCCGGTCCCGAGGTGGGGGTCGCGAGCACCAAGGCGTTCACCAGCCAAGTGGCGGCGCTCGCCCTCATCGCGCTCCGCGTCGCCCGGCTCCGGAATCTGAGCATCCTGCAGGGCCGGCAGTTCATCCACGCGCTGAGCCGCCTCCCGGACCAGATGGCCCAGATCCTCACCCGCTCGGACGAGATCGAGCGCCTGGCCGACCGTTTTCTCAAGTCGACGCACAATGCTCTGTACCTGGGCCGGGGCGTGAACTTCCCGGTGGCGTTGGAGGGGGCACTGAAGCTGAAGGAAATCAGCTACATCCACGCCGAGGGGTACCCCGCGGCGGAGATGAAGCATGGGCCTATCGCGTTGATTGACGAGAACATGCCGGTGGTCTTCATCGCGCCGAGGGATGCGGTGCACTCCAAGATCGTGTCGAACATCGAGGAGGTGAAGGCGCGCGGTGGCAAGGTTATTGCCCTGGTGAACGCCGGTGATGCTGAGACCGAGCGTCTGGCCGACGCCACGTTCGAGATCCCGGAAACGCTGGATTCGCTCACCCCGATCCTCACCAGCATTCCGCTTCAGCTCCTGGCCTACTACGTGGCGGTCAGCCGCGGGTGCAACGTGGATCAGCCAAGAAACCTGGCCAAGTCGGTGACGGTGGAGTAGCGAGCGACACATAACGCTCCCACACTGCCATCGATTTGGTCAACTCCCGCCCCCGATGACCTCGGGGGCGTCGGTTTTATCCGGGCAGCGTCCAGGTGCCTCCGACCTCGGTCACGACGATCCGATGCCCATCGGGTCCGGCCGCCGCGAGCAACCGCTCGATCGGCTCACCCAAGGGCTCCCGACTCAGACGGAAGGTCGAGTGGTGAATCGGCATGAGGTGCGCCGCGCCCATCTCCTTGGCCATCTGCCACGCCTGCTCGGGGGACGCGTGGTTGTAGATCCACGGGTCGTACGCGCCGATCGGTAGGATGGCCAGATCGATCCGGCCGCGGCGGCCGAGCGGCGCCAGCGCGTCGGTGTAGGCAGTGTCGCCGGCAAAGACGATGGTCCGGCCGTGCTTCCGCAGCAGATAGCCGCCATAGCCCCGATGCCGATCGGTGATCATGCGGGCGCCCCAATGCCTCACCTCGAGCGATTCGACCTCGATCCCATCCACCGCCAGGGTTTCTCCCCAGGCGAGTTCGTCGACGCGCCGGAACCGCCGCACCAGATCGCGGTTGCCCGGCTGCACCACGACTGGAGTGTCCCGTGGAATGGCCCGCAGGGTGCCGAGGTCGGTGTGGTCCATGTGCGCGTGGGAGAGCAACAGGAGGTCCACCGGGGGCAGCTCGTGGGTTCGCAGCGCCGGTGCGATCAGGCGGCGGGGGCCGAACTTGGCGATGCCGCGACCGAGTCCCACCCGCATCTCGAGCGCGGGATCGGTCAGAAACCAGCTACCGTAGAAGTTGCCCAGCACCGTGGCGTGACCGAGCCAGGCGACGGTCAGGCGTTCATCCGACCAGGCGGACGGGTCTGGCCGCTGGCCGGCCGGCTCGATCGGCGAGAAGGCATCCTTGCGCCGCTCGATGGCGGCGTCGCGAACGTAGCACCGAGCGTAGTTGAAGCGGCTGCGAAAAGGCTGGAAAGGCATCGGGATTTCGGATTCTCGGCGTCGTGGTCTCGTGGTAATTTAGTTACCCTTTGCCCCGGCCGGTTTGGGCTCCTCTCTGACTCATCCGTCGTCGGTTGCACCGTTCTTCCGGGAGATATATGCGCGTCGTGTTGCAGCGCGTGTCGAGGGCCTCGGTCACAATCGCCGGGCGGGTTGCCGGGGCGATCGACCGCGGCTTCTGCCTGCTGGTCGGCTACACCCATACCGATACGCCGGCGGAGGTGGAGTGGATGGCGGACAAAGTGGCGGGGCTTCGGCTCTTCTCGGACGCGGACGGCAAGATGAACCTCGGTCTTGCGGACGTGGCCGGGGCCGTGCTCGTGGTCTCCCAGTTCACGCTCTACGCCGACGCGGCCAAAGGGCGCCGGCCATCATTCGTCGACGCGGCGCGGCCCGACGTCGCGATCCCGCTATACGAGGCGTTCGTCGGGGCGCTCGGGGCTCGGGGGCTTCGGGTCGCGACCGGGGAGTTCGGGGCTGATATGCAGGTGGAGCTGATCAACGACGGTCCGGTCACGCTCGTACTGGACCGCGCCGGATGAGCCGGCAGTTGATTCTGGCATCGGCCTCGCCCAGGCGAAGGCAACTGCTCGAGATGCTTGGCATCCCGGTCGAGGTGCGGCCATCGCACATTCCGGAAATTCGCCGGCCTCACGAGGCGCCGCGCGCGTACGCCGAGCGTCTGGCCGCGGAGAAGGCCGTGAGCGTTCCGGGCGAGCTGGTCCTGGGCGCGGACACGACGGTGGTGCTCGCGGGCGAGGTGCTGGAGAAGCCCGTCGACGCGGCCGACGCGCTTCGCATGCTGCTTCGACTTCAGGGCCGGACGCACGAGGTGATTACGGCGGTCGCGCTCAAGACGCCGGCGGGCGTGCTGCAAGCCGCCGACGTGACCGCGGTGACCTTTCGGCCGGCGGGGGAGGAACTCCTCCGCGCATACATCGCCACGGGCGAGCCGATGGACAAGGCCGGGGCGTACGGCATCCAGGGCTACGGCGCGGCGCTGGTGGAGCGGATCGAAGGAGACTTCTTCGGCGTGATGGGGCTTCCGGTGCGGCTAGTGCTCGATCTGTTGGCGCAAGCCGGGCACGAGTACCGGTTTTCGGGCTACGGCCTCACCCGGTAGACCTCGACGACTCTGGTCCGGCCCTTGAGGGCCATCGCCGGCAGATGCTCGACGTTGAACCGCTCGCCGACAACCCGGCGGAGCGCCTCACTGATGAGGATCTCGTTGGGTCCCGCTTGCGCGGTGAGCCGCTGGGCGACGTTCACCGGGTCACCGATCACGGTGTACTCGAGCCGGCGGTGGCTGCCAATGTTGCCGACGAACACCTCGCCGTAATTGATGCCGATACCCACACTGATGCGCGGCCGGCCGGCCAGCGCCCAGCGGCTGTTGAGTCCCTCCACGGCGCGCTGCATCGCGATCGCGGCGGTGACGGCGCGGCGCGGATCGTCCCCGTGCGCAACGGGCGCGCCCCAGAGCGCCATCAGCGCGTCCCCGATGAATTTGTCCAGCGTGCCGCCGTGCTCGAAGATGAGGTCCACCATCTCGGTGAAGTAGTCGGTCAGCAGCGCCGCGATGGCATCGGGGCTGATCTGCTCGGCGATCGCCGTGAAGTTGCGGATATCGGCGAAGAGCACCGTGACCGCCCGCTTCTCACCGCCTAGGCGGATGGCCGCTTGCTGGTGCACGATCTCGGCGGCCACGTTGGGGGCGAAATATCGTTCGAAGTTGGAGCGCACCAGCGCTTCGCGCCGGATCTGCTCCGCGTAGTTGCTGTTCCTGATGGCGATCGCCGCAAGCCCGCTGAACGCGACGAGGAATTGCAGGTCGTCGTCGGTCAGGGAGTTGGCGGCGGTGAGATTGTCGACGTAGAGGACGCCCAGCACCTCGTCGGAGGCCATGAGAGGGGAGCACATGGCGCTCCGGACGCTCTGCATCAGGATCGACTTTCCCTTGAAGCGGGCGTCGGTGGCCGCATTGTGGGTGAGCACCGCGACCCGCTCCTTCACCGCCTTCTCGAGGATGGAACGAGGGACGTTCTGGAAGGGGGCCTCACCGGCCCGGGTGCGCGAGATCCGGGGCACCAACTGACCGCCGGTGGCGTTACTCAGCAGGATCGCCGCACGGTCCACGTTCATGACCTCCAAGGTCACGTTGACCACGGTCTGAAGCAGCCGATCGAGATCGAACTCCCCCGACAACTTCTGGGCGACGCTGAGAAAGAGCGAGAGCTTGCGCGCGCTGGCGTCGGCGGGCGGGGGGCCGCCGCTCACGGCGAGCTGGCGCACGATGGTGTCTCCGGCGGGAGATCCGATCGGGACAGGCGAATCCGCGGAGCTTCGGGTCATCTCGAGCTGGTAGACGACCTTGCCGAAGGTGATGGAGTCCTTGGGGCCCAGCCGGCCGCTGGTCACGCGGTTTCCGTTGATGCAGGTCCCATTGGACGAGTCGAGATCCTTGACCTGCACGCCCTCGGGCCCCGCCGTGAGCTCGGCGTGGCGGCGGGAAATGGTGGGATCGTAGATCGCGATGTCGCTGGTGACGGCGCGTCCCACGACCAGGGTGCGGCCCATTGGCAGATCGAAGGTCTGGTCGCCGGTGAAGCTGACGAGGCGATAGGTGGGCATGGCCGCTGCCTCAGCCCCCGCGCGAGCCCGCCAGCGCGAGCGCGGTCAACACGGCGCGAGCCTTCGCTTCCGTTTCCCGCCATTCGGCCATCGGATCGGAGTCGGCCACGATGCCGGCGCCCGCTTGCACCCAGGCGCGATCGCCCCGCATGACGCAGGTGCGGAGCGCGATCGCCGTGTCCAGCACCTGGGCACCCCAGCCGATGTAGCCGACGGCGCCGGCGTATGGGCCGCGGCGCACGGGCTCGAGCTCATCGATGATCTGCATGGCCCGCACCTTGGGCGCCCCGGACACCGTGCCGGCGGGAAAGCAGGCTGCGAGCGCGGCGACCGCGTCGAGTCCCGGATCGAGCCGGCCTCGCACCTCGCTCACCAGATGCATGACGTGGGAGTAGCGTTCGATCGTCATGAACGCGGTGAGATGCACCGAGCCGAAGTCCGACACGCGACCGACGTCGTTGCGTCCCAGATCCACCAGCATCAGGTGCTCGGCGCGCTCCTTCGGGTCGGCTTCGAGCTCGGCCGCGAGCGCGGCATCACGCTCCGGAGTCTCGCCGCGGGGGCGGGTGCCGGCGATGGGCCGCACCGTGACCTCGCGGTCTTCGACCCGCACCAACACCTCGGGCGAGCTGCCGACCACGTACACGTCGTCGCAATGGAGGTAGTACAGGTACGGTGCCGGGTTCAGCGCCCGCAGGTAGCGGTAGGTGAGAAATGGGTCGGCCGCCGGAAGATCGAGCCGGCGGGATAGTACCGTCTGAAAGGTGTCGCCCGCCGAGATGTAGTCCTTGATCCGGCAGACGTCGGCGCGAAAGCGATCGTCGGCGTAGGGCGAGACGACGTCCGGAAGCTTGGGCGTGCGCTCGATCGGCAGCGGCTGCATCGTGCCCGGCTGGGCGAGGCGGGCGAGCCACTCGTCGATGCGTGCGTTCGCGGCGTCGAACCGCCGGCGCAGCTCCGGCGCGCCCGTGCTCGGCGTCACCTCGACGTTGGCGATGACCGTGGCCCGGTTGTACAGATTGTCGAGGACGAGGAGCGTGTCGGCCACCATGAGAATCGCATCGGCCAAGTCGCGGTCGTCGGGCGGCGGCGAGGGCAGCGATTCGATGGTGCGCACGATGTCGTATCCGAGATACCCAACCGCGCCCCCGGTGAAGCGGGGCAGGCCGGGCACCTCTACCGGCGCGTACCGCCGCATGGTGCGGCCGAGATGGTCGAGCGGCGCCACGTCGTGCTCGACGATCTCCCAGCCCGTGGCGGCGGTCCAGCGCGCGCACTCGCGCCCGCGATAGCGATACACCTCACGCGGATCGGTGGCGAGGAAGGTGTAACGGGCCCACCGCTCGCCGCCCTCCAGCGACTCGAGCAGAAAGCCGTACGGTCCGCGGTGAAGCTTGGCGAACGCCGTGACCGGCGTGTCGCCGTCCAGCACGACCTGGCGGGTCACCGGAACCATGCCGCCGCCGGAACCCGCCTGCGCGGCGAAGGTCTCGAAGTCCGCGGTCATCGGGGCGCTCCCACGACGTAGCTGCCGGCTGAGGGCACAATCGCCTCCAGGTTATCCGAGGCCGAGCGGGTGGACGGCAGGAACTGAATGCCGCCGCTCGGCAGCAATCGGCCGATCGCGAGCGCGCGCTCGAACAGGAACGCGTTGCCGTATTTCTTGAGCGCGTCGGCCGGCGCGGCGAAATGCACGGCGTACTTGAAGGTGACCTGGACGGCGGCCAAGGGCGCCGGGCTCTCCAAGTCGATGCCGTAGACGCCGGGTCGCGGTCTGATGGTGACGCTCACGGAGTCGCGGGAGGCGGTGTCCGCCGCGCGGGCTGGAAACGCCAGCGCGGCGAAAGGAATGTTGTCGGGCGGCCCCTGGCGCAACACGACGATTCGCGCCACACCTCGCCGGATCCTCACCGTCGTGTCGGCGGGTGGCGTGCCGGACATCTCGAGCAGATACACCTCTCCCAGTTGGTACGCACGTGCGCCGTATCCGGTGAGTGAGTTGTGGCCCTCGTCCGCCGACTTCGCGCGCGCGGCGCCGCAGGCCTGAAGCGCCGCTAAGAGGGCCGCACCGCTTGCCCGCCGCAGAACTCGCCGGGATATTGCGCGCGACATGAGGCATGCCGACCGTGAGGCGAACGCAACCAGCGAGGAGGCGCCGGACGTGATTCGAAGACGCTGGGTCACTATCGGAGCGATCTCCCGTTTGCTGCTCGCCGCGCACGGAGGGCTGCTCGTTCCGGGCGCGGCGGCCGCCCAACAATGGAATACACCCGAGGCGCTCGGCTTGGTCCGGCGGGGTGTGGAGCGACGCCGGGAGGCCGCGGCCGATTCGGCCCTCCGCGGCTACCGGACCAGCGCTCACGGCGTGGTCTTCTTCCTGGCGCAGGTCGGCGCGGGGCTCACGGCCCCGCCCCGCCTGGTCAAGGCGGACGAATTGAAGGTGGAAGTGTATTGGCAGGCCCCCGACGTGAGCAAGCAGGTGATCCGTGCATGGCGGGACGGCAGCTTTCTTCCCACCGACATCAACTACCATCGCGACCACCTCGCCATCGTCACCAACAACTTCGGAGATCTGATCCGCATCGGCGAGGGCGACGAGGTGAAGGACGCCGTGCACCCGCTCTCGCCCGCGGGGCTCGAGCAATACGACTTCGCGTTAGGCGATTCGCTCGCCATCCGAGGTGCCCAGGGCGAGGTTCGGGTACGGGAGGTGCTGGTTCGTCCCCGCGACTTTCGGGGGCCGCTCGTGGTTGGGCGGCTCTATCTCGATGCCGCCACGGCCCAACTGGTCCGCTTCCGCTTCAGCTTCACGCCCGCCGCGTACCTCGATCGACAGCTCGAGGACATCAGCGTGGTACTCGAGAACTCGTTGCAGGAGGGACGGTTCTGGCTGCCCTATCGGCAGGAGATCGAGATCCGCCGCCGCGTAAGCTGGCTCGACTTTCCGGCGAGAGGGATCATCCGCGGACAATGGGACATCGGCGACTACGAGCTGGGCGTCGCGATTCCGCCCGCCGTGCTCGCCGGCCCCGACATCGGCGGACTGGAGCATCCCCGGCCGGCGGACTCGAGCTGGACCGACCCGCTCGGGACCGCGATCGGCGAGGCCGCGCCTGTCGACCGGCGTGACATGGATGCGCTCAGGGGCGAGATCGAGCATGTCGCCGGCACCCACGCCCTGAGTGGGCTCGCCGCGACGCGGCTGGCCGCGGGGTCGGTGAGTGATCTGGTGCACGTCAATCGGGTCCAGGGCCTGGCGCTCGGCGTGGGCGGCACCATCGGTCTCGGAGCGAGCCGAGTGCTGCTTCGCCCCCGGGTTGGGCTCGGCACGTCCGACGGCCGGGTCACCGGTGGGCTGGCGATCGAGGCCGGCCTCGGCGCCATGGAGCTTCGGGCATTTGGCCGACGGGAGATTCGTGACTTCAGCGACGTTCCCGTGATCTCGCCCGCGCTCAACACGCTGCTCGCGCAGGAGGGCGGCCACGACCACGGCGACTACGTCCTGCTCGACGCGGCGGGCGTTGGCCTCCGCCGCCGGCTGGGCGGGCGCACCGCCGTCGGGGTCGAGCTCGGCGTCGCGCGCAGCGGGTCGGTCGCCGTCGCGGCCTCGCCCGCCAGGGGCGCGTATCGTCCCAACCCGCCGCTCGGCGCGGGCACCTACGGCGTGGGGAGACTCGCGGTGGAGCGCCGGAGCGGCGGGATGACGCGCGGGGGCGACCTCGCAGGATCGCTGGCGCTCGAGATCGGCGACGGGCCGACGGACTACGTGCGCGCCGCCGGCGACGCCACGTGGCTCGCGGGCCTGGGCCCGACTGCACTCCGGGCGCGATTCGGGGCCGGCATCGGCAGCGGCGGTCTGCCGGCATATCGAAGCTTCGTCCTTGGGGGTCGCGGAACGCTGGTGGGGGAGCCGTATCGCGCGTACGGGGGGAGACGCTTCGCGCTGGCGCAGCTCGAGTGGCGGGTCGATGTGCCGGTGCCCGCGATTCCGCTCGGCTCGTTCGCCTCGACCGGGCACACCATGGTGCTGGCGCCGTTCGTGGCCGCCGGATGGACCGACCGCGCGTATACCGGGCTTCCCTGGGTCCGGACGGAGGGCATCCGACCGGTCGCCGGATTGGCCGCCGAGTGGTTCATGCGGCTCATTCGGGTGGAGGCGGGGTTCGGCCTCCGGGGCGGCGGCTTCGGTCTCACGATCGACATCTCGCCCGATTGGTGGGGTCTGTTGTAAATCGGCCCTACCCCGAGCCCCTCGCCCAGTCTTATTTTCCGAAGCCGGTGCCGCCCGAGCCGGGCCTGCCCCCGCCGTCCTTTCGCCGACCACGCCGAGATCCTAAGAGCCGCGCCATGCAGTTCATTGACGAATGGCTGGTTCCCACTGTCGAGAAGTTGCTGCCGGACCAGGCGGTAGCCACGCTGCGGCTGGAGCAGAGCGCCGCACCGGTCTCGCTGTGGGACACGCTGGTCCAGCGTAAGCTGGCCAGCGACGCCGACATTCTCGGCGCCATCGCCACGCGGTTTCGACTGCAGGCGGCTGACTTCAGCGCGCTCGATCCCCAGGTGAAGGACTCGGTCCCGGAGCAGTTGGTCCGCAAGTTCAACGTCCTGCCCTTGCGGCTGACCGACGCCTACCTCGAAGTGGCCACCGCGAGCCCGTTCGATCTCGACGCCGAGAAGACGCTCGCGTTCGCCACCGGCCGCGAGGTGCGGTTCCTGCTCGGCTCGCCCACCCGGATCCGGGAGAAGCTCGACGAGTTGTACAAGAACGAGGATGTCGTCTCCAAGCTGCTGGAAGGTATGGGCGGCGACTTCCATGTGACCGAGGTCAAGGAGGAGGAAGAGGAGACCGTCAGCGCGGAGGAGGCGAGCCAGCGCCCCATCATCCGCCTGGTCGACATGATGCTGGCCGACGGCGTCACCAGCCGAGCCAGCGATATCCACGTCGAGCCGATCGAAGGCGGCGTGGTGGTGCGCTATCGCATCGACGGCGTGCTCCGGCAGGTGATGAAGATTCCGCGATCGGCGGGCATCCCCCTCATCTCGCGCATCAAGATCATGTCGGGGATGGACATCGCGGATCGGCTCCGGCCGCAGGATGGGCGCGCGCGTGTGTCGGTGAACGGCGAGCCCGTGGATCTCCGAGTCTCGACGCTGCCCGCGTCGCTGGGCGAGAAAGTCGTGATCCGAATCCTCAGCGCCAAGGCCACGATCTTGTCGCTCGATGGGCTCGGGCTCTACCCGGACGAAGCCGAGACCATCAGGAGGCTGCTCTCCTACAAGGAGGGCATCATTCTGGTGACCGGTCCGACCGGATCGGGCAAGACCACGACGCTGTACTCCGCCCTCCGGCTGGTCCAGAGCGAAGGCGTGAACATCGTCACCGTCGAGGATCCGGTGGAGTATCGGCTGGGTCAGAACATCGTGCAGGTTCAGGTGCACGAGAAGGCGGGACTCACCTTCGCCACGGCGCTCCGGTCCATCCTGCGGCAGGACCCCGACGTCGTGCTCATCGGCGAGGTCCGCGACCGCGAGACCGCGCAGATCGCGGTACAGGCGTCGCTCACCGGTCATCTGGTGCTGTCGACGCTCCACACCAACGACGCTCCCAACGCCGTCACCCGTCTGCTCGACATGGGCACCGAGGCGTACAAGATCGCGTCCGCGTTGCGCGGCGTGGTGGCGCAGCGGCTCATGCGGCGGCTCTGCAAGGTGTGTAAGCAGCCGGGCGGCGTGGAGCTGCCGGAGCGGCTCGTGCCGCTCGTTCCCGCGGGCACCACGCTGTATCGCGCGGTCGGGTGCCCCGAATGCGCGACGACGGGCTACCGCGGCCGGTTCAGTGTCGTCGAAGTGCTGGTGATGACGCCGGAGCTGGAGCGGCAGATCGGCGCGGGGGCCACCGGCGATCGGATCGCGGACATCGCGCGGCAGCAAGGGATGCACCCCCTGTGGGAAAGCGCGCTCCGCCATGTCCTCGACGGTGAGACGACGGTGGAGGAACTGCTCCGAGTCACCGACGTGCCGGACGAGTCGGATCGGAGGCGCGGAGCGGCGGTGGCGCCGGCCCCGGCGCCCAAACAAGCCCCGCCGCCTCCGCCTCCGCCTCCGCCGGCTTCGCCGCCTCCGGTCGCGATGCCCTCCGGGTTTCCGGCGCTCGATCTCACGATGGAGATCGACCTCCTGGACGAAGCCGCCATGCCGACGGTGGGCCCCGGTCGGGGCCGGGGCATCTGCGTGCTGCTGGTGGACGACGAGGACGATCTCCGGCGGGTGATGCGCGACCTTCTGGAGCGGGAGGGCTTCACGGTCCAGGAAGCGCGAGACGGCGTGCAGGCGCTCGACGAGGTCGATCGTCACGCGCCGGACATCATCGTGCTCGATCTCAACCTGCCCGGCATGGACGGCTATGGGGTGCTGACCCAGCTCCGGTCGCGCCCGGCGACCAAGGACATTCCGATCGTGGTACTTACCGCCAAAGGTGACGAGGATAACGAGGTGAAGGTTTTCGAGCTGGGTGCCACCGACTTCTTGACGAAGCCGTTCCGGGCCCGAGCGCTCGCCGCCCGTCTCGAGGCCGTGCTCGGCCGCCGCGCTCGATGAAGGGGATGCTGAATGACGGCGGGTCGGGCCTCGGCCTCATCAAGCCCTCCGTTCGAAGCCAGCCGGCCTATTCGCTGAAGGCGCACGCCGCCCGCCGCAAGCTCAATCAGAACGAGAGCCCCTACGACGTCCCGCCGGAGATCAAGCGGGAGATTCTCGATCGGGCGGCCGCGTCGCCGTGGCATCGCTATCCCGAGTTCGCCCCGCCGGCGTTGCTCGAGCAACTCGCCGCCCACTATGGCTGGCGGGCGGACGGCATTCTGGTCGGCAACGGCTCGAACGAGCTGATCCAAGCGACATTGGCGACGACGCTGGAGACGGGCGATCGGGTCGTGGCGCCGACCCCGACCTTCTCGCTCTACCGGCTGCTCACCAACGTCTTCGGCGGATGCTACGTCCCGGTGGCGCTCGGCGGTGACTTTCGCTACAACGTCGAGTCGCTGATCGAAGTGGCGGTGCGCGAGCGAGCCAAAGTGATCGTGCTCAACTCGCCCAACAACCCGACGGGCTCGGTCCTGCCGGAGGACGGCGTGGACCGGGTACTCGAGGCCACCGACGCGATGGTGATCTGCGACGAAGCGTACCAAGACTTCGGCGGGCCGAGCGCGCTGCGTCTGCTCTCGACGACATCGCGGGTCGTCGTACTCCGCACCTTCTCCAAGGCGATGGGCCTGGCGGGACTGCGCTTCGGGCTCGCGCTGGCGCATCCGGTGGTGGCGCGGGAGATCGCCAAGGGCAAGTTGCCGTACAACGTCAATCTGGTGACGCTCACCGCCGCGAGCGTGCTGCTCGGGCACGGTGAGCTGTACGCAAGCCGGGTCCGCGAGATCGTCGAGACCCGGGACCGGACGCTGGGCCGGCTCCGCGCGATCGACGGCATCACCGTCTTTCCCTCGGCCGCGAACTTCTTTCTGATCCGCTCATCCAAACTGCCGGCGCGTGAGCTCTTCCGCCGGCTGCTCGAGGAGCATGGAATCCTGGTTCGCGACGTCTCCGCCTCGGCGGAGCTGAACGAATGTCTACGGATCTCGGTGGGCACACCGGAGGACATGGACGCGGTGATTGAAGCGATGCAATGGTGTCAACGCTGATGGCCCGGATCGCGGAGGTTCAGCGCCGGACCAAGGAAACCGACCTCCACGTCCGCGTCGATCTCGACGGGCAGGGCGAGGCGCGCGTGGGCACGGGCATCGGGTTCTTCGATCACATGCTCGAGGCGCTGGCGCGGCACGCGCTGCTCGATCTCACCGTTGAGGCCAAGGGCGACCTGCACGTCGACGGGCACCACACGGTCGAGGACACCGGCATCGCGCTGGGCCAGGCCATCGCCAAGGCGTTGGGGGATCGAGCGGGCATCCGCCGCTATGGCCACGCGCTGGTGCCGCTCGACGAGGCATTGGTGCGCGCGGTGGTCGATGTCTCGGGGCGGCCGTATCTGTCGTATCACGTCGACATCCCCAAATGGCAATTGCTGGGGGACTACGACGTCTTTCTCACGCCGGAGTTCTTTCGCGCGCTCGTGCTCAACGCCGAGCTCACGGTGCATCTCGATCTCCTCCGGGGCGACAATCCGCATCACGTCGTCGAGGCGGCGTTCAAGGCCTTCGCCCGTGCCCTCGACGCCGCGACGGCGCTCGATCCCCGCGTCCACGGCGTGCCATCGACCAAGGGCGCGCTGTGATCGCTGTGGTGGACTATGGCGTGAACAATCTGCGGAGTGTCGTGCGGGCGCTCGCGGCCCGCGGGCACGCGGCCACCCTCACGGCCGATCCCGACCAAGTCCGGATCGCCGATCGCGTCGTCGTGCCCGGCGTGGGCCACTTCGGGCAGGCCTCGCTCAACCTGGCCCGGAGCGGGTTGGGTGAGGCGCTCGGAGAAGCGGCGCGATCGGGCCGGCCCGTCATGGGCATCTGTCTGGGCCTGCAGCTTTTTTTCTCCGCCAGCGAAGAAGCGCCCGGCGTGCCGGGGCTCGGTCTGCTGCCGGGGGAGGTGCGGCGCTTCGCGACCGATCTACCGATCCCGCACGTGGGATGGGCGCGAGTCGAGCCGACGCCGGCCGGCGGCGCCCACCCGATGCTGGCCAGCGTGCTGCGCGAGCCGCAGTTCTTCTATCACGTCCACAGCTATCACCTCGCGGGCCTCCCGGCCGACATCGTCCTGGCGACCGGCGAGTACGGCTACGTGTTTCCCACGATCGTCGGCCGGGGCAACGTGGTCGGCGCGCAGTTCCATCCTGAGAAATCGCAGCGGGCCGGGCTCGACCTCCTCGACGCATTCGTGCGCTGGTCGCCATGACGAGCGTGAGCGTGTCGCTGGTGGACGTGTACGTCGTGCGTGGCGCGCGGGCCGCGCTCCAGGTGCTGGCGCTGCGCCGCGGCGCGGGCGGACGCTGCCCCGGCTCGTGGGAGGTGGTACACGGACACATCGAGCCGGGCGAGACTCCGGCCGCGGCCGCCCTGCGCGAGCTGCAGAAAAAGACCGGACTCACGCCGACTCGCCTGTACAATTTGAGCCGGGTGGAGACCTTCTATCAGCATCGGCAGGACGAGCTCGCGCTGGTGCCGGTCTTCGTCGCCTTCACCGATTCCGAGGCACCGGTGCGCCTGGGGCCCGAGCACGACGGGATGGCATGGCTCGGCGTGATCGAGGCGCGGGAGCGCTTTGCCTGGCCGCGGGAGCGCCGTGCGCTGGAGGATATCGTGATGTTACTCGGTGAAGGTGGCGCCGGTCCGGTCGAGGACGTGCTCCGCGTATGCTAGCGCGCCGCATCATTCCCTGTCTCGACGTCGCGAAGGGTCGCGTGGTGAAGGGCGTCCACTTCGAGTCGCTGCGTGACGCGGGCGATCCGGTCTTGCAGGCGGCGCGTTACGACGCGGAGGGCGCCGACGAGCTGGTGTTTCTCGACATCGCGGCGACGCAGGAGGACCGGCGCACCACGCTCGACATGGTGAGTCGGGTGGCGGACACCGTCTTCATCCCGTTCACGGTCGGCGGCGGGATCCGCTCGGTTGAAGACGCGGGCGCCGCGCTTCGGGCGGGCGCCGACAAGGTGGCGGTCAACACCGCGGCCGTGCGCGATCCCACGCTGATCGAGCGCCTGGCGGCGAGCTTCGGATCGCAGTGTGTGGTGGCCGCCGTGGACATCAAACGGGTGGACGGGAAGTTCACCGTGATGGTCAGCGGCGGGCGCGAGCCGACGCCGTTGGAAGGGATCGCGTGGTTGCGCCGGCTCGAGTCGCTCGGCGCCGGCGAAATCCTGCTCACCTCGATGGACCGCGACGGCACCCGTGCCGGCTACGACCTCCCGCTCCTTGGCGAGGCCGCTCGGGCAGTGCGCATCCCCGTGATCGCATCGGGCGGCGCGGGAAATCTGGGGCATCTCGCCGAGGCGCTCCAGGCGGGAGCCCATGGTGTGCTCGCCGCCTCGATCTTTCACTTCCAGGGATCGTCGATTCCGGAAGCTCGGGCATTTCTCAAAGAGCGCGGATTTCCGGTCCGGGCGTGACCGTCGCCGTCACGTGCCGCGGAAGATCGTCCCCGCGAGCGCCCGGAGGTCGCGCAGGTTGAACGGCTTGGCCACCCAGTGACGGGCGGCCACGAACAGCGGGCCCGAGGCGCGGGGGCTTCCCGCCACGATCAGCCGATCGCGGTACTCCGGGTGTGAGCCCAGCAGCGCGCTCACGAAGAACTGGTCGGCGCCGGTGGTGACCTGGCCGTCCGCGATGATCAGGTCGTAGCGATGCCGCTCGGCGAGGCGCATGCCCTGCGCACCCGTCCGGGCGGTTTCGACGAGGTGGCCGTCGGGCTTGAACAGCGCACCCAACAGTCGCTGGGCGCCAGGGTCGTCATCGACGACGAGAATCCGCCGTATCGCTTCGTTGGCGCCCGTCTCGGTGGCCTTCCCGTCTGCTCCCGCCTGCTCCCGCTCGCTCCCGCCCGCCTCCGCCCGCTCGCGCACCGGGAGCGTGATCACGAACTCGGCACCCCCCTCCCGCGCCGGCTGATAGAAAATCCGTCCGCCATGAGACTCGATCAGCCCGTAGCTCAGCGACAGGCCCAGTCCCGTGCCCTGTCCGGGACCCTTGGTCGTGAAGAACGGCGTGAACAGATGGGGAATGAGCGCAGACGGCACGCCCGGGCCCGTGTCGCTGATGCGAAGCCAGGCCTGGTCGTCGCTCCGGCTCGTGGTGAGGGTGATCCGGCGCGGCCGCCCAGGCTCGAGGTCGCTCAAAGCCTGCACGGAATTGGTGACCACGTTGAGCAACACCTGCTGTAACTCGTAGCGATCGCCCAGCACCAATACGGGGTCGCTGCTGGGGCGCGACTCCAGCTCGACGCCGCGCAGCTTGAGCTCGTACGAGATGAGGAGTGAAGTCCGCGCCACGACGTCGTTGAGGTCGACCGACTCCTTCTCCGGAGACCCCTGGCGCGCGAAGGTGAGGAGGTTGCGCACGATGCGGTTGGCCCGCTCGGCCTGGTCGTGTATCACCCGCATGTGCTCTCGCGGACCGTCGGGTAGCATGTTCGGCTCGAGCAGAAGCTCGGCCAATCCGGCGATCGAGGTCAGCGGATTGTTCAGCTCGTGCGCCACGCCGGAGACGAGCTGTCCGATCGAGGCCATCTTCTCGTTCAGAATGAGCTGCGCCTCGAGGGCGCGCTGCTCGGTGACGTCCTCGACCAGCATGACCGCGGCACCGCCGGCGACGGAGCCCGTGAGCGGGGCCGCGGTGAGGCGCAGCACTCTTCGATCGCGATCGAGGCGGACCTCCGCCGGGGCGGGACGCTCCCGTCGGTAGGCGGCGGCGATCAGCTTCCGGACGAGCTCCGACCCTCCTGCGACACCGGCCGCGAAATCGCGGCCCACGAGATCCTGTTCCGGCGCGCCGGCCAACGCGGATAGCGCGCGGTTGGCGCGGAGCACCGTGCCGTCGGCACCCACCACTGCGATGCCCTCGGTCAACGCGTTGAACGCCGTCTCCCACTCCTCGGTGCTGCGTCGAACCATCTCGAACAGGCGACTGTTGGCCACGACGACGGACATCTGTGTCGCCACCGTTGACAGGAGCCACAGGTCTTCGGTGGTGAACTGGCCGTCGCGCCGATCGGCCACGGCGAGCGCTCCCACAGTCACGCCCTGCGAGCGGAGCGGAGCGACCGCGGCCGAGCGCACCATCATTCCACCGATGAGATGGACCGACGGCGCGGTCATGCCCTGCGCCACCTCGATGCGCTCGCGAGTCAACGCGAAGCGAACCAGCGCCGTCTCGCCTTGTTCGCAGAGCTTGCCCTGAAGCCCGGCCAGCGTGCCGATCGACGCGGCGATGTGCAAGCGCCCCGTCCCGCCATCCTCCGGCAGCGCGACGAGGGCTCCTTCGGCCTGCAGAAATCGCGCGGCATAGCGAACCACATGCTCGACGATACGATCGAGCTCGATCGACTCCGAGAGCACGTAGCTCAGCTCCTGGAGCGAGAAGAGCTCGCTGATCCGGCGGTCGAGCTGCTTGGCGGTCTCCTCGAGGCGGCGCCCGGCATCGATGGCGCGGCGGTCGAGTCGCAGCAGGGAGACCGCCGCCCCGCTCGCGGCGGCGACGATGAGCGCGGCACCGAGATTCGGGGGAACGGCGCCCCCGGCGGTGGCGAGTGCGGCCGCGATCGCGACAGCGAGGGAAATGAGCGCGAGGGTCGCCGGCGACCCGAGCGCGGCAGGGAGCTTCACGCAACCAGCCCGAGGCAGGGAATCTGGAATCTTCTGGGGCGCGAGTTGACAGGCAAGGGAAAAGGGGACTATTGTCTTAGGGAATAATATTGCAATTGATTATCATTCTCATTTCGGCGCGCAAACTCAACCCATCAATGCCACCGATACTATGCGGATAGTCGGCACTCTTGCCGCCCTGCTTGCCACCTGGCTCATCGTTCCGCCCAGGGAGCCTCTCCTGGCCCAGACGCTCACCCAAGGATCGCTGGAAGGCCGAGTAAGCGGCTCCGCGGGGCCGCTCGGTGGGGCCACAGTCCGACTGGACGGCACCGGCTATCTCGGCACCACAGATAGCACGGGCCGGTACCGGCTGGTGGACCTACCGGCCGGCACCTACGCTGTCACCGTGATGGCCGAAGGCTACGTCCCCCGGCGGGACACGGTCCCGGTGAGTGCGCTCGAGGTCGCCCGGCTCGACCTGACACTGGCGCCCCGGATCCAGCGCCTCAAGGATGTGAGCGTAACCGGCGCCGCGAATGATCTCAAGAGCGCGGCTCGGCTTCCCGACGTGCGGGGGGGCGAGGTCTTCGCCGGCAAGAAGACCGAGGTGGTCAGGCTCGACAGCCTCGACGTCAACACCGTTCAGAACGTGGCGCGCCAGGTGCTCGGACGAGTCCCGGGCTTGACCGTCAGCGAGACCGAAGGCCAAGGCTTCCCCTCCAACGGTATCGGGTTTCGCGGCCTCAACCCTACCCAGTCGATCGAGATAAACGTCCGGCAAAACGGCTACAACATCGCCGCGGATCCCTATGGATATCCCGAGGCGTACTTCATCCCACCCGCCGAAGCGGTCGAGCGGGTCGAGTTGGTGCGCGGCGCCTCATCCCTCGGCTACGGATCCCAGTTTGGGGGGATGGTGAACTATGTGCTCCGGGACGGAGTGGAAGGGAGCCGCCCGGTGCTGCGGAGTCGAGTGACTGGGGCCAGCTTCAACACGTACGACGGTTTTGCCGACGTGGCGGGCGGGACGAGCCGGGTGACGTATTACGGGTTCGCCCAGTATCGCGGCAGCGACGGTTGGCGACCCAACAGCGATGGGCGGCAGGTCTCCGCTTTCGGCCGGGTACGCTGGCGCGCCGGCGATCGATTCCGCGTCGGCCTCGAGTACACGCTCTTCCGCAACCGCATTCACATGCCGGGTGGTCTCACCGACGAGGCGTTCGGCCGGGATCCGCGGACATCGTACCGCACCCGCAACTGGCTGGGGAGCCCGTGGAACCTGCTGGCCCTCACCGGTCAATATCTGCTCTCTCCCAACGCGAGCATCACGACCACGGTGTGGGGCAGCTTGAGCCAGCGCTATCTCGTCTGGCGCAACGAGGACGGCGGCGCCGGAGCGCTCGATGCTATCGACCCGGCGACGCAGAGCTTCGTCCCCCGTGAGGTCGAGCGGGAGAAGTTCACCAATCTGACCGCCGAGGTGGAGGCCAATCTCGTCAAACTCGGCCCGGACTTCACGCACTTCGGCAAAACCCCCGCCGAAGCCAGGGTGAAAATCGGGGAGGAAAT
>JBGPVE010000026.1:0-19405 GCA_041491545.1 Gemmatimonadota bacterium | reverse complement strand
GAGATGGTGATGCCGGGGGACAACGTGCAGATGACGATCGAGCTGATCACGCCGATCGCGATGGATGAGGGGCTGCGGTTTGCGATCCGCGAAGGCGGCCGCACCGTGGGCGCGGGCGTGGTGACCAAGATCTTGAAGTAGGCGGGCGCTCCAAGAGAGGAACCCAGCAATGGCTCAACGAATTCGCATCCGGCTCAAGGCCTTCGATCATGTCGTGCTCGATCAGGCCGCGGCTGACATCGTGCGCACCGCCGAGAAGACCGGTGCCCAGGTGTCGGGACCGATCCCGCTGCCGGTCAAGACCGAGCGCTGGACCGTGCTCCGGAGCCCGCACATCGATAAGAAGAGCCGGGAACAGTTCGAGCTGCGCACTCACAAGCGGCTGTTGGACATCAACGATTCGCGGCCCCAAACCATGGATGCGCTGACCAAGCTCGATCTGCCGGCCGGCGTGGACGTCGAGATCAAGGTCGAGTAGACATGACCACAGGATTGATCGGCCGTAAACTCGGGATGACTCGGGTCTTCACGGAGGACGGCACCGCGGTGCCCGTCACCGTGATCGAAGCCGGGCCCTGCCGTGTCGTGCAGGTGCACCAGGGCGGCGTCCAGCTCGGCTGGGGCGCGCGCCACGAGCGCCGCTCGACCAAGGCGGAGCTGGGTCACGCCAAGAAGGCCGGCCTCGAGGCGGCTCCGCGCGTGCTCCGGGTCTTCCCCGTCAACGGCGAAGCGCCGGCCGCCGGCGCCGAAGTGAAGGTCGACATCTTCCAGCCGGGCGAGTTGGTGAAGGTGACCGGGACTACCAAGGGGCGCGGCTTTCAAGGCGTCGTCCACCGCTACGGTTTCGCCGGCGGACCGGCCACTCACGGCAACACCCGCCACCGGAAGCCGGGCTCGATCAGCCCCGGCACCGACCCGTCCCGCGTCATCAAAGGCAAGCGGATGCCGGGCCATCAGGGTGCCGAACGGCACACCGAGCTCGGACTCAAGGTCGTGAAGGTGGACGCCGAGCGGAACTTGCTCTTCGTGCGCGGCGCGATTCCCGGCGCCAAGAATGGCATCGTGACCGTCGCTAAGCAGGGGGGACCGAGCCGCCATGATTGAGGCGCCGCACTACACACCGGCCGGCGCTCGGCGCGACGGGATGTTCGCGCTCCCGGCCGATTACTTCGACGGCACCGTGAACGAGCCGGTGCTGCACCAGGCGGTGCGCGCGTTTCTCAACAACCAGCGCCAGGGCACGCACCAAACCAAGACCCGGAGCTTCGTCTCCGGCGGCAACCAGAAGCCGTGGAAGCAAAAGGGCACCGGCCGCGCGCGGCAGGGCTCGACGCGCGCGCCGCACTGGCGTGGCGGCGGCATCGTGTTCGGTCCGCACCCGCGCGACTATCGGACCGACATCCCCCGCAAGGTGCGCCAGCTCGCCCGTAAGTCGGCGCTCAACGCGCGGGCGCGCGAGACCGAGCTGCACGTGGTCCAGCGGCTGATGTTCCAGGGGCCCCGTACCCGGCATCTCGTGGCACTGCTCGGCAAGCTGGGCGTCGAGGATCGGAAGGTCCTCCTGCTCACCGCCGGCCACAACGAGAACGTGTACCTGAGCGGGCGGAACATCCCAAACGTCCAGGTCATGCGATACGACGACGCCTCGGCGTACGACGTACTGTGGTCCGATGTCGTGGTGGTCGAGGAAGGCGCGATCACCGGGGTCGTTCCCGAAGTCGAAGCGCCGGTGTGGGAGGAGGCTCCGAAGCTCAAGCGCGTCGCCACGAAGCCCGCGAGCGCGCCGGCCAAGAAGGCCCAGCCCAAAGCCAAGGCCCAGCCCCAAGCCAAGGCCGAGCCAAAGGCCAAGACTCAGTCCAAGGCCGCACGGAAAGCCAAGGCCGCGCCCAAAGCGAAACCGGCATCCAAGGCCAAGGCCACCAAGAAGAGTTCCGCCAAGTCGACGGCGAAACCCAAGAAGAGCCCTGCGCGCAAGCCCGGGCCCCGCCGCAAGAAGGGGGACTAAGTGCCAGCGCTTCATCACATCATCGTTCGGCCCGTGGTGACCGAGAAGAGCTCGGCCGCATACCAGGACCGGCAGGTGTACACCTTCGAGGTGCACCCGGAAGCCAACAAGCACCAGATCCGGGACGCCGTTCAGAAGTTGTTCCAGGATGTGGTCGTGGCCGACGTGCGCACGATGCAGATGCGCCGTCACGAGGTGACCCGCGGACGGACCCGCGGCACCACCGCTCGATGGAAGAAGGCGATCGACACGCTCAAATCGGGGACGATCCCCGTGTTCGAGGGCTGAGATGAGCATCAAGCAATTCCGTCCGATGACGGCCGGTAGCCGGTTCCGCTCGGTCTCTGGCTTCGACGAGATCACCCGGTTGACGCCGGAGAAGTCGCTCGTCGAGCCGCGCAAGGCTTCGGGCGGACGCAACAACCAGGGGCACGTCACCGCGCGTTACAAGGGCGGCGGCCACAAGCGGCAGTACCGGCGCATCGACTTCAAGCGCGACAAGTTCGCGATTCCGGGCCGGGTCATGGAGATCGAGTACGATCCGAACCGGAGCGCCCGCATCGCGCTGATCGTCTACGCCGACGGCGAGAAGCGGTACATCCTGCACCCCAAGGGTCTCAACGTCGGGGATCAGGTAATTTCGGGCCCCGGCTCGGATACCCGTACCGGCAATGCGGTGCCGTTGGGCGAGATTCCGCTCGGCACGGTGGTGCACAACATCGAGCTCAAGATCGGCAAGGGTGGCCAGTTGAGCCGCACGGCGGGCTCGAGCGCGCAGGTCGTGGCCAAAGAGGGTGACTACGTCACGCTGCGACTCCGCTCGAGCGAAATGCGGATGATCCACGGTCGCTGTCTCGCGACGGTCGGCGAGGTCGGAAACGCCGAGCACGAGCTGCTGTCGGTCGGCAAGGCGGGCAAGAGCCGCTGGCTGGGCAAGCGCCCCCGGGTCCGCGGTGTGGCCAAGAATCCGGTCGACCACCCGCTCGGCGGCGGCGAGGGCAAGAGCTCCGGTGGTCGCCCGCCGACGTCGCCGTGGGGCAAGCCGGAAGGCCGGAAGACGCGGCATCGGAAGAAGTCGTCGACCAAGCACATCGTGCGCGGTCGGAAGCGCGGCAGGGCGACGCAGTGATGTGTGGTCGGTAGGCGATAGCCTCTAACGAGACACTCGACATGGCTCGAAGCGTAAAGAAGGGCCCCTTCGTTCAGGAGGCCCTGATGACCAAAGTCCAAGTCCTCAACTCCCGCAATGAAAAGCGGGTGGTGAAGACGTGGAGTCGGGCGAGCACGATTCTGCCCGAATTCGTCGGCCACACCTTCGCGGTGCACAACGGGAACAAGTTCGTCCCGGTGTACGTCACCGAGAACATGGTGGGGCACAAGCTCGGCGAATTCGCGCCGACCAGACTCTTCCGCGGGCATAGCGGCAAGCTCGTGGCGGACAAGAAGGCCAAGCCGGAGTGACCATGAGCGGACACGCGATTCAGCGCGGGGTCAGGCAGTCGCCGCGAAAGATGCGGCTCGTGATCGATCTCATCCGGGGCAAGGATGTGAACGAGGCGTACGCCATCCTGCAGTTCAACAAGAAGCTGGCGGCCAAGCAGATCGCCAAGACCCTCCGTTCGGCTGTGGCCAATGCCGAGCAGAAGGCCATCAAGGACAACGAGGGCTTCGATCCCGACGCGCTCGTGGTCACCAAGGCGATCGTGAACGGCGGTCAGCCGCTCAAGCGCTTCACCGCGGCGGCGCAGGGCCGGGCCACGCCGATCCGGAAGCGCACGAGCCACGTGGAGATCCACGTGGCGGTGAAGGAGAACGCATAATGGGTCAGAAGACACATCCGATCGGGTTGCGGCTCGGCATCGTGAAGCCGTGGCATTCCCGGTGGTTCGCCACCAAGGACATGCCGGCGCTGCTCAAGGAAGACGAGCTGATCCGCAAGTACCTCAAGACCCGGCTCGGTCACGCGGCGATCTCGGAGATCCACATCGACCGCCGCCCGGGCAAGGTCACCGTCACGGTGCACACCGGCCGGCCGGGCGTGGTGATCGGCAAGCGCGGCGCCGAAGTGGACAAGCTCCGCGACGAGCTGGCGCAGCTCACCGGCAAGGAAGCCGCGATCAACGTCGAGGAGATCAAGCGGCCGGAGCTCGCCTCGCAGCTCGTGGCGGACAACATCGCCCACCAGCTCACCCAGCGCATCTCGTTCCGCCGCGCCATGAAGCGCGCGGTGCAGAGCGCCATGCGGATGGGCGCGCAGGGCATCAAGGTGCGGGCGTCGGGCCGACTGGGCGGCGCGGAGATCGCGCGGACCGAGGGCTACCACGAGGGCCGCGTGCCGCTGCACACCTTGCGCGCCGACATCGACTACGCCACCAGCACGGCCAAGACCACCTACGGCACGATCGGGATCAAGGTCTGGATCTTCAAGGGCGAGGTCATCGAAGACGTGTCGGGCCGCACCTACAGCACGGGAGCCTGAGGCATGCTGGCACCCAAGCGGATCAAGTTCCGCAAGACGTTCAAGGGCCGCACCAAAGGCATCGCGCAGCGGGGCAACACGGTGGCCTTCGGAGAGTTCGGGCTCATGAGCCTGGATCCGGGATGGGTCACCAACCGGCAGATCGAGGCCAGTCGCGTCGCGATGACGCGCGAGATGAAGCGCGGCGGCAAGGTATGGATCCGGATTTTCCCGGACAAGCCGGTCACCAAGAAGCCGGCCGAGACCCGCATGGGCAAAGGCAAAGGCAACCCGGAGGGGTGGGTGGCGGTGGTGAAGCCGGGCCGGGTTCTCTTCGAGGTCGAAGGCGTGACCGTGGACCTGGCCAAGAAGGCGTTGGCTCTGGCGGCCTCCAAGCTGCCGGTCAAGACGCGCTTCGTCACGCGCGAGGAGAGCTGAGCGATGACGTCGACGGAACTGCGTGAGCTGTCGGTCGAGGAGCTCGAGGCCAAGCTGGCGGAGCTTTCCGAGGAGCGCTTCCGGTTGCGCTTCCGCTCCGCGACCGAGTCGATCGAGAACCCGATGCGATTCCGAGCATTGCGGCGGGACATCGCCCGAATCAAGACGGTATTGGGGGAGCGCCAAGCAAGCGGGAATAGTGAACCTGTACCGCCACTATCAGGGTGAAATCGACGATGAGTGACCCGACAACCGAGGTTCGCGGCCAGCGGAAGGTTCGGCAGGGGGTCGTGACCAGCGACAAGATGCAGAAAACGGTGACCGTGTCGCTGGTGCGGCGGTACGCCCACCCGACCTACGGCAAGCAGGTCACGCGCACCAAGACGGTGAAGGCGCGCAATGAGCACGACGCCAAGGCCGGCGACACCGTGCGCATCATGGAGACCCGCCCGCTGGCCAAGACGGTGCGGTGGCGGGTCATCGAAATCGTTCAGCGGGCGAAATAAGCCATGGTTCAACAGGAATCGATTCTCCGTATCGCGGACAATTCGGGCGCCCGCCGCGCGCTCGTCATCCGCGTGCTGGGCGGGAGCAAGCGCCGCTACGCGAGTCTGGGCGATACCGTCGTCGTCGCCATCAAGGACGCGATCCCGACCGGTCAGGTGAAGAAAGGCGACGTCGCCAAAGCCGTCATCGTCCGCACCGCCAAGGAAGTCCGCCGTAAGGACGGCTCCTACATCCGGTTCGACGAGAATGCCGCGGTGCTGATCAACGATGCGGGGGAGCCGCGCGCGACGCGCATCTTCGGACCGGTCGCCCGCGAGCTGCGCGAGAAGAAGTACATGAAGATCGTCTCGCTGGCGCCGGAGGTGCTGTAGCATGAAACCGCTCGTCTTCAAGAAGGCCAAGCGTCTGCGGCACGCGCCGCCGGTGCGAATCCGCATGCACGTCACCAAGGGCGACACGGTCCAGGTCATCTCGGGCGACGACAAGGGGAAGCGCGGCAAGGTGCTGCGGGTGCATCCCAAGACCGGGCGTGTCACGATCGACGGCATCAACATCGTGAAGCGGCATCGCCGGGCGACGGGGCCCAACACCGAGTCAGGCATCATCCCGATGGCAGCGCCGATCCATCACTCGAAGGTGATGCTGATCGATCCGAAGAGCGGGGAAGCGACCCGGATCCGCCGCCAGAGAGACCAGGATGGGACGGTGGAGCGGATCGCCGTCAAGTCGGACCAGCCGATTCCGAGGAGCCGGTAACGATGGCGGACGAGAAGAGCACCGAGAAGGGCGCCAAAGAAAAGGGCGCCAAGGAAAAGGGCGCCAAAGAGAAGGCGCCGAAGAAGCCGAGCACGCCGGCCCAGCCGGGCGCGTCCAGCCGGAGCAAGGAGCGCGCACCGGCGACCGCGACCGATCCGGCGCCGAAGTCGGTCGATGGCAAACCACGGCTCCAGACCTACTACGAGCAGACGGTCCGGCCTCGGCTACAGAAGGAGTTCGGGCTCAAGAACCCGCACGAGGTCCCGCGGCTCTTGAAGATCGTGCTCAACATCGGCATGGGCGACGCGGCGAAGAATCCCAAGCAGCTCGAGGCGGCGGTCGAGGAGTTGGCTTCGATCACCGGCCAGAAGCCGGTCGTGACCCGCGCCAAGAAGGCGATCGCGAACTTCGGTCTTCGGGCCGGCATGCCGGTCGGCGCCGCGGTGACGCTGCGGCGGGCCCGCATGTACGAGTTTCTCGACCGGTTCATCACCCTCGCGATCCCGCGGACCCGCGACTTCCGCGGACTCTCGAATCGGAGCTTCGACGGTCGGGGCAATTACACCTTCGGCGTCAAGGAGCAGATGATCTTCCCCGAGATCGACTACGACAAGGTCGAGAAGATCCACGGGATGGACATCACGATCGTCACCTCGGCGGGTCGCGACGATCTGGCAATGTCGCTGCTGCGCGAGCTGGGGTGGCCGTTCCGTGGGGAGACGCCGCAAAAGGTCGCATGACCGGGACGCGGTGAATGGTGAACTGGTATCAGCGGTGAGCGGATCGCCCGTTCACAGAGACATCCGATAGAGGACTAGAGATGGCAAAGACTGCCTGGATCGAACGGGCGAAACGCACTCCCAAGTTCAAGGTTCGCACCGTGCGGCGCTGCCAGCGCTGCGGGCGCGCCCGTGCAGTGCTGCGCAGGTTCGGACTGTGCCGCATCTGTTTCCGTGAGCTCGCGCTTAAGGGAGAGATCCCGGGCGTGCGCAAGGCCAGCTGGTAAGGGGACGAGGGACGATGAGCCTGACAGATCCTGTCGCAGACATGTTGACCCGGATCCGGAACGCCTGCTCCGCGGGCCACCGGCGGGTCGATATGCCGGTGTCCAAGCTCAAGGGCGAGCTGGCGCGGCTGCTGCGCGACAACCATTACATCGCGGACTTCAAGATCCTGGACGATGGCGCACACGGTGTGCTTCGGCTGTACTTGAAGTACCACAACGAGCAGCCGGTCATCCGAGAGCTTCGACGGGTGTCGACGCCCGGTCTTCGGCGCTACGTGAAATGCCGAGAGATTCCTCGAGTGCGCAACGGTCTGGGGATGGCCATCGTGTCCACCCCGAAGGGACTCATGACCGACCGTGAAGCGCGCACGGCCAACCTGGGCGGCGAACTGCTCGCCCTCGTCTGGTAGGAGGCGACCGTGTCCCGTATCGGAAGAAAGCCGGTCGCGATTCCCAAGGGCGTCTCCGTTGCCGTCAACGGCCAGATCGTGTCGGTCAAAGGCCCGCGAGGCGAGTTGCGTCGCACTCTCCACCGCGACATGCTGGTGTCGATGAGCGGGGATCAGGTGCTCGTGGCACGGCCCACCGAGGAAAATCGGCATAAGGCGCTGCACGGCCTCTCCCGCACGCTGGTCCAGAACATGGTGGACGGCGTGTCCAAGGGATTCGCCAAGACGCTCGAGATCCAAGGCGTGGGGTACAAGGCCGAGGCCAAGCCATACGGGGTCAACCTGATCGTCGGGTTCTCCCACCCGGTCAAGTACGAAGCGCCCAAGGGGATCAAGATCTCCGTCGACAACAACACGGTGGTCAAAATCGAAGGCGCCGACAAGGAGCTGGTCGGGCAGGTGGCCGCCGAGCTCCGCAACGTGCGCCCGCCCGAGCCCTACAAGGGCAAGGGGATCCGCTATCAGGGTGAGCACGTCCGCCGCAAGGCGGGCAAGACAGGAGCCAAGTAAGCATGCGCGCTATCCACGCTCCGAAGACGCGCGCCGACCGGCGCTACCGGCGTCACCTCCGCGTACGGAAGAAGGTGCACGGGACGGCAGACATGCCGCGCCTCGTGGTTTTCCGCTCGCTCAAGCACATTTCGGCGCAGCTCGTCAACGACGATCTCGGCGTGACGATCCTCGGCGTCAACGACCGGACCGAAGGTATCCAGGTCGACGGCGCCGGTAAGATCGCCAAGGGCAAAGCCACCGGGAAGTTGCTGGCCGAACGGGCAAAGGCCGCGGGAATCACCTCGGTGGTGTTCGATCGGGCAGGCTACCGTTACCATGGTCGCGTGCAAGCCGTTGCCGACGGCGCGCGCGAAGTCGGATTGGAGTTCTAGAATGGCAGACGAGAAGCAGGTCGGAGGCGAGACGTCCGCGGCTCCCGCGGCTCCCGCGGCCCCCGCGGCTAGCGCGCCGGAGCGACCCTCCGGCGGGGATCGTCCTCGCGGTGGCGGTGGCGGCGGCGGTGGCGGCGGTCGTGGTCGCGGCGGCAGCGGCCGCGGTGGGGATCGCGGCGGGCGGCGCGATCGGGATCGCGAGCACCAGAGCGACATGGTCGAAAACGTGATCGCGATCAACCGCGTCGCCAAGGTGGTCAAGGGCGGCCGCCGGTTCTCGTTCAACGCGCTCGTGGCCGTGGGTGACGGCAAGGGGCGCGTGGGCATCGCCACCGGCAAGGCCAACGAGGTCTCCGAAGCCGTGCGCAAGGCGGTGGAAGCGGCCAAGCGCAGCATGGTGGATCTGCCGCGCACCGGGTCGACCATCCCCCACGAGGTGTTGGGCGAGCATGGGGCCGGACGGGTGCTGCTCAAGCCCGCGGCCACCGGTACCGGCGTGATCGCCGGCGGCCCGGTGCGCGCGGTGCTGGAGTGCGCCGGCATCACCGATATCCTTACCAAGAGCCTCGGCTCCACCAACCCGCACAACATGGTCCGGGCCACGATGGACGGGCTCGGCCGGTTGGTCTCGGCTCGGCAGATCGCGCGGGAGCGGGGCGTCGAGCTCGATCAGATCGCTTACAAGCCACGGCAGGAGGCTTGACGTGGGGCGAAATCCCGTCGTAGGCCGTCAAGGGCCCAAGCACCACGCGGCCACGGTGCCCCCCGAGCGCGAGGCGAGCGCGCTCGAGGTGAAGCAGGTTCGCTCGACGATCGGCCATCCCGAGACCATGCGGCGCACGCTCAGGGCGCTCGGGCTCCGCCATCATCAGCAGACCATCCGAGTCGCCAACACCGCGTCCGTGCGCGGAATGCTGTTCAAGGTGCGCCACCTGATCGACGTGGCGCCGGCCAGGGAGAAGTGATGGCGAACGACACCAAGACTCCGACGATCACGCTCTCGACCCTCCGGCCCGCGCGCGGCTCCTCGCAAAACAGAAAGCGGGTTGGCCGCGGGCCCGGGTCCGGTCTGGGGAAGACCTCCGGCAAGGGTCACAAGGGCCACAAGGCGCGGACCGGCGGATACACCAATCCCGGATTCGAGGGCGGCCAGACGCCGCTCTACCGGCGAATTCCCAAGCGCGGCTTCACCAACCCGTTCAAGGTGGTGGCGCAGCCGGTCAACCTGCGAGATCTTAAGCAGGTGACCGGCCAGACCGTCACCCCAGAAACCCTCCACGCCGCGGGGCTCGTGGCCAAGCTCGACGCCCCCGTGAAGATCCTCGGCACCGGCGACGCCGACCGGGCTTACACCGTACGTGGCGTGGCGATTTCCGCGTCGGCGCGCGCCAAAGTCGAAGCGGCCGGCGGTAGTATCGAGGCTTAAGTGACTGCTCCAAACGTTCCAGCGATCTCCATCGATCCGGAGCTCAAGCGCAAGCTGCTGTTCACCGCGCTCGCGCTCGTGATCTACCGGGTCGGCGCCCACATCGCCGCGCCCGGCGTCAACGTCGCGGCGCTCGCGGACTTCATCAAGAATTCGGGCGCGGCCGGATTCTTCGGGCTGTACGACACCCTCGGTGGCGGGCTCTCCCGCGCGACCGTTTTCGCGCTCGGGATCATGCCGTACATCTCGGCGTCGATCATCTTCCAGTTGGCGGGCGGCGTCATGCCGTCCATCGGGAAGATGCAGAAGGACGAAGAGGGCAAGAAGAAGATTACGCAGTGGACGCGGTACATGACCGTGTTCATCGCGCTTTCCCAGGCCTACACCTTCGCCCTGTTCACCGAATCGATTCCCGGCGCCATCACCAATCCGGGCTTCGCCTCCCGGCTCATCATGGTGGTGACGCTCACCGCCGGCGCGATCTTCGTCATGTGGCTGGGCGAGCAGATCACCGAGCGCGGCATCGGCAACGGGATGAGCCTGCTCATCTGCTTCTCCATTCTCGAGCGGCTCTGGCCGGCGACGATTCAGCTGAGCCAGTTCGTCAAAGGCGGGGTGGTGTCGCCGCTGGGTGCCCTCTTCTTCCTCGTCGTCATCCTGGGCGTGATCGCGGCGGTCGTCGCCATGACGATCGCGGCGCGCCGGATTCCTATTCAGATTCCGCGCAAGGTGATGGGCCGCGGCCGAATCCGTGAGGGCCAGAAGACGTTCATCCCGATCCGCCTGATCACGGCGGGCGTGATGCCGATCATCTTTGCCCAGACGATCATCATCGTCCCCGGGACGCTGGCGAGCTTCACCAAGAACCCGGTGCTCCAGGACATGGCAAGCGTCTTCTCCCCCGGTAATCTGCCGTACGATATCACCTTCGCGGTGCTGATCGTCGTCTTCAGCTATTTCTACACGTCCATCATCTTCAACTCGGTGGACTTGGCGGAAAACCTCAAGAAGCAGGGCGGCTTCATCCCGGGCGTGAAACCAGGCGCGAGCACGGCCGACTACATCGATGCGGTGCTGGCGCGGGTCACGCTTCCCGGTGCCCTCTTCCTCGCGTTCGTCGCCCTGCTGCCGGTCATCATCTCGAAGCAGGTCGGGATCCAGTCTCACTTCGGCGGCACGTCGGTGCTCATCGTGGTCGGTGTGCTGCTCGACACGATCGCACAGGTGGAGCAGCACCGCACGCTCCGGAAGTACGACGGCTTCATGAAGACGGGCCGGGTGAAATTCAGGGGAAGACAACAGAGGTTCATGTAAGCGGTGCAGGTGACCGGTAGAGGGTAAAGGGGGGCGCCGCGGCAGGAGCACCCCCCATTCACTTTTGACCAATCACGCGCTTCGCACACCGCTTTCCGGTCACCGGTTTCGGCTCTTCTCCGAGGTCCCCGGCACTCGTGCATATCCTCCTCATGGGCCCGCCTGGCGCGGGAAAAGGCACCCAGGGCGCACTGCTCTCCAAGGCGCTGGGGCTTCCCAAGTTCGCCACCGGCGACCTGCTCCGTGACGCGGTGAAGGCCGGCACGCCGCTCGGTCTCAAGGCCAAAGCGGTGATGGAGGCCGGTCACCTCGTGAGCGACGATCTCATTCTCGGGGCGGTTCGCGACGAGATGGACAAGCCGGCGGCCCAGGGCGGTGTGATCTTCGACGGCGTGGTACGCACGATCCCGCAGGCGGAGGGCATGCAGCGACTGCTCGCGGAAAAGGGGCGGAAGCTCGACGCCGTGCTGCATTTCGACGTCACCGATGAGGAGCTTCTCGCCCGCCTGGATAGGCGCCGAGCGATCGAAGGCCGCGCGGACGACGACCCTGCCGCGGTCGCTACCCGGCTCAAGGCGTACCGGGAGCAGACGGCGCCGGTGCTGGCCTGGTACGAGACGCGCGGCCTGGTCCGGCACGTGCCCGCTGTGGGCTCGGTCGAGGAAGTGGCGGGGCGGGTCAGGCAGGCCCTCGGTAAGATATGATCACGCTCAAGTCTCCTCGGGAAATCGAGATCATGGCCCGGGCGGGACGGATCGTCGCGGGCGTCCTGGCGCTGATGGGAGAGCGGGTCGAGCCCGGCATCAGCACCGAAGAGTTGGATGCCGTGGCCGAAGCGTTCATCCGCGGTCACGACGGCGCGACGCCATCGTTCAAGGGCCTATACGGCTTTCCCAAGACGCTGTGCACCTCCATCGATCGTGAGATCGTTCACGGCATCCCGTCGCCCGCGCGAAAGCTCTCCAACGGCAGCATCGTGAGCGTGGACGTGGGGGTGCAGCTCGAGGGTCTGCACGCGGACTCCGCCGCCACGTTCCCAGTGGGTGAGATCTCGGCGGAGGCGGAGCGGCTGCTCCAGGTGACGCGGGAATGCTTGGTGGCGGGGATCGCCGCCGCGCGGGTCGGCAACCACGTGGGCGACATTGGTTACGCGGTGCAGCAGGTGGCCGAAGGCGCTGGATATGGCGTGGTGCGCGAGTTGGTGGGCCACGGCATCGGCACCCGCTTCCACGAGGAACCGCAGGTCCCCAATTACGGCGCACCCCGCCGGGGCGCACGGCTGCTCGAGGGCATGACCCTCGCCATCGAGCCGATGATCACGATCGGAAGCCCGATCACCCGCACGCTGCCTGACAAGTGGACCGTGGTCACCGCGGACGGGAGCCTGTCGGCCCATTTCGAGCACACGGTCGCCATTACGGCGGAGGGACCGCGGATTCTCACGACGGCCTGACCGCGCGCGTCGCTACACCTTCTCGCTCAGCTTGAGCTTCACCCGCACCTCGACCGCTTCCACCAATTGCAATCGTTCCAACGCCGCTTCCGTCATCCGGTCGGACTCGGGGTCGTCGTAGATCCGGCGCAGATTGCTCCGGATGGCCCAGTAGGCGCTGCGAGAGGCGCCGGCGGCGAGGAAGACCGCGGTCGCCGCGTCTCCGATGGCGCTCCGGAGCCCCTGGTGCACCAATATCTCCGCAAGATCGGCCACCTCGCCCGCGAGCAGCAGGACTTCGTACTGCACCGCGGCCGCGTGCTTGAGCGCGTCTTGCCGAGCGGCGTTGCGCGTCGCAATCTCCGACTCGGTATGCCTGGGCAGCGCCAACGCATCCATGACTTCTTGAAAGGCTTCGACGTCCTCGATCGCGAGCTCGAGCAGGCGGCGCCTGAGCGGCCCCGCGCGATCGACCGCTTCCGCGGCCTGCGTCCGCACTTCCGCGTAGCTCTCTCGGCTCGAGGTGAGCGTCGCGACCATCTCCACCAGTGCGGCGCTGAGCCCGGCGGCGATTGCCGCGGCGGAGCCGCCGGCCGGCGTGGCGGTTGGCGCCGCCAAGGCATCGGTCCAGGCCTGTAATGAATCGTTAGTCGGGATCATGCAGCGTCTCCAACAGCCAGGCGTGAATCGCGGGGTTTCCGGCGACCACGGCGCCATGCTCGATTCCAAGATCGCGCCCGGCGAAGTCGGTCGCCACCCCGCCCGCCTCCCGAATGAGCAGAATCCCGGCGGCGATGTCCCACGCCGAAAGACGCTGCTCCCAGAATCCCTCGAACCGTCCGGCGGCCACGTCGGCGAGATCGATCGCCGCGGAGCCGGCCCGCCGGATGCCGGCCGTCTCGGCGGAGACGCGAGCGAATTGACCTTGGTATTCGTCGAGGTGGGCCAGATCCTTGAATGGAAAGCCCGTGCCGATCAGCGAGTGACCCGGGTCCGCGATCGCCGACACTGCAAGCCGCCGCTCGCCGAGCCAGGCCCCGCCCCCGCGTGTGGCCCAGTACACCTCATCCCGAGGGATGTGGTGAACCACCGCCGCCTGGAGCACGCCGTCCACCCCCGCGGCGATCGACACGGCGTACGAGGGATAGCCGTGCAGGAAGTTGGTGGTGCCGTCGAGCGGATCGACGACCCAGACCAAACCCGCCGTTCGCAGCTCCGGACTCAACTCCTCTCCGACGATCTGGGCCTTCGGATCGCCGGCCAGCAGTACTTCCGCGATCATGCGCTCCGCGGTGCGATCCACGTCGGTGACGAAATCCCGCAGGCCCTTGGTGCTCCAGCCCCGTGGGTCGGCCGGTCGCTCGACCGATCGGACGAACCCGGCGGCGCGGGCGGCAGCCGACCGGGCGAGATCAAGTAAGTTCAATGACGACAGCATCTTGCGGCGTTGGTTCTGGCAGGATACCTTCCATGATGCCGCGCATCTTTTCGGGGATTCAACCGTCGGGCGAGCTCCACATTGGTAATTATCTCGGAGCCGTCCAAAACTGGGTCCGTCTCCAAGCGTCCTACGAGTGCTTCTACTGCATCGTCGATCTGCACGCGATCACCGCGAAGTATGACCCGGAAACGCTGGCCCGGCGAACCCACGAGATGGCGGTGGGGCTTCTCGCGTCGGGCATCGACCCGGAGCGCGCAACGCTGTTCGTACAATCGCACGTGCCCGAGCACTCGGAGCTCATGTGGCTGCTGAACGCCGTCACGCCGCTAGGCGATCTCGAGCGGATGACGCAGTTCAAAGATAAGTCACAGCGGTTCGAAAGCATTCCGGCCGGGGTCCTCAACTATCCGGTGCTCATGGCGGCCGACATCCTGCTCTACCGGGCCGACCTCGTGCCCGTGGGTGAAGATCAGGTGCAGCACCTCGAGCTGGCTCGCGAGATTTGCCGTCGCTGGAATGCCGAGTTTGCGCGCGGCACTGCGTACTTTCCGGAGCCCAAGCCGATCCTGACCGAGGCCAAGCGGATCATGGGCCTAGATGGGCAGGCAAAGATGTCGAAGAGCCTCGGCAACACCATCGGCATCTTGGAGAGCCCCGAGGAAATCTGGCAGAAGCTCCGCCCGGCCAAGACCGACCCGGCTCGAGTCACCAGGAAGGATCCGGGAACTCCGGAGGTGTGCAACATCTACCACCTTCACCGGTATTTCTCCCCGTCCGAGACGGTGGCATTGGTCGCGGACAATTGTCGGGGCGCCCAGTGGGGTTGCCTCGACTGCAAGCGAGTCCTGGCCGACCAGCTGGCGGCCCACTTCGCGCCGATCCGGGAGCGCGCGCGGGAGTTGGAGGCATCGCCGGGACGGGTCGGGGAGATTCTGGCCGCCGCCGCCGCGCGCGCTCGCGGCGTTGCCCGGGAGACGATGTGCGGCGTGCGGGAGCGCATGGGGTTCTTGGCCGCCGGCTGAGCGGCCCCTCCCTGGGTTCAACCATCAAGCGAGCGGCCCGAATGGAGAAGATCATCAAAGCGGCGGTCGAGCGCGGAGCGTCGGACCTTCACATGAAGGCGGGCGACGTCTTCCGCGCCCGTATCAACGGCAAGCTGGTCCCGCTCACCAAGCAGCGGCTCACCCCCGATCAAACCAAGGCTATCGCGCTCAAGCTCATCGGCACGGACCACGATCGGGCCCGCATCGATCAGCTCCGCGACTTCGACTGCTCGTGGGGCATGCCGGGTGTGGGTCGCTTCCGGGTCAACGTGCTGCGGCAACGGTCGTCGTTCATGGTCGTGATGCGGGTGATTCCGTTCACTGTGCCGTCGATCGACAGTCTCGGCCTTCCCGAGTCGCTCCGCCATGTCGCCGAGGCTGAGGGAGGCCTCATTCTGGTGACCGGAGCGAGCGGCAGCGGCAAGAGCTCCACCATCGCGGCGCTGGTCCACCACATCAACAAGAATCTACAGAAGCACATCGTGACAATCGAGAATCCGATCGAGTTCCTGCATCGCGATCTCAAGAGCTCGGTCACCCAGCGCGAGGTGGGTGTCGACACCGACGCCCTTGCCGTGGGGCTTCGCGCGGCGCTGCGCCAGGATCCCGACGTGGTCGTCATCGGCGACATGGCCGACGGCGAGACGCTGGAAACCGCCGTCCGGGCGGCGGAGACGGGGCGGCTCGTAATCGCGAGCATGCCGACCCGCGACGTGGCCACCACGATCGAGCGGCTGACGGGCATGCTTCCGCGGGACGAGCGGGACATCGGGCGATTCCGGGTCTCGGAAATGATCCAAGCGGTCATCGCCCAGCAGCTCTTGCCCCGAAAAGACGACAAAGGCCGGGTCGTGGCGATCGAGATTCTGATCGGCACGCCGGCCGTGCGGGAGGCATTGAAGGCCGGTGCCAAGCCGGCCGACGTGAAGAAGCTCATGGCGGAGGGCAAGGGCGACGGCATGCAGACGTTCGATCACCACCTGTCCACGCTCGTCGCCGAGGGACGCATCTCGCAGGAGACTGCCCGGGCCGCCCAGCCGACGCTGGCTCCCACGCCCAGCAAGCGTGCATCGAAGTCCGCCGGCAACTCCTGAGCGGCACGATGGCGGCCCGAACGCCCGCGAGACCCTGGCGCGGGTGCTCGCTGCCCCGCGGGAGGCCGGCACACCCGAGGCCGAGGCCGCGCGCGAGCTGGTCGCGGCACACCTGACCGCGCTCGGTTACACAGTCGAGCGGCAGCCGGTCCGTTGGAGTCCTGCTACGCTCTGGGCATTTCCCCTTCTGGGCGCCGGCCTGGGTTGGCTGTCCCTCGTACTCCTGCCACTTCTTGGCATGCCTGGTCTGCCGCCGTGGGCGGCGCTGGGCGCCTGGATGATCGGCGCGCTCAGTCTGGCTACCGTCGTCGTCGGTGTGGGGGCCGGATGGGCCCAGCTTCCTTTCGTGGGCGCCCCGCGGGAGGACGCGAACCTCATTGCCACCCGGTCCCCTCGGGTTCATCGCTGGATCGTCGCACACCTCGATAGCAAGGCGCAGGCGCATTCTATGGCGGGGCGACTCGTCGCCGTGTGGGTCGTGGTGGTCGCGGCGCTCGGTCTCACCGCGCTATGCCTGGCGCGATTGCGAGGGCCGGTGCCTCTCTGGAGCAGCGGGGCCGGCGCCGGCCTCGCCGTGGCGGCTGGATTTCTCGCCGGCCGCGGCCGGCTGTCCGGGCGCTCCCGGGGTGCGCTCGACAACGGCAGTGGCCTCTTGGCGGCTCTGGTGGCGGCGGAAGTCACCCAAGATCCCAATACCGGTATCCTGATCACGGCTGCCGAAGAGTTTGGACTGGTTGGAGCGCGTGCGTTCGCCCGGGAGCGACCGTCGCTTCTGATCGATGCCCAAGTGATCAATCTGGATACGATCGACGATGCGGGCACGCTCTACATCGTGAGCCACGACTCCCAGGGAGGTTCGGTGGCGGTCGAGCTGGCCGATCGGCTCGGACCGCTCGGTCTCGCGCTCCGCCGCCGCAGGCTGCCGCTCGGCATCTTCGTCGACAGCCATCCGCTGGCGCGGGGCGGCGCGGCCGCGATCACGATCGGGAGACTCAACTGGCGCACGCTCGGCGTGTTACACACCGCGCGAGACGTCCCCGAAGGCCGGTCCTTCGAGACGGCCGAGCGGATCGGCCAGATCATCGCTGCCTGATTTGACCTTTGGCACGATCCGGGGTACAATACCGGAGGTTTTGCGAGCCCCCAGCGGGGCTTTTTTGTTTGGGTATCGGAGGAGCCGACATGTTCGATGCGCGGACCACGTGTATCGTGGTCGTTGGCGCCCAGTGGGGCGACGAAGGCAAGGGCAAGCTGGTCGACGTTCTGAGCGAGCGGGCCGACATGGTCGTCCGCTATCAGGGCGGCGCCAATGCCGGCCATACCGTCGTCACCGGCGAGACCCAGTTCATCCTGCAGCAGATTCCCTCCGGCATTCTCCATCGCCACGTGACCTGCATCGTGGGCAACGGGGTCGTGCTGGACCCCGATCAGCTCTTCGCCGAGGTCGATCAGCTCGAGGCCAAGGGGATCGCGCCGTCGGGTCGTTTGTTCGTGTCGGATCGGGCTCACCTGGTCTTGCCGTATCACAAGCTGCTGGACAAGGCCAGCGAGAAGAGCCAGAAGCTGGGCACCACCGGCCGCGGGATCGGACCGACCTACGAGGACAAGTACGGGCGCCGCGGCATTCGGGTGGGCGATCTGCGCCATCTCGAGTGCGTCCGCGTAACGTTGGTCGAGCGGGTCGACCGCGCGAATCGTCTGCTCGCCATGCTGGGAAGTGCCGAGCGGGTCTCGCTGGAGGAGCATGTCAAGCTGCTCGAGGGGTGGGCGCCACGGCTGCTGCCGCTCGCGGCCGACACGGGACTCGTGGTGCATCGCGCCGTGCAGCAGAAAAAACGGGTGCTGCTCGAGGGCGCGCAGGGCGCGCTGCTCGACGTCGATCACGGCACGTATCCGTTCGTCACGTCGTCCAACACCACCGCGGGCGGCGCCGCCGTCGGTGCCGGCATCGGTCCCACCGCGATCAACGGCGTGCTCGGCGTGGTGAAGGCGTACACCACGCGGGTCGGCAATGGACCGCTGCCGACCGAGGCACCCGACCCGGAGGGCGCCGAGCTGCGCGAGTTGGGCGGTGAGTTCGGCGCGGTCACCGGACGGCCCAGGCGCTGCGGCTGGTTCGACGCGACGGTCGTACGCTACGCGGTACGGGTCAACGGCCTGACCGGTCTCGCCGTCACCAAGCTCGACGTGCTCGACACCTTCGCGGAGATTCCGGTGGGGACCGCATACCAGCTGGAGGGGGAGTCCTGCGAGGAAATGCCGGCCGAGGTCGATCTGCTCGAGCGGGTCCGACCGGTGTACGAAATGCTGCCGGGATGGCGTCAGTCGACGGCCGACGCGCGCAAGCTGGCGGATCTGCCGGCTGCGGCACGGGCATATCTCGATCGTCTCGAGCAGCTCTCCGGTGCGCCCATTCGCTATGTGAGCGTCGGCACTCGACGCGACCAAATCATCGAAGTATGATGACCGAGGAGACCGATGTGGTCGTCGTCGGCGCCGGTCCCTGCGGCCTGGCCGTCGGGATCGCCGCGAAGCAGGCCGATATTCCGTGCGTCCTGCTCGAGCGCCGCAACATCGTCTCCACCATCGAGCGGTATCCGCTCGGCATGCAGTTCTTCTCGACGCCCGAGCGCATCGAAATCGGCGGCATCCCGTTCGTCACGAGCAGCGAGAAGCCCTATCGGCGTGACGGCCTGATCTACTATCGCCGAGTCGCCGAGCACTACAGGCTGGACATCCGTCCCGGCGAGGATCTGGTCGATGCGTCGTGCGAACCGGACGGCGGCTTTCTGCTGTCGGTGCGGCGACCGCACGATGAGAAGACCTATCGTGCCCGGGCGGTGGTGTTCGCTACCGGCTATTTCGATAACCCGAACTATCTCCGGGTGCCCGGTGAGGAGCTGCCGCACGTCAAGCACTACTTTGTCGAGGGCCATCCCTACTGGCATCTTCAGGTCGTGGTGATCGGGGCGGGGAACAGCAGCGTAGATGCCGCGCTCGAGTGTTGGCGGGCGGGCGCCAAGGTGACTCTGGTGCACTTCGGGGAAGGGCTCGACCGTACCGTCAAGCCCTGGGTGCTGCCGGATATCACCAACCGTCTCAAGGAAGGGAGCATCGCGGTGCGCTGGCGCTCGCGCATCGTGGCCATCACG
>JBGPVE010000025.1:0-19900 GCA_041491545.1 Gemmatimonadota bacterium | reverse complement strand
CTACTTCAAGATCTTGGTCACCACGCCCGCGCCCACGGTGCGGCCGCCTTCGCGGATCGCAAACCGCAGCCCCTCATCCATCGCGATCGGCGTGATCAGCTCGATCGTCATCTGCACGTTGTCCCCCGGCATCACCATCTCCACCCCCGCCGGCAACTCCACGTTCCCCGTCACGTCCGTCGTCCGGAAGTAGAACTGCGGCCGGTACCCCTTGAAGAACGGCGTATGCCGCCCCCCCTCTTCCTTCGTCAACACGTACACCTCGGCCTCGAACTGCGTGTGCGGCGTGATGCTCCCCGGCTTCGCCAGCACCATCCCCCGCTCGATCTCGTGCTTCTCCACGCCCCGCAGCAGCAGCCCCACGTTATCCCCCGCCTGCCCCTCGTCCAACAGCTTGCGGAACATCTCCACCCCCGTCACCACCGTCTTCTTCGTCGCCCCGAAGCCCACCACCTGCACCTCTTCCCCCACCTTGATCACCCCCCGCTCGATCCGCCCCGTCGCCACCGTCCCCCGCCCCGTGATCGAGAACACGTCTTCCACCGGCATCAGGAACGGCTTGTCCACTTCCCGCTTCGGCAGCGGGATGTAGGTATCCAGCGCCGTCAGCAGCTCCCCGATCGACTTCCCCCACTCCGACGTCGGATCCCCACTCTCCAAGGCCTTCAGGGCGCTCCCCTTGATCAACGGCGTCGTGTCGCCCGGAAAATCGTAGCTGCTCAACAGCTCCCGCACCTCCAACTCCACCAACTCCAACAGCTCCGGATCGTCCACCATGTCGCACTTGTTCAGGTACACCACGATGTACGGCACGTTCACCTGCTTCGCCAGCAGGATGTGCTCGCGCGTCTGCGGCATCGGCCCATCCGCCGCACTCACCACCAGGATCGCCCCGTCCATCTGGGCCGCCCCCGTGATCATGTTCTTCACATAATCCGCGTGCCCCGGACAGTCCACGTGCGCGTAGTGCCGGGTCGCCGACTCGTATTCCACGTGCGCCGTCGCGATCGTGATCCCCCGCTCCCGCTCCTCCGGCGCCTTGTCGATCTGGTCGTACGCCGTATACTGCGCCAACCCCTGCTTCGCCTGGATCTTCGTGATCGCCGCCGTCAACGTCGTCTTCCCGTGGTCCACGTGCCCGATCGTCCCGACGTTCACGTGCGGCTTCGTCCGCTCAAATCTCGCCTTGGCCATGGTCTCCTCAACCTAGCTATTAGCGACAGCCATTACCCGATAGCCCCAAGCTCGCGACCGGGATTGAACCGGTGACCTCATCCTTACCAAGGATGCGCTCTACCGACTGAGCTACGCGAGCGCCCATCCCTTCTGATACCCAGAGAGCGGGCGACGGGACTCGAACCCGCGACCCTCAGCTTGGAAGGCTGATGCTCTACCAACTGAGCTACACCCGCCTGAGCCACAACCGCGAGTACTGCCCACCTGTCCGCCCGCCCGTCATGGTGGGGGTAGGATTCGAACCTACGTAGGGCATAAGCCCGGCAGATTTACAGTCTGCTACCATTAGCCACTCGGTCACCCCACCGCGCCCTACCAGCCCGCTCATCCGTCAGCGAGCGCCGCGTGCCGAGCTCGAGCCGTCCGTCTCGGCATTCACCCTCTTTCGAACAGAACCCCGCCGCCCTGGCGGGGTTCTGTGTCGCTTGCGATGACGGTCCTTGTCTGCATATCGACCTCACCGAGGGGACAAGGGGAATTGAACCTCTAAACCCCTGGTGACAAAGCTTTTACCTCTGTCAAGAGCCCGGCGGAGGCCGATTAAGAACAGACGAGTATGATAAAGGGGGATATAGGCTTACGCAAGGGTAACGTGCCGCCCGGCGGCGCGGGCCGGCGGTGAGATGGAAAGAATCACCGCCGCATGCACTTATGCCCCATCGCTCGGCGCCGGCGGCCCACCGTCCTGCCGCGAATCCCCGCGATGGTGCTTCTCCAACGACCCGGAACTAGATTCGTGTTCAATGCCCTCGTAGCTCAGTTGGCCAGAGCAGCCGCCTTGTAAGCGGCAGGTCGTCGGTTCGAATCCGACCGAGGGCTCTCCCACCTCATATCAATCACGGTCCGATCCGGACGATCTGGGTCGTCCCGTCCGGTCCATCGCGAATATCGAACCCATGGGTCCGGAGAAGATCCCGGATGCGGTCCGCTTCTTTGAAGTTCTTCCGCCGCTTTTCCGCCAGCCGCACCTCGGCCCATCGTCGCGCCCATTGTTCGGCTCCAGCGCCATCCGCCGGCGGCACATCGGGCGGCCGAACCGGAATGCCGTCCTCCTCAGCCACATCCGCCAGATCGCTCGAGCCGATCGAAATCGTTCGCGCTATTGGTGTCACCAGCAGCACGTCCTCCGAGAGCTGCCAGGCCTGACGAAACGCCGGTCCGAGCGACTTGCCCTCGTCCAGCAGCCGATTGCCATCTCGCACCAGATCGAAAACGGCCGCAAGCGCACGGGGAGCGTTGAGGTCATCGTCCAACCCGCCGCTGAACTCGATTCGAAACCTCTCCGCCGCCCCAACACTGTCGGGATCCTCCGCGCCCGTCGCGTCCGTACTGCCCAACCGGTCGCGAAAGGTCCCGAGCCTGGCCGATCCCTCCCGCGCGCCAGCCAGCGCTTCGTCGCTCCAGTCCAGCTTCTGGCGGTAATGGCTGGAGAACATGAGCAACCGCACGGCCCCCGCATCGATTCCCTGCTCCTTGAGATCCCGGGCAGTCAAAATGTTGCCGTACCGCTTCGACATCTTGCTGCCCTGAATGTTCAAGAACTCGCCGTGCAGCCAGTAGCGGGCGAAGTCGGCCTTTCCGGTGTGGGCGCAGCTCTGGGCGATCTCGTCCTCGTGATGCGGGAAGATCAGGTCGACACCGCCCGCATGGATGTCGAGCACGTTGATATTCCATTTCTTCCCGATCAGGTCGAGGGCCATCGCCGAGCACTCCAGGTGCCAGCCCGGCCGGCCCCGACCGAACGGGGCGTCCCACGCTGCTCCAACCGCTTCGTCCTCGGGCTTGGCCGCCTTCCACAGCGCGAAGTCGCGCGCGTCCTCCTTGGCATACTCGTCGGACGAGACCCGGTTGCTCGCGCCGCTCTTGAGCTCGCGCCGATCGAGGCGGGAGAGTCGTCCGTACGCCGGGAACTTCCCGATCGCGAAGTAGACGGACCCATCCTCTCCCTTGTACGCCGCCCCCTTCGACAGCAACGATTGGGTGAGCGCGATCATCGAGCCGATGAACTCAGTGGCGCGTGGGTAGACGTGCGCCGGCCGGATGCGGAGGTAGTCCCGATCCTCGAAGAACGCCTGCGCAAACGGCTCGACGTGCGCCTTGAGACCCAAGCCTTCCTGCCGAGCGGCGGCGATGGTGCGGTCGTCCACGTCCGTCAGGTTCATGATGTGATAGACCTCGTACCCGCTCGCCTCCAGCCACCGCCGCAACAGATCCTCGAAGAGGAAGGTCCGGAAGTTTCCGATATGCGCGAAGTTGTAGATCGTGGGACCGCAGGTGTAGAGCGTCACCCGGGGCGGCGCGAGCGGCTCGAACCGGTCCACCGACCGGGTCATGGTATTGAAGAGATGAAGTGTCACCGGACCGCCGTCTTGGGGGGAAGCGCTGCCGGACTCGCGGCGTCGGCATTGGGTTGAGCGAAGTGTACCTGCACCGGCGCCGTCGCGCCGGGGAATCGAATCCCTTCGGCATCGAAGCGGACCTTGAGACGGCGACGAAGCTCACGGGCCACGCCCCACTGCGCTCCGGGACGCGTGCGCGCCACTGCGCGAACCACTATCCGATTGTCACCCAGCGACTCCACGCCCCACACCTCGGCCACGCCGTCGAGTAGCTGACTCCATTCGTCGGTCGCGGCGAACTTGCCCAGCTCATCCTGCGCGACTTCGATCACCCGATCCACATCCTCTCCCGCGCCGACGGCGATGTCGATGAGCGCCCGCCCCCAACCCGAGGTCTTGTTGCTCACGGTCTTGATTTCGCCGTTGGGAATCACGTGGCGCGTGCCCTCCGCGTCGCGAAGCACGACGACGCGAAGCGTGATCTGCTCGACCACGCCACTCTTGCCCGCCGCCTCGATCACATCACCCAGCGCGAATTGATTCTCCAACAGGAAGAAGAAGCCGGCGATGAAATCCTTGACCAGGCTCTGGGCACCAAAGGAGACAGCGAGCCCTAGAATTCCGGCGCCGGCGAGCAGCGGGCCGATTTCGACGAACAGGTTGAGCGTGAGGAGCAGGGCGACGATGACAACGAGCCCGCGGCCCACCGTCCGCAGGAGATGGGCGAGGGTCGTGCCCCGCTTCTCCCGAAGCGTGATGACCGAAGCGTCGCCGTCGTCGACCGCAACCTCGATGCGGGCCGCCGCAAGGCGAACCACTCGAAGCGCAATCCAGGCCAGCGCCCAGATGACTACGACCTGGCCGAGCTTGCGTCCGATCTCCGCGCCGTCGAGCCGCAACAGCTCGGCGATGCGGGTCAGTGCATCCTGAACAGAGAAGAAAGACACGCAGGCTAACCTAGACCACTCTCCTCGGCGCCGTCAACGCCGACGGCAGGTCGCATCCGGGCAGCGCCCGGAGCGCGAATCCGTCCCAGGCAAGCACCCGCGGGGCGATCCACAGCAACGCGCCGAGGTCGGGACCGGCAAGCAAGGAGAGATGCGACCGCCGCAAGCTGCGCTGAGTCTCCTCGGTCTCGGCTTCAACGCTCTGCCCAATCCAAATCCCCAATGGAGCGCCGCGGCGGGCACGGCGCACGACCTCGGCGAGCGGGAGATCGAGAGGCACGGGGCGAATGCGAAACGGCATCCCCTAACCTGAGGGTGCCGCGCGCCAAATGCGGTAGCGGTTGTACTCAGACTGGCGCCGTTGAGCGCGCAACAGGAGACCGCCGCCGGAGATGGTCTTCGCGGCCCCGCATCACGGCCTGGAGCAGCGGCTCCGGGTCGAACCGGACCGGATCGGTGGTCGGGAGCCCAGTCTCTCGGGCGGCCTCCTCACAGGCTCGGCGGGCCTCGGACTCGGTCATGTCGTAGGTGTTGAGTGAGATGCCGATGACCCGCGTGGGGTGCACCGCCGAGCCGATGATCTCGTACAACCGCACGTACTCGCTGAGGGCCGGGATCCTGACACCAGCCTCCTCGCGGTAATCGCCGAGGTATTTCCGCGTAGCCTGATGACAGAGGATGAGCGCGTCGGGGCAGGCGCCATGGAGGAGTCCGAGAGTCACGCCGGAGTAACCGGGGTGATTGATGCTTCCCTGGCCCTCCACCAGCACCACATCGGCGCCCTTTGCGCCCTCGATCGTGATTTGCTCGGCCGCGCCGGCGATGAAGTCGGCGATCACGGCGTCGACAGCGATGCCCCACCCTTCGATCATCATACCGGTCTGCCCGGTCGGCACGAAGCGGGTGCGAACGCCCCGCCGGTTGAGCAGTTTGGTGAGCTCGAGCTGCGCTGTCATCTTGCCCACGTTGCAGTCGGTGCCCACCGTGAGCACCACGTACGCTTCAATCGCTTTGGCGAGCCCGGAGGCGACCGTGAGCGCGGAGGGCGGCCGACGCAGGTCGAAGATGGTCCGCCCACGAGCCGCGGCCTTCTCGACCAGCTCGGGATCGTCGGAGAGGAACGTGTGGAGGCCGCTCACCAGATCGCATCCGGCGTCCAGCGCCTCGGCTAGCCATCCGCGCCATTCTCCGGGCAGCTGCCCGCCGACCGGCGCGATCCCGATGAGCACCGCGTTGGGACCGAGAGCGAGTCCGCTCCGGATCGACCCCACGATGGGAATCGCGCCGCCGAAGCCGAGAACTTCCTGCGCCGTTCGCCCGGCATGGACGCGGTCCAGCACGCCAACCACCCGCTCCGGCTGGTAACGGATGATGGCGTTCGCCGTTTTGGACGTCATGGGACCGAAGTCGCCGTCGGCCACCAGCAGGTAGCGGCGCTCCGTCATATACCTTGGGGAAATGGCGGGCAAGCGGCGGGCGACACCCTAGCGGGCGGTGTCGGGCCCGCCGTCCTCCACGACTTCGGCATCGTGCACCGTCTCGGCGCCCTTACCGAGCTGGCGGGCATTGGCACCGCCACCGGGAGCGATGAGCCCCATCCGCTGCTTGAGGGCGATGAGCTGCTGGTCGGACGTGCCGTGGTACTCGAGCGCCTCGAACTGCTTGGCCAGCGCGTCACCCGTGAACTCCTCCTGCAGCTCGGCCGCGGCGATTGCCTTGCGCTCGGTCGCCTCGATTTTCTCCGCCATCCGCTCGAACGACTCGAAGGCGCTCTTGTCCGACATTCCGGACATCGTTTCCTGGATGCGCTGCTGCGCCTCAGCCCGTTTGGCGCGCGCGACGAGGATGTTCTTCTTACGCTTGGCCTCCTCGATCTTGTCATTGAGCTGGCGCAGCGAGAGCTTGAGGTGCTCGGTCTCGGTCTTGTGCTTGAGCCAAGTCTCGTGCAGCTGCTGTGCGCCCTGGAGATGCTCGTTGTAGCGGAGGAGCGCCTGCTTGGCGAGATCGTCCCGCCCCTCGTTCACCGCGAGCATGGCCCGGCGCTCCCAGTCCTCCGACTGCTTCTTCATGGCCTCGGCGTCAGCCTGCAGCTTCTTCTCGTCCGCGATGGCGGAGGCCACCTGTTGCTTGGCCTTGGACAGCTGACCCTTCATGTCGATGATCAGCTGGTTCAACATCTTTTCCGGGTTTTCGGCCCGGGTGATCAGGTCGTTGATGTTCGACCGGAGCATCGTGGAGAGGCGGTCAAAGATTCCCATCGCGGGTCACCCTTCCCGGTAGGGCGCGAGCGCGCCTAGATGCGTGGCCAGTGCGAGCGTGATCGAGTCGAAGCTCGCCTCGAACTCGTTATAGTCCAGATTCTCGAGCTCCAGCGTGTCCGTGAGCACGATGTGGTCTCCTTCGAGGCCGTACGAACCGTGGACCAACTCCCGCGCGTTGAGCTCGAGAAGCTGCCGGAAGAGTTCGCTCCGACGCGGCTCGCTGGCCGGCAGCTCCATGACGCGCACCCGCAGGATCGCGACCGGCGGCGCGTAGTGGACAACGACCTCGGCGCCCTCGGCGTTGCGAGCGAGCCAGAGGTTGGCCTCGATCTCCTGGACCGCCAGACTTCCGCCGTCGAGGCGGTCGAGCCACGACTGGATGTCTTCACGAGTAATCATCGGTCGGTCCTCCCTGGCAGCCGATTGGGCTGTTCTCCCTGGGCCAGCAGTCGTTCCGCGAAATCTAACCGCTCCTCCACTTCCGCCAATCGAGTCTTGACGTCCTCCAGATCGGTGAGCGCCGCGGGGCTCGGGCCTGGGTGGCCGCGGAGCCGGTCGGCCAGCGCCTCCCCGATGGGACCGCGGAGCACCTTGCCCAGAATCACGACCACAATGATGCCCGTGATCAGTATGGCACCGACCAGATCGTTCATCGCCATCCTCGCCATTAGCTCTCGATCTTGCCCGGTTCCCGCTGCTGCGTGAGCACCCGTTCCGTGAAGTCGAGGCGCTCCTCCAGCTCCGCCAGCCGCCCGCGCATTTCGTCCATCTGCTCGAGCAGGGGCCCCGTCTCGGCCACCTCAGTGACCCCCTCCAGTCGCCGAGCCAGTGCCTTGCCGAGTGGGCCACGGAGGACCACCGCCGCCGCGATGAACCCGACGACGCCGACCGGAATGGCGAAGCCTTCGCCTACCCGCACGGCCACGATCGTGAATGCAGCCACACCGACAATCGCCATCAGCGTGATCGCGAGCGCGATGCCACCGCCCTCGGTGTCCTTCATTGATTCTTCTCACCCGCTGTGAGACCCGGCGCCCGCTGCTGCGCCAACATGCGCTCGGCAAAATCGAGCCGCTCCTCGAGTTCGCCTACGCATCCTTGCAGCGCCTCGAGCTCTGGCGCCCGGACCTGACCGACCTCCAGGTCAGCCAGACGCCGATCCAATTGATCGAGCCGCACTTGGGCATCAGCATCGAGGCCCGTGATGCCTTCAATCCGGCGAGCCAGCGCGCGGCCCACCGGACCACGCAGAATGATCGTTGCCGCTGTGGCCAGAGTGAGCACCGTAGTGATAACGATCGGAGCGACGTCTTCGCCGGGAATCGCCATGGCGCGCTTTCAGCCAGGGGGGAGCTTGGAGGGCCCGGGCGGGTGAGCCAGCAGCCGCTCGGCAAAATCCATCCGCTCCTGCGTCTCTTCGAGCTGCCGATGAAGGGCCTGCAACTCATCTCGCAGCTCGAGAACCGCGCCCTGGAGATCGGGATCCGGCTCTGGTGGGCGACCCTCCAGCCGGCGGGCCAGCGCCTTGCCGAGCGGTCCGTTGACGATTTGTATGGCCGCGTAGACCACACCGGCCGTGATCACCGTGCCCGAGAGAATACCCAGGATGGGGATTAGGACACCAGGAATATTCCCCATCTCACCTCCAAATCGGAGCTCGAACCCCGGCCCGCGCCGGGTTATTCCATCGTACGGCGCGTGCCTGGCAATGTTTCAGTTCGGGACAGGAAGGGGTAGCCTAGACCAACTCTACGGTGGCGATCGCCCCGAGCGACACGGCGATCTCGGTGTCTTCGCTTCCCGCGGGGCGGAGGAAGACCTCATGGGCCGTGACATGGGTGTCCAGACTCGTGGGGACCCCCACCACCTCGGTACGGTCCACCGTCGTGATTCGAACCGTCTGTTCGTGGCCACCGGCGTACCCCAGCAGTGCGACGATTTCCTCGTACGTCACCGGGCCTCCGGGCTGGGTTTCCGCCTAATGTAGGACGCTGACTCCAACCGCGCGAGCAGGTACGTCGAGGAGATGCTCGCGAAGAAACCGGGCCATCGACGAGTAAAGATGAAGCCGCGTCGCACCGCCGCGAAGGCTGTGGTTCCGGTTGGGGTACTCCAGCATGCTGAACGGCTTGTTCGCGGCGACTAGGGCGTTCACCAACTTCTCGGTGTTCTGAAAGTGCACGTTGTCGTCGCCGCTGCCGTGCACCAGCAGGAGGTGCCCGCGGAGGCCAGCTACGTGGGTGAGCGGCGAGCCCAGATCGTATCCCTCGCGGTTGTCCTGCGGCAGACCGTTGTATCGCTCGGTGTAGATGTTGTCGTACAGCGCCCAGTGGGTGACCGGCGCGACCGCGATCGCCGCGCGATAGACGTCGGGAAACCGGAAGATGGCGTTGAGGCTCACGAACGCGCCATTGCTCCACCCCCATATCCCGACCCTAGTCGAGTCCACATAAGGCCGGCGGGCCAGGAGCTGGGCGGCGGCGGCCTGCTCCTCGGTCTCGAGGACGCCGAGCCGTCCGTAGATCACTTTGCGCCAGGCGCGGCCGAGCGGGGCCGGCGTTCCCCGGTTATCGACGCTCGCTACCAGGAAGCCCTGCTGATTCAGGTAAAGATGAAAGAAGTAGTGGGGGACACCGTCCCAGCGGTCGAGCACGGTCTGCGTCGCCGGGCCGCCGTAGGTGTACACCACGAGGGGGTAGCTCCTGGTTGAATCGAAGTCGGCCGGGCGCATGAGCCAGGCCGGCGCCTTGGCACCGTCGGGCAAGTCAAGCGTAAAGAAGTCGACCTTACCGCGGCGGATGCGCGCCAGCCGATCACGGAGCTGCTTATTGTCCACCAGCGTGCGGATGAGTTGGTGCTTGGGCAGCCGGATGAGGTCGATCACCGGCGGCGTATCGAACCGGGAGTAGGTTCGGAGCGCGTATCGGTAGTCCGGCGAGAGATCGTACTGGTGGCTGCCCGGCTGATCCGCCGGAGAGAGCCGCTCCGCGCGGCCCTTTCCGTCGAGGCGCACGCGGAACAGATAGCGCTGCGCCGGGTTGTCGGGCGACGCAACGTAATAGAGCCATCCGCCCTTTTGATCGACGCCGGCCACCTCGATCACGTCGAACGACCCCGGCGTCACGAGCCGGACCGACTTCCCGTCGCGAGAGACGACATGCGCATGGCGCCAGCCGTCGCGCTCGCTGACCCAGATGAAACTCCCGCCGTGCTTGAGCCAGGTGAGATCGTCGCCGACGTCCACCCATGCGCTGTCCCGATCGGTGAAGATCGTGCGAACAGCCCCGGTGCGGCGATCGCCCAACATCAGTTCGTTGGTGTTCTGCAGCCGGTTGAGTCGCTGGATGATGACCTCATCCGAGCTCTCCGCCCAATCCATTCGGGCGAGGTAGTGGTTTCGCGGATCGTCGCCGATGGCGAGCCACCGGGTGGAGCCTCCGACCGCGTCCACAAAGCCGATGCGGGCGGCGGAATTCGGCTCCCCCGCCTTGGGGTACTGGATCGGGATCGTGAAGGAGTAGAGCGAATCGGTGTCGTTGATCAGCGTGAAGTCGCGGACCCCGCTCGCGTCGAGCTGCCAGTACGCGATGGTGCGGCCGTCCGGACTCCAGCGCCATCCATCGCGAAGATTCAGCTCTTCCTCATAGACCCAATCGAACGTTCCGTTGATGATGGTGCGCGACCCGTCGGTGGTGAGCTGCGTCACCTGCCCGTCGGCGACGCTCTCGAGGTAGAGATTGTGATCGCGCACGTAGCCGATCCGCGACCCGTCGGGCGAAAATTTGGCGAAGAGGAGTGACGACGGCTTGGCGTCCGGGCCGCCGAGCTTCCGCAGGTGCCCGCTCGCGCGGTCGAGCAGCCAGTAGTCGCCCCGGTTGTTCTGCCGCCAGACGGGCTGCGAGTTGGTGAAGATCAGCAGCAGGCGGTTGTCGGGAGACCAGCTGTAGTCCTCGATGTCGAGGGGCACGCTGTCCCCCGGCACGATCAGACGTGACGCGGGTACCAGCACGTCACGGGCGCCCCGCTCGGTGTCGTAGCGCACCAGGTCCTGGCCCCGTCCGTCGCCGCTCGGCTCGACCGTCGTGTACCCCGCACCACCCTCGACCCATCGGGCGGGTCCGAAGGACTGGGCCTGGAACTCGGGAGTGGCGTAGATTCTGCTCAGGGTAAGGAGGCTGGAGTCCGGCGTCTGCGCAGCGAGAGGCGCCGCGATGAGCCCGGCACCGAGCGCCAGGACGGAACCGAACGGTCGAAGTGCAGCCAAGGAACCTCTCCCTTCACGAAACGGTTGAACGCGATGACACGGATCACTCTAGGCCTTGCTGCGATATCACTGGCGATCGTGGTCGCGGTGGCGACCCGCCGGCAAGGCGACTGGGTATCGTACGACGCTGGATCGAATACGGTTACGTTCAAGCTCGTTGCTGGTGCTCCGGGCAGCGCGGGCCCATTTAATTTCGACGGCTACATCAACGGCGGCGCCACCCTGGTGGTGCCCCCGAAAAGCACCGTAATAATGAACTTCGTGAACAACGACGGCACCCCGCACAGCGCGGAACTGATCGCCGACAAAGATCCCATGCCCAGCATGGGCGGTGATCCGGCGATTCCGGGGGCGTACACGAAAGACGTCACTCAGGGCCTCGCTCAGGGCGGGACGGACGTCATCCGCTTCAAGGCGCCGGAGACCGGCAGCTACCGAATTTTCTGCGGCGTCCCCGGCCATGGGGCGTCCGGCATGTGGATTCGCTTCCGGATCGACCCTTCGGCCAAGGAACCGAGCTTCGGACCAAGCAGCAAGTAGAGAGCGGCCCCGCTGCTACTTCGCTCGGCGCGGCGCCAGCGTTCTCCGCAGAAAATGGCCGGTATAGGACGCGGTGACCGCGGCGACCGCTTCGGGGGGGCCGGCCGCCACCACGCAGCCCCCTTCATCTCCACCTTCCGGACCGAGATCGATCACCCAATCAGCCGTCTTGATGACGTCCAGATTGTGCTCGATCACCACGACGCTGTTCCCCTTGTCGACCAGCCGATGCAAGACCTCGAGCAGGAGGCGCACGTCCTCGAAGTGAAGACCGGTCGTCGGCTCATCGAGGATGTAGAGCGTGCGGCCGGTATCCCGCTTCGACAACTCGGTCGCGAGCTTGACCCGCTGCGCCTCGCCGCCGGAGAGCGTCGTCGCCGCCTGTCCCAAGTGGATGTAGCCAAGCCCGACGTCGTTCAGCAACTCGAGCTTCTCGGCGATTCGGCGCTGCGCGGCGAAGAACTCGAGCCCGTCGGCCACGGTGAGGTCGAGCACGTCGGCGATGCTCCGGCCCTTGTAGCGCACCTCCAGCGTCTCCCGATTGTAGCGCCGGCCCTTGCAGACCTCGCAGGGAACGTACACGTCCGGCAGGAAGTGCATCTCGATCTTGACCAGCCCGTCGCCCTGGCAGGCCTCGCAGCGCCCGCCTTTCACGTTGAACGAAAAGCGGCCGGGACCATAACCGCGCATCTTCGCCTCGGGCAGCGCGGTGAACAACTCTCGGATCGGCGTGAAGAGACCGGTGTAGGTCGCCGGGTTGGAGCGAGGCGTTCGGCCGATGGGACTCTGATCGATGTCGATCACCTTGTCGATCCAGTCGAGCCCTTCGATCCGGGTGTGCGAGCCGGGCACTACCTTGGCACGATAGAAGTGCCGGGCCAGCGCGTGATACAAGATGTCGGTCACCAAGGTCGATTTGCCCGACCCGGACACGCCGGTGACCGTGACGAAGAGTCCGAGCGGAATCTCGACGTTGATGTTCCGCAGATTGTTCTCTCGGGCCCCGATCACCTTCAAACGGCGCTTGGGATCGGCCAAGCGGCGCTCGGGCGGTATCGGGATCCGAAGCTCGCCACGCAGGTAGCGCGCCGTCAGCGAGGTCGGATGGGCGAGCACCTCGGAAACGGTGCCCTCGGCGACGACCTCGCCACCGAAGCGGCCGGCACGGGGCCCCAGATCGATCAAGTGGTCGGCCGACCGGATCGTGTCCTCGTCGTGCTCGACCACGATGACGGTGTTGCCGAGGTCCCGGAGTCCCCGCAGCGTGGTGAGCAGCCGCTCGTTGTCCCGCTGATGGAGACCGATGCTCGGCTCGTCGAGAATGTAGAGCACGCCCACGAGTCGGGAGCCGATCTGGGTGGCGAGCCGGATGCGCTGGGTCTCGCCGCCCGACAGGGACGTCGCCGCGCGGCCGAGGGTGAGATAATCGAGTCCCACGTCGTGGAGGAAGCGCAGCCGGTCGCCCACTTCCTTGAGGATGGGACCGGCGATGTCCGGGTCGAGCCCTGCCTTGCCATCCATGCGAAGGGGAACACCCTGGAAGAACTCGACGGCCTTGCCCACCGGAAGATCGACCACGTCGCCGATGCTGCGACCGCCGACCAGCACGGCGAGGCTCTCGGGTCGGAGCCGCTTGCCGCCGCACGACTGGCAAGGCTGCTCGATCAGGAACTCCTCGAGCGACGCGCGCACCGAGTCGCTGGTCGATTCCCGGTAGCGCCGCTCAACGTTCTTGAGCACGCCCTCCCATTCGCTCTCGTAGTCGCCGCGGCCGCGCCCGCCGTCGACGGCGAAGCGGAATCGACCGGGGGCGCCGTGCAGGATGGCATGCCGGGCATCCTCGCTCAACGCACCCCACGGCTCGTTGAGATCGAATCTGAACGCTTTCGCGAGCGTGGGCAGCACGACCTTGCGCAGATAGCCGCTGGGCTCGCCCCACGGAAGAATCACACCCTCGAGGATCGAGATGCTGGGATCGCCGAGAATGAGCTCAGCGTTGACCTCGCGGCGGGTGCCGACGCCGTGGCAGTCGGGACAGGCGCCGAACGGCGAGTTGAAGGAGAACTGGCGCGGCTCCAGCTCGGGAAACGAAAGCCCACAGACCGGGCAGGCGAACCGCTCGGAGAACAACACTCCCGTGGGCGCGCCGCTACCGTGCCGCACCACCTCGACGATGCCATCCGCCGTCTTGAGCGCCGTCTCGATCGAATCGTTCAACCGGGAGCGGTCGACCGCGCGCACCACGAGACGGTCGACCACGACGGCGATGTCGTGGTTCTGGCGGCGATTGAGCGCCGGCACACTGGAGAGATCGTAGGTTTCGCCGTCGATCCGGACCCGCACGAATCCGCGTTTCCGCACGTCCTCGAAGAGATCGCGGAACTCACCTTTGCGGCCGCGCACGAGCGGCGCCAGCACCTCGATCCGGGTCTCCTCCGGCCAACCGATGACCGACTCGGTGATCTGCGCGGCGCTCTGCCGGGTCACCGGACTTCCGTCATTGGGGCAATGCGGAGTTCCCGCTCTGGCCCAGAGCAGGCGGAGATAATCGTAGATCTCGGTCACCGTGCCGACGGTGGACCGCGGATTCTGGCCGGTGGTCTTCTGCTCGATCGAGATCGCGGGGGAGAGGCCCTCGATTGCGTCGACGTCGGGCTTCTCCATCAGGCCGAGGAATTGCCTGGCGTAAGCGGACAGCGACTCGACATAGCGACGTTGCCCCTCCGCATAGATCGTATCGAAGGCAAGCGACGACTTGCCCGATCCGGAGAGGCCGGTGATGACGGTGAGGCGATTTCGGGGTATCGAGACCGAAACGTCTTTGAGGTTGTGCTCGCGGGCGCCGCGGACGACGAGGTATTCCTGGGCCATAGCCCCGTAACGTACCGGGGTGGGGAAGCGGGTTCAATCCTTGCAGACAGAGGGCCTCTGCGATCCGCAGGCGGCCGGCCTTCACCCAGGGTTCCAGAACGGCACCCCCGGCCCTAGCATACTGATATCTCGTAACTTAGGGAGTCCTGGCATGGGACGAGGCCGCCGCCGTCGGTCGCACAGACGGATGCGTGCGTGCGACGACCTGTTCGCTCCGCGCGGCTCGGCCGCGGCCTTTGGCAGTGGTTCCCTCACACCGCCGTCACCCGTTCCGACCCCCGCCCCGACCCCGACGCCACTCCCACCCCCACCCCCACCCCCGCCTGCGTCCGCCCCGGAGCCGGAGACCGAGAGCGGGCGTCTCTGGCGGCTGGCGCGGGACGCCGAGCAGGGGGGCCGCCTCGATGAGGCGATGGAGCTGCATCGTCAAATCGTCGCCCTCGAGCCCCCGAACGTCGACAGCCGGCTCGCCCTGGCCCGACTGCAGGAGCGCCTTGGCAACCCGGACCAGGCGATCAGCACCCTGGCCGAGGGCATCGAGCGCCTCCCGGAGCAAACCGAGTTCCTCGTGCTGCGCGGTGCCATGCTCAGCCGGCGGAAGAGGTATCCGGAGGCGGAGTCGGATCTGCGGCATGCGCTCCTGCTCCAGCCATCGCACGGTCCCGCCCATTTTGATCTCGCGCTGATTCTTTGGCGGAAGGGTCTCGTCACCGAAGCGGCAGAGGCGTTCAACCAGGCCCTCACATATCAGCCCGACAGCACCACCTATGCGTATCTCGGCGAGGCGCTCAACCAGACGGGTCAGCTCGGTGAGGCCATGGCCGCCCTCGAGCGCTCGCTCCAGCTCGAGCCCCGGCAGACCCGAGCGTACCAGCTGATGGGCCGCGTGCTCGATCGCTTGAACCGTCCTGAGGAGGCGATGGAGATGTACCGCCGCGGGCGGGAGATGGGTGCGCCGTGATCCGGGTCGTGGTGGATGACCTCGCGTTCGTCGCGGTGGACGCGATCGTTCGAGCGGCGGACGAAACATTGAACCCGGTGACGCCGGGAATGAGCCGACTGGACCAGCAGGCCGGCGAACGCTTCACCGCGCTTCGCCGGGTCCAAACGCCGCTTGCGGCGGGTGCGGCGGTGGTAACGGGAGGCGGCGATCTCACGGCACCCTTCGTGGTGCATGTGGTGATTCGGGATTCAGCGGTGGGTGCCGATCGGGAGGTGGTGCGGCGAGCGCTGGTATCGGCCTGGCAACGGGCGGGCGATTGGGGGCTCAGCAGCGTGGCCGCACCGCTCGTCGGCGTAGGCATCGGGCAGCTCACGGCGGAGGAGTCGGCGCAGCTCTTGGCGGACACATTCACGGCCCGAAACGGCGGATGTCCGGGCACGCTGAGCATCGTGGTAGAGCGGGAGGACGAGCGAGAGCTGGTCGAGGCCATCGTACAGCGGAGAACCGGGTGATCACCCTCAAGAATCTGACAAAGCGGTACGGCGCCTTCGCCGCGGTGGACGGAATCAATCTGACCGTGTCCCGGGGAGAGCTGTTCGGCTTTCTCGGGCCCAACGGCGCCGGAAAGACCACCACGTTCCGAATGCTGGCGGGAATCATCCTGCCGACCGCGGGCACGATCGAGATCGGCGGGATCGATCTGGGCCGCCAGCCACTCGTCGCGAAGGCACGACTGGGCTACATCCCCGATCGGCCATTCGTCTACGACAAGCTCACCGGCGCCGAGTTCCTCCGGTTCGTCGCGTCGCTGTACGGCCAGCAGGGAGCCGTGGTCGAGCGCCGAATCGACGAGCTGCTCGAGCTGTTCGAGCTCACGCCGTGGAAGTACGAGCTGACCGAGGCCTACAGCCACGGCATGCGACAGAAGCTGATCATCTCGAGCGCCCTCGTGCACCGGCCCGAAGTCATTGTCGTGGACGAGCCGATGGTAGGGCTGGATCCCAAAGGCGCGCGTCTGCTCAAGGATCTCTTTCGGCAGTTCGTCCAGCGGGGCGGCACGGTGTTGATGAGCACGCATACGTTGGAGGTGGCCGAGGCGCTGTGCGATCGAGTCGCCATCATGCAGGGCGGTCGCATTCTGGCGCGCGGCACGATGTCGGAGCTGAGAGAGCAAACCGCCTCCGGTGCCACGAGCCTGGAGGATCTCTTCCTCCGCCTCACCGGCGGACTGCGCGAGCAGCAGCTCGACGCGATCCTGGAGCTCTGATCATATGGAGTGGCGGAAGTATCGCGGGCCCGACCTGTGGATCGTGCTCGCGCCCAAATGGCAGGGGGCGCTTGCACGGCTCCGGCAGCAGCGGTCGGGGGTCGAGACCAAAGCGCTCTTGGTGCTGCTGCTCGGGCTGGCCTTCTGGTCCGGCGTGTTCGGGATCGTCTACCGGGTGCTCAAGTACTTTCGGGGAGTCGAGGACATCGGGAGCCTCCTCGCGGCCAAGTTGCTCGGCCTCGCGCTGCTCTCGTTCTCTTCCATCTTGCTCCTCTCCAACCTGATCACGGCGCTCTCGAGCTTCTTCCTGGCAAAGGATCTCGATCTGCTGGCGGCATCGCCGGTGCACTCGATCCGGTTCTACGTCGCCAAGATGGTCGAGACCACGCTCCATTCGTCATGGATGGTGGCGCTCCTCGCGGTGCCGATCCTCACGGCCTACGGCATCGTGTACCACGGCGGACCGCTATTCCCCTTCGCGGTGCTGGCGGCTCTGATTCCCTTTCTCGTGATTCCGGCGGTGGTGGGCGCGGCATTCACCCTCCTGCTGGTCAACCTGGTTCCGGCCCAACGCGCCAAGGAGCTGCTGAGCCTCATCGCCGTCGGGGCGATCGCGAGCTTGGCCCTTCTTCTCCGTATGGCGCAACCCGAGCAGTTGGTCCGCCCCGAGGGGTTCCGGTCGCTGACCGAGTTCATCACGCTCCTGCAGACACCGACCAGTCCGCTGCTGCCGAGTGAGTGGACCACCCGCGCGATCATGAACTGGCTCCTCAACGTGGCGGACCCCAAACCGCTGGTACTGCTGTGGAGCACGGCGATCGTGGGTCTCGTGATCGGCAGCGTGCTCCACCGACAACTGTACCGGCGCGCGTTTTCCCAGGCGCAGGAAGGGGCCCACACTTCGAGCCGGGGCCGCCGCTGGGCGCTGGCGCTCAGCGCGCTCCTCCGCTGGTTGCCGCCCGAGCGGCGGGAGTTCATCCTCAAGGATTCGCGCCTGTTCTTCCGAGATCCGACGCAGTGGAGCCAGCTGATCCTGCTCGCCGTCCTGCTCGTGGTGTACCTCTTCAACATCCAGGCGTTGCCGCTGTTTTCGGGCGAGCGCGTGCCGATGTCGATCATCACGATGGTGGTGTTCCTCAATCTCGGGCTCGCGGGCTTCGTGCTGGCCGCGATCGCGGCCCGGTTTCTCTTCCCCGCCGTGTCGCTGGAGGGCCGCCAGATGTGGCTGCTCCGCTCGAGCCCGCTCGATGTCGGTGCGATGCTCTGGAGCAAGTACTGGATCGGGACCCTGCCGCTCTTGATCCTCGCGCTCGCGATCATGATGATCACCAACGCGATCCTCAGAGCGTCGCCGCTCATGATGTTGGTGAGCGTGGGAACGATCGTCGTCTTCACGCTGGCGGCCAGCGCGCTGGCGTTGAGCTTCGGCGCGTTCTATCCGCGCTTCGATACGGAAAACGCGGCGCAGATCCCCACCAGCTTCGGCGGCCTGGTCTATATGATGGCGAGCGTCATTCTGCTGGGGCTCGTGATCGTCATCGAAGCGCCGGCGGTCGGGGACCAGATGCGGGCGGAGATGCTGGGCGACGGAAGCGTCTCGCCCGGACTGCTCTTCAGCCTCGCGTGGGTGGTGGCGCTGTGCTTCGGGACGACGCTGGTTTCGCTGCGGTTGGCACTACAACGGATGAGTCAGTTGGAGATATGAGGCGGGGGTCCGTGACGGCCGTGAAGCCAGGAGAGCGTCGTACGAGCGGTCGCCAGGCTCGGCTAACTGCGTAGCGGTTTTGAGCCACGCGCTGCACAAATAGCATCCCAATACCTCCCAATCCAGGTCCTACCTTGGGCTCGCTGTCGCTACCGCGCTCGCGGTCAGCGCCCGTGTCTCACCCCAAGGAGGACCAATGTCCGGCACAATGCGCCTGCTGGCGCTTCCCATCTTCATCGTCGCCGCCGCGTGCGGCGAGCGTCCGACTCCCACCGCAACGCGGGACGACCCCGCCATGGATGCCGCCATTCGCGGCATGCCGCGAGACGCCGGGTCGCGTCTGGAGCGGCTGGCACAACGGATGGCCCTCTCACTAGCGGACTCCGGGTTCCGGACGCGGCTCAAGGCCGAGTTGGACCGGTCGCCGGTCCGCGAACACAAGCTGCACTTCCAGCGATTCCTCACCCAAGGCGCCAGGCCGGCCGCAGCCGAGGTCGCGCGCCTCAACGCCGCAACCGCCGGCACCATCGAAACCGAAGCACTCGGCACCATTCCGCTCGAATTCTACATGCCCGTGCCGGCGCACCGGGCGCGCTGGACCGGCGGCGAGGACGTCCTCGTCGCAACCGCGCTGAAGGATCACGATTCCCCGGTGGCGTTCGACATCCACGGCCAGCGACGGGTATTGAATCCAGACCAGCCACCGACCACCCCGGTGTTGGCGCTCGTGCCGGTGGAAGCCGACTTCGACCACCCCGCCAGCGGGGCGGCGACGCCGCCGTGCGTTCAGCCGCAGGGCGGCGGGGGTGGGGCCCGGGCCATGGGTGGGTGCGGGGTGGGAGGTGGCGGGGGCGGGACCGGCGCATCCGGACTCTGGATGACCTCCGCCTCGTTCACGGAGACATTTGAGGGTTGGTTGAAGGGTGCTCCCGAGTTTGAGATCCACATTATGGGGCAGGCGGGCACCAGCGATTCCCTCACGGACTATCAGTGCGCCGGCGAGAAGGCGGGTGGGCCCTACTACTTCGACCAAAACGACCTGACCTGGTCCGGGAGCGTGCTGTTGTTCAGCCAGACGCAGCTCGACAGCTACAAGCGACAGCACCCCAACCAAGCGGTGCGGGTCGTCGCCCTAGAGGACGACGACGGCCCCTGTGTCATCAAAACCGATGCCGGACGGTTCCTTCGAATGCTGCAGACCGCGGACGCCGCATACAGCCGGCTTACGGGCGGGAGAGACACCACCACCGGCGTGGCTCGCCTATGGAATCGGGCCACCGCGCTGCAGAACATCTTCCAGGCCGCCTGGTCGTTCATCACCACCCAGGATGATTTGATAGGAAACGCGATTCAAGACACCGTGGCGGGCGAATATCGACCCGGCGCCAATTGGATCGTGAAGGGGGAGAACAACATCACCCACGGCGCCTTGAAGCTGGAGATGCGATGAGAACGCCAGCCGATACGTCGAGAGTGCTTTCCCTCATCGTTTCCCTGGCGGCGGCTTGGCCGGCGCCCGCGGCCGCG
>JBGPVE010000024.1:0-19959 GCA_041491545.1 Gemmatimonadota bacterium | reverse complement strand
CCAGGCGATCCAGTATCCGCTCGCCGCCGATGACCTCGAGCCCTTTCGGCTTCCCGCCGAAGCGGGTTGCTCCGCCGCCCGCGAGAATGGCGCCGTTCACGCCCCGGTGCAATCGGCATACAGCGTGGGATCTTCGATGACCCGCACCCGGTCCAGGCGGACTCCGCTCGGCAGCCGGGCGGCGATGCGCTGGTAGAAGAGCGCGGCCATCGCCTCGCAGGTGGGGAGCACACGCTCGAAGGCCGGAACCTGATTGAGGTACTTCCCATCGAGGGGCGCCACGACCTCTTCCTGCAGCAGCCGATCGAGCTGGACCAGATCCACGATCAGATCGGGGGGCGCATCCGGCGCGCCGCTGACGGTCACTGCGCAGCGATAGTCGTGGCCGTGGCCCGGCTCCTCCGACAGGCTGCCGAAGACTTGGCGATTGCGCTCCGGGCTCCACTCCGGCCGGTACAGCCGGTGCAGCGCGAAGAAGCCCACGGTTCGGGTGAGCGTCGTAGGCATGGGGCGAGGGCTATCTCAGAGCGTGTATCCCAACCCGACCAAGAGCCAGGGCGAGAGGTCCCACTCGTTGAGCCGACCGTCCAGCAGGACGGGATTGGGCGCCACCCTGAAGCTATTCGGGTAACTCAGCTTCCAGAAGACCGCACGAGCCTCACCGCGGATATGGAGCCGGTCGGTGACGAAGATGCGGACGCCGGCGTTGGGCGCGAGGAAGAACTTCCGCCGGAAATTGTACCCGCTGGTGTCGGCCGCGATCCCCTCGCCGAAACCGATCCCGGTCGCTGCGCCGACGAACGGCGCCACTCCGTGCCAGGTCTTGCCGCCGGTGAGGTTGAGCTCGATGTCCGCCTCGACGAACACCACGGGTTGGTCGACCGGCCCGGCGACTCGGGCGGCGGACGGCATAGTGGGATCGATGAGGAGCCGCTCGAGATTGGCCTTCGATACGGCCAGAGCCAGCTCGAGCGGTCGCGTGGCGTGAAACCCGAATCGGAGCCCGAACGTGTGGCCATTCTGCGGGCCCACGCCGACGCTCCCGCCGCCGCCCCCGAACCGGCCGCCGAAAAAGGTGATGGTGCTGCCCTTGAAGAGATCGTGATAGGGCGAGCTCGTCGGCGCGTGGCCCACCTGCGCCCGGGCCAGAGCGGGAACGGCCGCGGCCAGCGCCGCGGTGAGGAGCATCCGTCGCATGGAGGTCAGCACTCGCGGAGGTCGCGCCCGGTCATCTCGTTGGGCTGCTCGAGACCGAGCAGGCCGAGCACCGTCGGGGCAACGTCGCAAAGCGCGCCGCCCGAGCGGAGCGAGCCGCAGTGGCCGCGCACGGCGACCAGCGGAACCGGGTTGGTGGTGTGGGCGGTATGGACGCCGCCGGTCACGGGATCGATCATCGTCTCGCAGTTGCCGTGGTCCGCTGTGACGAGGACGCTCGCGCCGGCCTGTTCCGCACTCGCGAGCACGCGGGCGAGACACCGGTCCACCGTCTCGACGGCCTGGATGATCGCCGGCATCACGCCGGTGTGACCGACCATGTCGGCGTTGGCGTAGTTACAGAGCAGGAAATCGTGCGCCTTGGACTCGATGGTGCGGCAGAGCGCATCCGTGACGCCGGCCGCGCTCATCTCGGGCGCGAGATCGTAGGTCGCCACCTTCTGCGAGGGAATCAGACACCGCTCCTCTCCCGGATACGGCGGCTCGTAACCGCCGTTGAAGAAGTAGGTCACGTGCGGATACTTCTCCGTCTCCGCCGTGCGAAACTGGGTCATGCCGTGGGTCGAAAGCTCCTCCGCCAGGATCCGCGCCAGGGTGAACGGCGGAAAGGCCGACGGAATGGGAAACGTCTGGTCGTACTGCGTCATGGTGACCGCGCGGAGCGGCGGTCGGCCGCGCACGTCGAAGCCGTCGAACCCGTCCAGGCACATCGCCGCCACGATCTGCCGCATGCGGTCGCTGCGGTAATTGAAGAAGAAGACGCCGTCGCCGTCCTTCACCCGCGCCACCGGCCCGCCGTCGCGGTGGTGCACGAGGGGCTTGATGAACTCGTCGGTCTCGCCCCGCTGATAGGCCGCCTGCACCGCCAGCACCGGGTGGGTGATCGCGGCGCCGACGGCGTTCACGATGGCGTCGTATGCGATCTTGGTGCGCTCCCAGCGGCGATCGCGGTCCATGCCGTAATAGCGGCCGCAGAGCGTCGCGATCTCCACTCGGTTCCCGGCGATCCGCCGCATGTCCAGGAGCAGCGTTCGGACCACTTCGGCGCCCAACATCGGCGCGGAATCGCGCCCGTCGAGAAAGCCGTGAATGGCGATCTGTTGCACCTTGAGCCGAACCGCGAGCTCGACGCAGGCCAACAGGTGGCGATCGAGGGCGTGCACCCCACCGGGGCCCAGCAGTCCGACGAGGTGCAACGTCCCGCCGGTCTGGCGCAGATAGGCGCCCAACTCGACCAGCGGCGCGAGCCCGTAAAATTGCCCCGACTGAATGCTCTGTGAGATGCGCACGAGATCCTGGGCCACGACGCGTCCGGCGCCGAGATTCAGGTGCCCCACCTCGCTGTTGCCCATTTGGCCTTCAGGCAAGCCCACGGCGAGCCCACTGGCCTCGAGCAGCGTGCTAGGCCCCGCCTCCCACAGCCGGTGCCAGACCGGGGTGCGGGCGAGCTCGATCGCATTGCCCTCGCGCTCCTTCCGGTAGCCCCAGCCATCGAGCACGACCAGGACGACCGGCCCGCCGCGAGTGCTACGGTTTGACATGGGTCTCCGCGTGTTCTACTATGCCGACGGTGACTCAAGCGCCACAATCTAGTCCCGCCCTCCGCCGGCTACCAGCCTGCGCAGTCGCTCTCTCGCTGCTCCTGACCGGACTTGTGTCCGCGCAGGAGCGGGCCCAGGTCGCGCGCGAAACCCTGCTCCGCCGGGGAGTGGGTGGCGTCGTGCTGGCCTCGTTGCCGGCCGGCTCGAGCGTCGCGGCCGGCAAGAACAGCGGACCGTGGATCGAGCTTACCATCGACGGCTGGATCGCCACGAGCTCGGTTCGTGCCACGCACCGCGAAGGCTTCGATCTGATCGTGGTGCCGGCCGGGGGTGAGAATCTCCGCGACGAGCCGAGCGGCAAGATTCTCGCCCGCCTCCGAACCGGCGTCCTGCTGACCAAGCGAGGGTCGCGCGACGGATGGGTGCACGTGCGCCGCACCGGATGGGCTGCCCGGAAAGACGTCGCCGGCCCGATCGAGACCGCCGCGCTCGCGCCGCGCCAGGGCCCCGCTACGACCAAGAAGAAGGGCCCGCCCACCCAGGGTCAGAAGCCCATGCCTCCCAAGGCGGCCGCCGCCATCGCCGCCACCCCGCCGGAATCGGGCGACGCCCAGGTGGAGGTGACCCACGCCGCGCCGATCTATCTGATGCCTGATGGCTCCCAGTCCGGTACCCTGCAGCCCGGCATAACGGGTCGGATCGTGAGCCGCACCGGCGACTGGGTGCGGGTTCAGCTCGAGGGCTGGGTTCGGGAGAACGACCTCAAGCCATCCACTGTGAACGCGATGCCGGGCGTCTCCGCCGCAGAAGTCCGGGCCAATCCGGCTCGGTATATCGGACAAAATGTTGAGTGGCGCCTGCAGTTCATCGCCATTCAGACGGCGGACGAATTGCGCGCCGAGCTGCCCGAGGGACAGCCGTTCATTCTGGCGCGCGGTCCGCTGCCCGAGCCGGGTTTCGTCTACGTGATCGTCTCCAAGGATCAGTTGCCGCAGTTCCGCCAACTCGCCGCGCTACAGGAGCTCGTGGCCCGGGTGACCATCAAGGCAGCCCGGACCAAGTATCTGTCGACGCCGGTGGTGGAGTTGGTCTCGTTGGTTAATTTTTCAAAATGAACGATCTCCTCAAGCAACGCATCCTCCGCGCGCTCGAGCCGCTCAGCGACGAGCACGCCTATCAAGTGTTGGACTACGTCGAGTTTCTGTCGAGCAAATACGCCGAGCGCGCGAGGCCGAGCGGAATTCTGGCGAGAATCACCGAAACGGTCGAGGACACGATGCGCGCCGGCAAGCTGCCGCTGCAGGCGATCAGCGGCACGATGGGTCTCATGGACAGCGCGGCGAAGGTCATGAAGGGACTTGCCGCGGCTGGGCAGGCCGTGGTGGAGGAAGCGGTGCGCGCCGCCGGTCCCCCGGCGTCGTCTCCACCGCCCGTCCCACCCTCGGCGGCCGATCGATCGCGCGAGGCCAACACGGGCGGCTGAGCGCCGCCGTCCACCCCTCTCCCGAAAGGCCGCATGGCCCTCCCGGCTGAAACTCTCAGCGGCGCCCCCAGCTCCGACGCGCGCGAGACGCAATTCGTGCGCGGCATCGGGCCCCTCGCCGCCGTGTCGCTGGTCGTGGGCTCCATGATCGGCTCGGGCATCTTCATCGTCTCGGCCGACATCAGCCGCCAGGTGACCGCCATGGGTCCGGCCGGCTTGTTGATCGTCTGGGTGGTGACGGGCGCGATCACCGTCACCGGGGCGCTCGCGTACGCCGAGCTCGCGGCGATGATGCCCAATGCCGGCGGCCAGTACGTCTTCCTGCGCGAGGGACTCTCGCCGGCCGCGGGCTTTCTGTACGGGTGGACCTTGTTCACCGTCATTCAGAGCGGCACGATCGCCGCCGTCGCGGTCGCGTTCGGGCGGTTCCTCGCCGTGCTGCTGCCGAGCATCACGCCGGATGTCTTCCTCAAGTTGGGCTCGTTCCAGATGCCGGGCGGCCTGATTCAACTCGGGCTCTCGCCCCAGCGGGTCGTGGCGCTCGTCATGGTCGCGGTGCTGACGCTGGTCAACATCCGCGGCGTGCGGCTCGGTGCCGCGATCCAGAGCGCCTTCACCCTGGCCAAGGTCGGCGCCCTCCTCGGCCTCATCCTGCTCGGCCTCACGCTCTTCCGCCAACCCGACGTGGCGGCGATCAACTTCGGCAGCTTCTGGGGCACCGGCGATTGGGGTCTCGCCGTGCTGCCCGTGATCGGCGCCGCGATGGTCGGGTCGCTCTTCTCGAGCGATGCCTGGAACAACGTGACCTTCGCCGCGGCCGAAGTGCGCGATCCCAGCCGGAACCTGCCGCTCGCGCTCGGGCTCGGCACCGGGCTCGTGAGCCTGCTCTACGTCCTCGCGAACGTCGCGTATCTCAACGTGCTTCCGTTTTCGGGCGATCCCCACGGCGCCGACGCGCTGGCCCGCGGCATCCAGTACGCCACGCAGGATCGGGTCGGTACCGCCGCGATGGAGGTGATGTTAGGGGGCGCCGGCGCCACCCTCATGGCGGCCGCGATTCTGATCTCGACCTTCGGGTGCAACAACGGGCTCATTCTCGCCGGCGCCAGAGTGTACTACGCCATGGCGCGCGACGGGCTCTTCTTCCGCTCGGCGGGGCGGCTGCATCCCGAGTTCCGGACCCCGGTCTTCGGCCTGATCGCGCAGGCGCTCTGGACCATGGTGCTCTGCGTGAGCGGTACCTACGGCGAGCTGCTCAACTACGTCGTGTTTGCCGCGCTCGTCTTCTATCTGCTCACGACGCTCGCGCTATTCCGGTTGCGGCGGCTCCGGCCGGACACACCGCGTCCGGTCAAAGCGTTCGGGTATCCGGTGCTGCCGGCCCTCTACATGGTGGCGATCGCGTTTCTGCTCGTGGTGCTCTTGGTGGACCCGACTCAGCGGAAGTTCTCGCTGCTCGGGCTCATCATCGTGGCCCTCGGGGTGCCGGTCTACCATCTCTGGCGGCGGTCGGCCCGGTAGAGACTCGGCCCGGGCCGGTCCGCTTGGCCTCGCTCAAAACCGCGCGCCAAACCCGGCGACCGCTTGCATTCGCCGGTTTTGACCCGTAGACTTCGAGATGGCACGAACATCTCTCGGCCCGCCAGCCGCCCAGTCCGGGCGCCGGTGGGCCGTCCTGCATCTACCACGCGGTCGCGCATGAGCCGAATCCGACCAGCGCCGGGTCTCACATTCGACGACGTCCTGCTCGTGCCCCGGCATTCGACCGTGCACCCGCGCGACGTCTCGACCAAGAGCCGGCTGACTCGCACCATCCCCCTGAACATTCCGCTGGTTTCCGCCGCCATGGACACGGTCACCGAGGCCGACATGGCGATCGCCATGGCGCGGGCGGGCGGCATCGGGGTGCTCCACAAGAACATGTCGATCGATCGGCAGGCCGCCGAAGTCGATCGGGTGAAGCGGAGCGAGAGCGGGATGATCCTCAATCCGATCACGCTCGGTCCGGAGCGGCCGTTGCGCGAGGCGTACGGGCTCATGCGCCGCTTCAAGATCTCCGGCGTGCCGATCGTGGACGGCGAAGGACGCCTGATCGGGATCATCACGAATCGCGACCTTCAATTCGAGCGCAACCTCGACCAACCGATTCGCCAGGCCATGACGCGGGAGAATCTGGTGACCGCGCCGGTGGGCACCAACCTGGATGAGGCGGAGCGCATTCTCGCGAAACACCGGATCGAGAAGCTCCCGGTGGTCGACGACAAGGGTGTGCTCAAGGGTCTCATCACGGTCAAGGACATCTTCAAGCGACGCGAGCATCCCGACGCCAACAAGGATCACCACGGTCGACTCCGAGTGGCGGCGGCCGTCGGCGGGACGTCGGACGCCGTGACCCGCGCGCGATCGCTGGTCGGCGCCGGTGTCGACGTTCTGGTGGTCGACTCGGCCCACGGCCACAGTGAGGGCGTGCTCCGCACCCTGGACGTCCTGCGGGAAACCTTCCCCGACGTGCAGCTCATCGCCGGCAACGTGGCCACCGAAGCCGGCGCCCGCGAACTCATCCGCCGTGGCGCCGACGCGATCAAAGTAGGCATCGGACCGGGCAGCATCTGTACCACGCGGGTGGTGACCGGTGTCGGGGTGCCCCAGGTGACGGCCCTCATCGAGGCCGTGCGTGGCGCCGACGGCGTGCCGGTCATCGCCGACGGCGGGATCAAGTACTCCGGCGACGTGGTCAAGGCGATCGCCGCTGGTGCGTCGTCCGTCATGATGGGCTCGATGCTTGCTGGCACCGAGGAAAGTCCCGGCGAAGCGGTGCTGGCCGAAGGCCGGCGGTTCAAGATGATCCGGGGCATGGGAAGTCTTTCCGCCATGCAGGACGGCTCCGCCGATCGGTACTTCCAGGAGGGCGAAATGATGCCCACGAAGATGGTGCCGGAAGGAATCGAGGGGCGGGTTCCCTACAAGGGACCTGTGGCGGACGTGCTATACCAGATGGTCGGCGGGCTCCGAAGCGGCATGGGCTACTGCGGTGTGGCCGACGTGCCCGCCCTGCAATGCGAGGTCGAGATGATCCGAGTCACCGCCGCCGGACTTCGCGAGTCCCACCCACACGATGTCACCATCACGCGGGAAGCACCGAACTATAGTGCGTGAGTCGCTCGACCTCGCTCGTCTCCCTGCTCTCGGAGGATCGGTTCATGGGTCTTTGGGCCACGAAGTCCATCACCGCACTGCGCGCTGAGGCCGAAGCGGGCGGTGAGCGTGCGCTGCGCCGGTCGCTGGGCGCGCTCAACCTTACCATGCTGGGGATCGGGGCCATCATCGGCGCCGGTATTTTCGTGTTGACCGGCCTCGCGGCCGCGCTGCATGCCGGCCCCGCCGTTCCGCTCTCGTTCGTGGTGGCGGCGGTCGCCTGCGGTCTGGCCGGACTCTGCTACGCCGAGATGGCCAGCGCCGTGCCGGTCGCGGGCAGCGCGTACACCTACGCCTACGCGACGATGGGCGAGTTCGTCGCCTGGATCATCGGGTGGGACCTGGTGCTCGAGTACGCGATGGGCGCGGCGACGGTCGGAGTGGGCTGGTCCGGCTACTTCGTGAGTCTGCTCGACGTCTTCGGCCTGCACCTGCCGGCGACGCTCACCGCGGCGCCGCTCCGCCTCTGCAGCGAGGCCGACGTCACCAACGCCGTCGCCCACTGCGCGCACGCGGGCTGGAACGCGACCGGCGCCCTGATGAACCTGCCCGCCGTGCTGATCGTGCTTCTCGCCACGACCATTCTCGTGATCGGCATCGAGGAGTCCGCCCGGGTCAACAATCTGATCGTCATCCTGAAGATCGCGGTCGTCCTCCTTTTCATCGCGTTCGGATTCCAGTATGTCAACCCCGGGAACTGGCACCCGTTCGTGCCGCCCAACACCGGCACGTTCGGTGAGTTCGGGTGGAGCGGCGTGTTTCGAGGCGCCGGCCTGATTTTCTTTGCGTACATCGGATTCGACGCGGTCAGCACCGCGGCGCAGGAGGCCAAGAATCCACAAAAGGACATGCCGATCGGCATCCTCGGCTCGCTCGCCATCTGCACGGTGCTGTACATCCTCGTCTCGCTCATTCTCACCGGTCTCGTCAAGTACACCGAGCTCAACGTGGCCCATCCGGTGGCCTACGCGGTCGAGAAGATTCCGCAACTCATTTGGCTCCGTCCGTTCATCACGCTGGGCGCGGTCTTGGGTCTGGGCTCGGTCGTGCTGGTCATGTTGCTCGGCCAGTCGCGCGTCTTCTACTCCATGTCGCGTGACGGGCTGATGGGCCCTTGGGCCGGAAAGGTGCACCCCAAGTTCCGTACACCGTATCTCTCCACGATTTACGTCGGCCTCATCGTGGCGGTGATCACGGGGACCTTCCCGATCCAGATTCTGGGTGAGCTGGTCAACATCGGCACGTTGCTCGCCTTCGTGCTGGTCTGCGCCGGCGTCTGGATTCTGCGCAACAAGCGGCCGGATTTGGAGCGTCCCTTCCGGACTCCGCTCGTTCCCTTGGTGCCGATCCTCGGCATTCTCGCGTGTCTCGGCCTTATGGCGACGCTGCCGGGGGACACCTGGCTGCGTCTCCTGGTCTGGCTCGTGATTGGGCTCGCCGTCTACTTCGGCTACGGACGCAGGCACAGCTTGCTGCAGAAGGAGCTGAATCAGCCGCTCTCCGGCCGACCCGCCAAGTAAGCAGCGGTTCGCCAAGCGGCGCGCGCGGCAGCGTGGAGGACGGGGACCGATCCTGGTCCCCGTTCCTTTTTTCACCCCTCGGTCTTTCACCCTTCACCGCTTTTCCAGCGGCGACTATCTTCCCGCCCATGCCGTTCACGCTTTCTCCGGCGAAGGCCGCCAGCGCCGTCGCCTTTGCGCAGGCATTGCAGCCGGCCCAGCGCATCTGCCTCACGACCCACGTCAATCCGGATGGGGATGGCCTCGGGAGCGAGGCCGGCTTGGCGCATCTGCTGCGCGCCCGCGGACACGAAGTCTTCATCACCAACCCCACGCCGACGCCGCCCCGGTTCGCCTTCCTCCTCGAGGAGCTGCCCGGCGTCGACCGGACCGCCGAAGCAGTCAAGGAGATTCGGCGCGCGGATTTCCTCATCGTGCTCGACATCTCGGACTTGGGCCGGCTGGGGATGCTGTCGGACGCCGTGCGCGAGTGCCGCATACCGGTGGCGTGCGTCGACCACCATGTGAGCGTGGGCGCGCTGCCCGAGGGTCCTCGTCTGCTCGATTCCGCGGCGTCGGCGACGGGAGAGCTGGTGTTCGAGCTGGCGGTGGCCAACGGTTGGCCGATCACGCAGACGGCCGCGCGTGGCCTCTACGTCGCGATTCTCACCGACACCGGCGGCTTCCGATTCAGCAACACCCACCCGCGGACCCTCCGGATCGCGGCCGAGCTGCTGGAAACCGGGCTCGATCCGGAGCGGATCTATCTCGAAGTGTACGCGCGGGCCCCCGAAGGCCGGCCGCGCCTCTTCGCCGAAGCGCTGCAGACGCTCGTGGTGGAGCCCGAGATCGGGCTGGCATGGGTGACCGTGCCTCCTGGCGCGATCGAGCGGCTCGGCGTCTCCTCCGACGATCTGGACGGTGTCGTGGAATTCCCCCGCTCGATCGAGGGCGTGCGCATGGCGCTGCTCTTCCGGGAGGTCTCCCAGGGTCGGGTCAAGGTCTCGCTTCGCTCCGTCGGGACCGTGGACGTCGCCGCCTTCGCTAAGCCTTTCGGCGGTGGAGGACATACCAAGGCGGCCGGGCTCGCGCTGGTGGGCTCCTTGGGGGAGGTTCAGAGTAAGGTGTTGGCGGCGGCCAGGGCTTATCTCAGCTCGAACGGGCGGCGTTGACCGGGTCCGGTTCGCCCTTATATTGCCGATTATAGTAGTCGGAATTAACGGAACGGTCGGGAATGGACACCATCGAACGCATTGAAAGAACGTTAGATACCCTGCGTCCCTACATCGCCTCGCACCGGGGCCATGTGGAAGTCATCGACTTCGACGAGGGGCAGGGTCGCCTGCTGCTCCGGCTGGGCGGGACCTGCCACGGCTGTGCCGCTTCGGCCATCACGCTGAAGCAGGGCATCGAGTCCCGGCTCCGCGAGCTGGTCCCGGAAGTGAAGCACGTCGAGGCGGTCTAAGGCGCCGATCGTGTCCGAATCTCTCGAAGCCCGCGTCACCTCCGCTCTCGCCCGCATCCAGAACCCGCGCCTGGAGACCGACGTCCTCTCCGGGGGCATGATTCGCGATCTCGTCGTCACCGAGGACGGAGGGGTCGCGTTTACGTTCCTGCTGTCCCGCGAGGATCCGGCGACACTGGTGCGCGAGGCTCGCGCAGCTGTGGTCGAGCTGGAAGGGGTGCGGCGGGAACAGGTCAAGATCGCCGTCGTCGATCCGGGCGGCCCGGCCAAGGCGACTCATGGTCCGCCGGGCGCGCCTCCGACGGCGTCGCCCGCTCCCGCCCCCGCGCCGGCCGTCGAGCAGCCCAACCTGGGGCGGATCATCGCCATCTCCTCAGGCAAAGGCGGCGTGGGAAAGTCTACGGTGGCCGCCAATCTGGCGGTGGCACTCGCCGCCGCGGGTCACGCGGTCGGCGTGATGGATGCTGACGTCTACGGCCCCAACATCCCGCGGATGTTCGGGGTGTCCGAGCGGCCGCCGGTGCAGTCCGGCAAGATCCAGCCGATCGAGGCGTACGGTGTCAAGCTGATGTCGCTCGGGTTCCTGGTGGAGCGCGATGCGCCGGCGATCTGGCGTGGTCCCATCATCATGAAGATCGTGCAGCAGTTCCTGCGCGACGTCGAGTGGGGCCAGCTCGACTATTTCATCGTTGATTTGCCGCCCGGCACCGGTGACGCGCAGCTCTCGCTAGTCCAGGCGACCCACGTGGCCGGTGCGGTGATCGTCACGACTCCCCAGGAGATGGCCGTGGGAGACGCGCTTCGCGGCGTCAAGATGTTCGAGCGGGTGGGCGTCCCGATCCTGGGCATCGTCGAGAATATGAGCGGCTTCACCGATCCCGAGACCGGCAAGCGGTTTGAGCTGTTTTCCTCAGGCGGCGGTCGGCGGTTGGCCGACGAGGTTGGAGCCCCGCTGCTCGGCCAGGTACCGCTGCAGCCGGGGCTGGCCGAATTGGCGGATGCCGGACGACCGATCGTGATCGCCGACCCCGCGAGCCCCGCGGCCGCGAGCCTCCGCGACATCGCCGAGTCGCTGAACCAGAAGGTAGGGGCTCGCACCTTCGCGCTTCCGATTCTTCGCGGGTGATTTGAGCCGCGGAGGAATCCCAATGGCCGTCATCACGCTGCTCACGGATTTCGGCCTAGCGGACTTCTACGTCGCCGAAATGCGTGGCGTGCTGCTCAGCCGGGCCCCCGACTGCACACTGGTCGACATCTCCCATTCCATCGCCCCCGGCGACGTTCGCGCCGCCGCATACATCCTCGGTCGCACCTGGCACCGATTTCCCGAGGGTACCATTCACGTGGCCGTGGTGGATCCGGGCGTCGGCACCTCGCGGGCCGCGCTCGCGCTTCGCGCCGGCGGCCACTTCTTCGTCGGCCCCGACAACGGGCTCTTCGGCTCGGCGCTGCATGCGATGCCGGTCGAGATCGTCTCGCTTCCCACGCCGGATGGGGCGGCGCCGACGTTTCATGGTCGCGACGTCTTCGCCCCCGCCGCGGCCGCGCTGGCGTGCGGCGCGCCGCTCGCGACGCTGGGGGCGCCGTTTACGGCCATCCCGGAGCGAGTGACGATCGCGGAGCCACACTACGAGGGCAAGAGCGTCGTCGGCGAGGTGGTCTACGTGGATCGGTTCGGCACGCTCATCACCAATCTTACCGCGGAGCAGGTGCCGCCATACGCCACGCTCGCGGTCGAAGACCTCGATGTGGGGCCGCTTCGCCGCACCTTTGGCGACGTGCCGACCGGCGGTCTGCTGGCGTTTCTGGGTTCGGGTGGAGCGGTGGAGATTGCGGTGCGAGATGGATCGGCGGCGCGGCGACTCGGGATCGGTGTCGGCGGCCAGGTCAGGGCCCGGCTCGGCTAGCCGCGCTCGATCCGACCGGCGCGGGATTGCCGGTGAGCCGCGCGAACGCCCGCTTGAAGAATCCGAACAGCTTCCATATCACGAGCAGGCAGAGGACCACCAACACCGCGACGATGCCGCCGGTGAGGACCGGGTGCGTCGTGGCGAGCCAGGTCAAGCCGACTGCCAGGACATCCTCCAGCGAGCTCAAGGTCCAGTTGCTGAATGGCTCCGGACTGGTGTTCGCCGCGACCCTCGTCGTCGCCTTGGCGCCGTGCGACGTGAGCGCCACGCCGCCCGCGAGAAGCGCGGCTCCGAGCTTCCAGGACTCCGGCACGTTGCCGAACGCGCTGTAGGAAAGGAGGGCGGCCGCCGGCGGGCGGATGAAGGTGTGCACCACGTCCCAGGTGCTGTCCACCACCGGAATCTTGTCGGCGACGAACTCGACCACGAACAGCGCGAGGGCGATGCCCCAGACGAGGGGATGGGCAAGCCCGTGCAGCGTGCTCGGGAGCTGGATGATCCCGAACCGCTCCAGGAGGCCCGCCGTGGCCACCGTGGCGTAGAGATTGAGCCCGGAGGCGAACGACGTCCCCAGCGCAAAGCCGAGGGTCTGCAGTGGCGACATGATCAGTTCACCCACTCCAACTTAACCCCGCCCATCGCCGTCTTCACCACCAGGTCGAGGTGGCGGGCGCTCGGGTCGAAGTCCGGCGTCACGTAGTCGCTCCCCCGCCGCACCAGCCCGGCCGGCTCGAAGCTCGACAGGAATTTGTCGGCCGAGATCCGGACGCCGAGGTGCCGGGGCAGCCGCAGCGTCAGCTCGCCGACCGCCAACGTCAGCACCGCGCGCTGCGCCGGTGTGGACGTCCCGGTGAAGTCGAGCAGTACCTTGCCGACCCCGCCCTCGAGCTGCACCTCGTCGCACCGGCTGTTTCCGAGCCCGATGACGGACACCTCCGCCGCGCCGGCCGAGATCGTCGCCGATCGGCAGCGGACCGGGTTCGGGGCGGAGAACCGAAGCGTCGTGCGGCTGGCGCCGGTCTCGAGTTGAAGAGCGGTGATCCGCAGTCCGCCGACGTCGAGGTCGGCGTCCGACGCACCGAGCGCGAGACCGAGCGACAGATCGGTGCGGGGTGACAGCTCGACCACGGCCATCTGCTTGAGATGCTCGGTCGAGACGACGCGAAGGCCCGTGTTTCCCGAGCTTTCGACACCGAGCGTCACGGCCCCGCTCGCCTTGTCGTACCGGCTCAGTGGACGAAACCGCTCGGCATCATACGAGAGGCTCATGCGATACAGCTCGGAGGGACGGCCCGCGAGGACGCGCACCGTGCCCGCCGCGAACTCGAGCCGCGCGCCGAGCCGAGTTTCGCCGTGCTGCTGGCGATAGGTGGAGAACGGCCGCATCGTCTGGGCGGGTAACGACCCGGCCCAGCAGGCGAGGACCAGCGTGAGTGCGGTGCCTCGCACGGTCAGCGGCCCGAGTCGGGTGGCTGAGAAACGGAGCGGCCGGACGGGGTGGTCGTTTCGGGCCGCCGCACCGCCGGCACGCCGAATTGGGGCGTCGCCCAGAGGTACTCGTCGGTGAGCGCTTCCGGCGGAACGATCCGGCCGGCGAAATTCTCTCTGAGTCCGGCCCTGCTGAGGAGCGCCGCGCCGAAGCCGGCGGTGGCCAGTAGCCAGGTCACCAGCACGGCCGCGCCGCGAACCATCTCGCCGGCGACCGGCACCCAGCCGAACAGCGCCCACGCGGCCCATAGGAAAAAGAGACCGATCAGGCCGAGCATGAGATAACGGTAGCTGTTGGGCGATCCCATCGCGGAGCCACGCGCCATGCGGCGCCGAGCGTAGGTCTCGCCGATTGCGTGCGCCACGGCGAGGTACCCGCCGCCGACCCCGAGGATCATCAGCAGGGCGTAGACGACCACCGCGAACGGCAGCAGCAGAATGCCCGCCACGCTCAGGATGAGCCCGACCACCAGCATGCCGAACGTCGGCAGCAGAAGGATCTGCCCCACGAGCCCGGTGATGAACGAGCGGCCAAAGGAGTGGGAGACGGTGTCCGACACGACCTCGAGATGCGGTCGGGCGAACATCACGAGCCCGAAACCGAGCGCGAGTAGCGTCACGAACACTCCCACGACGCCCGCCGCGTGAGTGCCCAGTGCCTCGAGGGCCGATGGCCTCCGCAGCGCCGCGCGAGCCGCGGCGGACGGTGCCGCCGCATTCAGCGTGCGCACCGCGCCGGCCACCTCGCCGCCCTGATCCTTCACGTCACCGTGTAGTGCGAGGATGTCGCCCGACACCGCTCCGCCCGGGTGGAGGACCACGTCCCCGTCCACCGTCACCAAATTGCCCAGCAGCTTCCCATAGATATGCGCGTTGCCGTTCAAGACGAGCAGGTGCCCGGTGAGGGTTTCGGCCGATCCGATCGTGAAGTCGCCGAGACGGGCCTGTCCATCGCGCACGGTCAGTCGAAGCTCGGGCCCAACCTTGGGGGCGGCGCCGCGAACCCGCTGTTCGACCGCCTCCGGACGGGTCAGGTCCGCGATGTCGACCGTGGGACCGCCCGGCGCGACCGCCTGTGGCGCGGGGTGCGATGGACCCGGCGTCACCTGCTGGACGATGCCGCGGACCGCTTCGACGATCGTTTCCCGAATGTGCTCGGTGCAGAAATCAGTGGCGTGTGCGGTGGCCGGTGTGAGCACGGCCCAGAGCCCGAAGGCCAGCGCGGCGCGCTTACCAGTTGGCATGGGCCACCCGCGGCGCCGGAAGCGCGAGCAGTCGCCGAAGCGCGAGCAATCCGCTTACATACACGAGGGACGCGACGGCCGAGAGGAGTGCGAGACGCCCCGGCGCCTCGAGCAGTGCGCGGAAGGTGGCGTACCAGGGCTGCTCGATGACGTTGAGCGCCGCCCCACGGACGCCGAGCCAGGCCCAGCGGCTGGCTTGGCCCAGCAACCAGTCACCCCCGGCGACGAGCATCTCCCGGTGAGCCAGCGTCCAGACGATGCTCGCACCCATCGATCCGAGCAGCGCCAGCGCGATCGAGGCCGCGACCGCGACCGACTTGCGGTTGGCGAAGAGGCGGCGCCGGGCGGCCTGCAGCGAGCGAATGGCGAAGGGGTCGGGGATGCTGACGGCGGCCATCACCCGGTCGGCGAAATCGGTCCGCGGCGAGAAGAGCGGCAGTGCTGTCAGCTGCTCGGCGATCTCTTGCTCTGCCTCCGCCCACCGCAGGCACGTCGGGCATTGCTCGAGGTGCTCTAGGGCGGGGCCGGCCAGACTGCCGGCGAGCCAAGCGTCGATGTCGTCGGGCGACAAATGCAGAGTGGATGGACCGGTCATAAGTGGCCCCCTTTACGATGCGAATCGCACGAAGGTTTCACTGTCTCAGATGGCCTAGAGCCTGTCGCAACTCATGGCGCGCCCGATGGATGTACGTTTTGACGGTGCCCAAGGGAAGGCTCAGGATCTCGGCGATCTCCTCATAGGCCCGCCCCTCGACGTGACGCAGCAGAATGCAGGAGCGATACTCCGGTCGGAGCTGCGCGATGGCCGCTTCGATCTGACCGCCCAGCTCCCGGGCCGCGACCTCGTCCAGCGGCGACTCCTGCCGGGCGCCGATCTGGAGTGCGGTCGCCTCGATCGCATCCGCCGTCTCCGCGTGCGGTGAACCCTCCAGCGAGAGGGTGTCGAGCTCGCGGCGACGGAGGTGATCGATCGCCGCGTTGTTCGCGATCTTGAAGATCCAGGACGAGAACTTGTATTCGGGCCGGTACGACTCGATGGCGTTGAGGACTTTGATGAACGTCTCCTGCGCCAGATCCTCCGTTAGCTCTCGGTCCCGCACCATGCGGAAGAGCAGGGAGAAGAGCGGCCGCTCGTACCGGCGGATCAATTCCCGGTACGCCGCCTCGTGACCGGCCCGAGCGAGCGCGACGATCTCTTGGTCGGTCTTGGCGGCGAGCCCCGCCGGCGGCTCAGGCACCGGTGTGGGGGCGCCTAGCGCTTGCGGAGCCGTTTCCCAGCGGGGTACATTCGACGGCTATGTTAGCCTCAGATCAGAAGTTACCGGTCGCTGGCGGCGCGGAGAAGCGGGCTTACGTCCGAGCGATGTTCACCGCGATCGCCCCGTCGTACGACCGGCTCAACCGGATCATGAGCTTGCGGCTCGATCTCTGGTGGCGACGCTATGCCGTCGCGCGACTGGACTGGGAGCGCGCACCCGACGGAATCTACCTCGACCTGTGCGCCGGCACGGTCGATTTCGGGGCCGCGTTGGCGCGGCGGCCCGGGTTTCGTGGTCGCATTGTCGCGGCCGACTTCGTTCGCCCCATGCTGGAGCTCGGCCGCCGCAAGGCCGCCGCCCTCGCGCCGGTGGCGGCGGACGCCTTGGAGCTGCCGTTCGCCGACGGGATATTCGACGGTGTCATGATCGGTTGGGGCATGCGGAATCTCGCGAGCCTCGAGAGCGGTTTGGCGGAGGTAGCGCGAGTACTCAAGCCCGGCAGCCGACTCGTGATTCTGGAGATGGCGACGCCGCAGTGGCAACCTCTCAGAGCGCTATATCTGTTCTACTTCGAGCGCGTGCTGCCGCACATCGGGCGGTGGGTCTCGAAACATACGACGGCCTACGAGTGGCTTCCAGAGTCCGCGCGCGCCTTTCCTCCGCCGGCCGAGTTCGCGCGGCAGATCCGAGCGGCGGGTTTTACCGATGTGAGCTACAACCTCTTTGTCGGTGGCGTCACGGCGCTGCACGTTGGGACACGCGCATGACGGCCCCCGCTCGCCGCGTCTCTCCGGTGCAAGCAACAGAAGGATTCGAATGCCACTAGAGAATCTGAGAGACTTCATCCGCGAGATCGAGCGTCTCGGCGAGTTGGTTCGCGTCGCTCATCCGGTCCGCGCGCATCTCGAGATCGCGGAGATCGCCGATCGATGCATGAAGAGCCCGGGCGGAGGGCCCGCCCTTCTTTTCGAGCACGTGCTGCTCGATGACGGACGCCGGAGCGCGCACCCGGTCGCGATCAATCTCTTCGGCTCGGCGCGGCGGATGTGCCTCGCCTTGGGCGTCACCGACCTCGATGCGGTGGGTGCCCGCATCAGCGAGATGCTCAATCTCAAGGTGCCCGACGGTCTGTTCGGAAAGCTCGCCATGCTCCCCCGCCTGGCGGAGATTGCGAAGTTCCCGCCCCGAGTGAAAGGGGGGAAGGCATCCTGCCAGGAGGTCGTGCGCCAGGGTCAGGAGGTGGACCTGAACGAGATACCGTTCCTCACCACCTGGCCGGGCGACGCCGGACGCTACATCACACTGCCCATGGTGATCACCACCGATCCGATCCGGGGCACCCGGAACGTCGGCATGTATCGCATCCAGGTCCTCGGACGCGATACGCTCGCCATGCACTGGCAGCGACACAAGGTCGGTGCGGCGCACTGGCGGGAGATGGCGGCCCGAGGGGAGCGGATGCCGGTGGCGATCGCCCTGGGCGGCGATCCCGCGAGCATCTACTCCGGCTCCGCGCCGCTCCCGCCCACGATCGACGAATTCATCTTTGCCGGGTTCCTCCGGCGGGCCCCGGTGGAGCTGGTCAAGGCCGTCACCTGCGATCTCGACGTGCCCGCCGAGGCGGACATCGTCCTCGAGGGATACATCGACCCGGCGGAATCGCTCGTGCTCGAAGGACCCTTCGGCGATCACACCGGGTTCTACTCCCTCGCGGACTACTATCCCAAAGTGCACGTCACCGCGCTCACGATGCGCCGCGATCCGATCTACCCGGCGACGCTCGTCGGCCGGCCGCCGATGGAGGATTATTACCTCGGCCATGCGACGGAGCGCATCTTTCTGCCGTTGCTCAAGCTCACCGTGCCGGAGATCGTCGACTATCACATGCCCGCGCCCGGCATCTTCCACAATCTGGTCTTCGTCTCGATCGACAAGCAGTACCCGGGTCAGGCCCAGAAAGTGATGAACGCCTTGTGGGGACAGGGGCTCATGTCGCTGGCCAAGGTGCTGGTCGTCGTCGACAAGGAGGTCAACGTTCGGGATCCGGACGAGGCTTGGTGGGTCGCGCTCAACAACATCGATCCCGAGCGCGACGTGCGCTTCACGATGGGGCCGGTCGATGTCCTCGATCACGCCAGCCGCGGCTTCACCTATGGCAGCAAGATGGGCATCGACGCCACGCGGAAATGGGCGGAGGAGGGCTTCACCCGCGAATGGCCCAGCAAGATCGTGATGGACGACGAGACCAAAGCGCGGGTGGACACCATGTGGGACAAGCTGGGCATCACGTTGGCGGCGAGGGGCGAGCGGTGACCGAAGGCCAGACCTTCACGGGCGAGTCGCTTTTCGTGCGCTACGCCAACTTCGTCAAGCTGCCGCATACCGTCTTTGCGTTGCCTTTTGCGCTCCTCGGCATCCTTGCGGCGTCCTCGCGCGAGCCGGTGAGCTGGCGCACCGTGCTGCTCGTGGTGGTGGCGTTCTCCTCGGCGCGGTGGGTCGCCATGGGATTCAACCGCATCGCCGACCGGCGATTCGACGCCCGCAACCCGCGGACGCTCAATCGCGAGCTGCCGCGGGGCGCGCTCAGTCTCACCGAGGCCTGGACGTCGGTGGTGGTCGCGGCGGCGGTCTTTGTCGGGGCGGCGGCGGCGCTCAATCGGCTCTGCCTGGCGCTCTCCCCGCTGGCGCTCGCGTGGGTCATGACGTACAGCCTGTCGAAGCGCTTCACCTGGTGGCCGCATCTCTGGCTCGGCGTGAGCCTCGCCATCGCCCCGGTCGGAGGCTATCTCGCGGTCACCGGCGCGTGGAGCGACCCGGCGTGGCCCTTGGTCACGATTACCGTGGCCGTCGCGACCTGGGTGGCCGGCTTCGACATCTTCTATGCGCTGCCGGATGCGGCGTTCGATCGCGGAGAGGGACTCAAGAGCGCGGTGGTGCGCCTGGGAGAGGGTCGGAGCATCCTCCTCGCCAAGCTGCTGCACGGGGTGACGATCCCCGCGCTGGCACTCTTCGGGTATGGCGCCGGATTCGGTCTTCTCTACTACGTCGGGGTTCTCGCTGCCGCCGGCATCTTGATGTACGAGCACCGCCTGGTGCGGCCGGGTGATCTCTCCCGACTCGACGCCGCCTTCTTCACGATGAACGGCGTCATGTCTCTGACCGTGTTCGGCTTCGCGCTCCTCGATCGGTTGGTTCGATGACGCAAACCCATCATCCCGTCGTTCTCGCCATCACCGGCGCGTCCGGCGCCCCGTACGGCGTACGCCTTCTCGATGTGCTCGCCCGGCATCGCGTCCCCGTCTGGCTGGTGGTGTCGAGCCACGGCTCCCGGCTGCTGAAGGAGGAGTGTGGGATCGCGTCGACCGACGAGCTGCGCGCCGCCACCGGCGGGGAGTGGTCCACCGTCCATCACTTTGTCGACGGCGACCGCGGTGCGCTCCCGGCGTCGGGATCCCAGAAGACGAGCGGCATGGTGATCTGTCCCTGCTCGATGGGCACGGTCGCCGCGGTCGCCGCAGGGTCGAGCCGCTCTCTGGTGGAGCGCGCCGCGGACGTGACGCTCAAGGAGCGGCGCAAACTGATTCTCGTGCCCCGTGAAACGCCGCTGTCGCTGGTTCACCTCAAGAATCTCGTGGCGGCGACCGAGGCGGGCGCCATCAT